>NZ_JBSFUO010000021.1:15473-99079 GCF_053591835.1 Streptomyces sp. NPDC002911 | reverse complement strand
GCTTCGGGGGGCTGCGAAGCCGACTTAAAGTGGGATCCGTCACCGAACGAGGGAGTTCCAGCATGGACCCGATCACCGCAGCGACCCTCGCCCACCCCGGGGCCCATTCCGCCGACGGCCACAGCCTCTCCGCTCGAAGTGCTGTTCCGCCAGTGGTCTTCGTGGATCTCTCCTACTCGCCCGGGTGGGCGAGCTCGATGTCGTGACCGTCGACTCCGGTGCCGCTCACGGTCAGCGAGCCGGCCACCGGCGGGTAGCCGGTCGCGATCACGGAGTACTCGCCGGCGTCCAGGTCGGTGAAGGCGTACACGCCGTCCTCCCCGGTCGTCGAGGTGGCCACCACGTTGCCGGCCGCGTCGATCAGCGTGACCCGGGCGTCGTTCAGCGGTGCCCGGCCGGAGCCGGCCTTGACGACACCCCGCACCAGCGCACCGGACCGCAGGGCCACGTCGACCCGGGTGACACCCTGGCCGCCGACCTCCACCGGCAGGGCCAGCGGACGGAAGCCCGCAGCCGTGACGGCGACGGTCACCGAGCCCGGGATCAGCTCACCGAAGGTGAACTCACCCGCGTCGCCCGAGACACCCGTGGCCAGCACATCGCCGCGCACATCGGTCACGACGACCATGGCGCCATGGACCGGGGTGCCGCCCTCGGCGGTCCGTACGGTCCCGGAGAGACCGCTCGTACCGGCGAGCAGGATGTCGTAGGCCAGCGGCTCGTCGCCGACGACCACGGTGGACGCCTGCGGCTGGAAGCCGTCGGCGGAGGCGATCAGGACGTACGAGCCGGAGGCCGGCGCGTCCAGTACGTAACCGCCGTCGGCCTGGGCGACGGAGCGCCCCAGTTGGCGGCCGCCCAGCGAGATCAGTGTGACGGCGGCGCGGGCGACGGGTGCGCCTTCGGCGCCCCGCACCACACCGCGTACGGGCGTGCCCTGAATGGTCAGCTCCTTCGTGGCGACCGACATCTCCGGGACCGCGGCCGAGGCGGGTCCGGCCGTTCGCTCGGCGACCGGCGCGGTGCCGGTGGTGGCCTCGGCGGGCTCCGTCGCGGCGGCCACCTCGGCGGGGGCGACGTCGTCGTTGCCTGCCCGGCTCTTCAGAGCGACCTCCTTGATGAAGAGCGTCAGGATGAACGCGACCAGTGCGGCAGGCGCGGCGTACAGGAAGACGTCGGCGACACCGTGGCCGTAAGCGACCTCCATGACCGTACGGAGCGGTGCGGGGAGCGCGTCCAGGTCGGGGATGCCCCCGCCGCCGGTTCCGCCGTGGCCCAGCGCGGCACCCTCGGGGCCGAGGTCGGCGAGGCCGTCCTTGACGTAGTGGGTGACGCGGTTGCCCAGGACGGCACCGAGCGCCGAGACGCCGATCGCACCGCCGAGGGAACGGAAGAACGTCACGACGGAGCTGGCCGCGCCCAGGTCGGCGGGAGCCACCTGGTTCTGCGTGGCGAGCACCAGGTTCTGCATCATCATGCCGATGCCGAGACCCATGACGAACATGAAGACCGCGATCTGCCAGTACTCGGTGTCGTACCGGATGGTGCCCAGCAGACCGAGGCCCGCGGTGAGCAGGAAGCCACCGGTGACCAGCCAGGCCTTCCAGCGGCCCGTCTTGGTGATGATCTGGCCCGACACGGTCGAGGACAGGAACAGCCCGGCGATCATCGGGATCGTCATGACGCCGGACATCGTCGGCGACTTGTCCCGCGCCAGCTGGAAGTACTGGCTGAAGAAGACGGTGCCGGCGAACATTCCGATACCGACGAACAGCGAGGCCGCGGAGGCCAGCGTGATGGTGCGGTTACGGAAGAGGCGCAGCGGGATGATCGGCTCGCTGGCCTTGGTCTCGATGAACAGGAACAGCGCGATGAGGACGACGGTGCCGCCGAGCATCGTCCAGGTCTGCCAGGAGACCCAGTCGTACTTGTCGCCCGCGAAGGTCACCCAGAGCAGCAACAGCGAGACCGCGGCGCTGATGAAGAACGCGCCCGACCAGTCGACCTTGACCCCCTCGCGCTTGGTCACGGGGAGCTTCAGGGTCTTCTGGAGCACGATCAGGGCGATGATCGCGAACGGCACGCCCACGTAGAAGCACCAGCGCCAGCCCATCCAGCTGGTGTCGGTGATGACACCGCCGAGGAGCGGACCGCCCACCGTCGCGACGGCGAAGACCGCGCCGAGGTAGCCGCTGTAGCGCCCGCGCTCGCGCGGGGAGATCATCGCGGCCATCACGATCTGGGCGAGGGCCGAAAGGCCGCCGACGCCGATGCCCTGCACCACACGGCAGGTGATGAGCATGCCGCTGCTGGTCGAGAGACCGGCGACTACGGAGCCGCCCACATAGATGACCAGGGCGATCTGGACCAGCAGCTTCTTGCTGAACAGGTCCGCGAGCTTGCCCCACAGGGGGGTGGTCGCGGTCATGGCCAGCAGCGAGGCCGTCACGACCCAGGTGTAGGCGCTCTGGCCGCCACCGAGGTCCGAAATGATCTCGGGCAGGGCGTTGGAAACGACCGTCGACGACAGAATCGCGACGAACATGCCGAGCAGCAGCCCGGTCAGCGCTTCCATGATCTGCCGGTGTGTCATCGGCGCGCCTGCAGGGGCTTCAGCAGCCCCGTGCTTGGCGTGGCCGCCCCGCACACCGGGTGGTGTGGTCGTAGCCATTGAATTCCTTCTCTTTGCTTCTGTTACACGGGTGTACGGGTGGGCGCATCGTCGGAGTGCCCGGTGCGGCAGTCGCCGCTGTGCCTTCCGGGGGTGCACCCTCCGGTGCCGCGGCAGGAGAAGCTGTCGCGCAGCCGGGACAACAACGTGTTGAGCTGTCCGACTTCTTCGTCGGACCAGTCGATGAGGTTGTGGGCGAACATCTCGGTGGTCCGCCGGGTCAGCTCGTCGAGCAGATCGTCGCCCGCGGGGGTCAGCCGCAGGATGCGGGACCGCTTGTCCGAGGGGTCCGGGAACCGTTCGATCCAGCCGTTCTCCACCGCGTGGGTGACATGACGGCTGGTCACCGACATGTCCACGGCCAGGAGGTCGGCCAGTTGGGAGATCCGCATCTCGCCGTTCCTGGCCAGAAGCGTCAGCACGGCGGCCGAGCCACCGGGACACTCGGCGGGCAGGATGCGGGCGAGTCCCCGTTTGACGGCTCCGACGGCACTGAGCTGCCGGGCCAGTTCTTGGTACTGGCTCCGTGCTGCCACTGACCCTCCAGGCGTCTCGCGAGGTCATCTTGTTGCTTAGGGCAACGATAGAAGCAGTTGGTTGCTGCAGGCAAACGAAATGGGGCTTGCAGAAGTAAAGGAACGTAAAAGGCCGTGCAGTGGCCCGGTCAAGCGTGCAGCGCACATGGGGTGGGCCGTGTCGGCCTGTGTTCCTCGTCACAGGCCCGATCGGCGAGGTGGCGAGTGGAGGCGGTGCGGAGCGCTCCGGCGGACGGGTGAAGGGGCCGTGTGCGCGAAGGGAGGGCATGGGCCCCCGTGGACCCGGGGGTTGGGCGGACGTGCCGAGTTCGCTAGTGTCCTGGGCCATGGCACACAACCCCCACGCCCCTCAGCCGGGCCCCGAGGGCACTCCCGACCCGGCGGGCAGCACGCAGATGTTCCGCGCGTTTGTCGACGACGGCGAGCCGCAGCGCAGGCAGCAGCCCGCCGCGACCTCGTCCGGCCCGAAGACCGGGGTGATCGTGGCCGTCGTCGCGGTCATCGTCGTCCTGGGCGCGGTCGCCTGGCTCGCGCTCCGCTGACCGTCCCCGTCCCCGTAACGGCCGTCCCGTCGCCCCTTGTCCCGGGGCCCAGGGCCTGCCGGGCGTCCACCTGAGCGTGTACGCGTTCCACCGCTCCCGTACCGCCCGTCGGTGCGGGAGCTTCTGCGTCGCCCGCGCGGGGCGCCCGGACGCGGCGCCGCCGGGGCGGCGCTCGTGGCGCCCCGGCGGCCCATGAGCCGTGCCGTACGGAGACCCGCCAGGGGTCAGTCGGCGATGAGCCCCTCCCTGAGCTGGGTGAGGGTCCGGGTCAGCAGCCTGGAAACGTGCATCTGTGAGATGCCGACCTCCTCGCCGATCTGCGACTGGGTCATGTTGGCGAAGAAGCGCAGCATGATGATCTGCCGCTCGCGCGGGGCGAGCTTGGCCAGCAGCGGCTTCAGGGACTCGCGGTACTCGACGCCTTCCAGCGCCGCGTCCTCGTAGCCCAGACGGTCCGCCAGCGAGCCCTCGCCGCCGTCGTCCTCGGGAGACGGTGAGTCCAGGGAGGAGGCCGTGTAGGCATTGCCCACGGCCAAGCCGTCGACCACGTCCTCCTCGGAGACCCCGAGCGCCTTGGCCAGCTCCGGCACCGTCGGCGAACGGTCCAGCTTCTGCGCGAGCTCGTCGCTGGTCTTGGTGAGGGCGAGCCGCAGCTCCTGGAGCCGACGAGGCACCCGGACCGACCACGAGGTGTCGCGGAAGAAGCGCTTGATCTCCCCCACGACGGTCGGCATCGCGAACGTGGGGAATTCCACGCCCCGTTCGCAGTCGAAGCGGTCGATCGCCTTGATCAGGCCGATCGTCCCGACTTGGACGATGTCCTCCATGGGTTCGTTACGGCTCCGGAACCGTGCCGCCGCGTACCGCACGAGCGGGAGGTTGAGCTCGATGAGTGTGTCCCGCACATAGGCCCGCTCCGGGCTGTCCGTTCCGTCGGGGCCCGAGGCGGGACCCAGCGCGGCGAGCCGCAGGAACAGGGAGCGGGACAGGGTACGGGTGTCGATGGCTTCCGGCGAGCTGGTGAGCACGGCGGGTGCTGGCACGCTCTTCGTGAGCGTGAGCACCTTCGAGCTGCCCTGTTCTGCGGACATGCCACCCCCTTGAGGTCGCGGACGGTCGCGGTGGCCACGACCATCGGAGGAACGCAGCCTCCACCTGAATACCGGAGGTGGGGCTGCGGCAAACGCGGTTCCAGCAGAATGTCACATGTCGGCAACGCGCTGTAGTGACTTGTCGACAAGTCAGCGCCGAAACTGCGCAGGAAACAGGGGGTGTGCGGCTTTTGAGCCTCCCGATCCGGCCCTCCCCGTGTCTACCCGTTCTGACTACGCTTCGATCCTGTTTGCGGATCGCAGTCGGGCGAAGCTTCTGGCCAGAAGCCTTGACACATGCATCTGGGAGACGCCCAGTTCGGCGCTGATCTGTGACTGCGTCAGGTTGTTGTAGTAGCGCAGCAGCAGAATCCGCTGCTCGCGCTCGGGCAGCTGGACGAGCAGATGCCGCACCAGGTCGCGGTGCTCGACACCGGCAAGCGCCGGGTCCTCGTAGCCGAGCCTGTCCAGGAGCCCCGGCAGCCCCTCACCTTCCTGGGCCGCCTCCAGTGAGGTCGCGTGGTACGAGCGGCCCGCCTCGATGCAGGCGAGGACCTCGTCCTCGGAGATCTTCAGGCGCTCGGCGATCTCGCCGGTGGTCGGTGAGCGGCCGTGAGCGGTCGTCAGGTCCTCCGTGGCGCCGGTGACCTGGACCCAGAGCTCGTGCAGCCGCCGCGGCACGTGCACGGTCCGTACGTTGTCCCGGAAGTAGCGCTTGATCTCGCCGACCACGGTGGGCATGGCGAACGTGGGGAACTGGACTCCGCGTTCCGGGTCGAAACGGTCGATGGCGTTGATCAGGCCGATGGTGCCGACCTGGACGACGTCCTCCATCGGCTCGTTGCGGCTGCGGAAGCGGGCCGCCGCGTACCGCACGAGCGGCAGGTTCGCCTCGATCAGCGCGGTGCGCACCCTGTGGTGCTCCGGGGTGCCGGGGTCGAGGTCCTTGAGCCGCCCGAACAGCACCTGGGTCAGCGCCCTGGTGTCGCCGCCCCGGGCCCTGGCGGGCGTGGTGGGGTCGGGGGTCTCGGTCTGGATGTCGTCCGTCTGGACGTTCTGGGGCGGGACTTGAGGCGCTGTACTGGCCGGCACGGTGTCGCCACCCCTTTGCGGTCAACTACGGTCAACTCATCCGTCAAAAGCGGTCATAGCATCACAAGACATGTCCACTGTGTGCAAGCACCGCATGGAGTCGTGTTGGAGGTTTTTTGGTTTAAACATGCAGAAAAGCCCCTCTCTGGCAGGAGAGGGGCCGACGGGACCGGGTGCCGGAAGGCTCAGAAGGGGTAGTCGGCGATCACCCAAGTGGCGAATGCGCGCCACTGGCCGGCCGCGGCCTGATGCTCGGGGTGCTCGACGTACCGCTTGAGCGCGTCCTCGTCGGCGACCGCCGAATTGATGGCGAAGTCGTACGCGATCGGCCGGTCGGTGATGTTCCAGGCGCACTCCCAGAACTCCAGCTCGGGGATCTTGCCGCCGAGCTCCCGGAAGGCCTCCGCGCCCGCGACGACCCGGGGGTCGTCCCGCTCGACGCCGTCGTTCAGCTTCAACAGGACCAGGTGGCGGATCACGGGGTTTCTCCTACTCCACGAGCTCGGACATGAAGTCTCCTACGCCCTGAGCGGCGCTCGAAACACCTTCGAACCCTACTTGGACGAGGTCGGCGGCCCGTTCGGGTGAGGTGATGATCGTGTACAGCACGAAGACCACGATCATGTAGACCACGATCTTCCTCGCTTGCACCACAGCCCGCCCCTTCCCTTCGATCACCTGTGCAGTCGGGTGATTCTAGCCGCACGTATTGCCGTATCCGTTGGCCGTTTCCGATCACTGACGAGGCTTTCAGGGTCGAAGGACTCGTCGATTCGGGCCCTTTGTCGGCGGGCGCGGCTTACGGAAAGGGGGAGGACGGGGAGTGAGCCCGCAGCGCGGGCAGGAATGCGCGCGCCGAGGAGCGGGACCTCCACGAGGTCCCCACCGCGTGACTTCCCCCCGACCGCGGCGAGGCCCTGGCGGTCCCCGTTCTCACCGGGGGGCGGCTTGCCCCCCGATGCCGCTTGCCCCGACCTGATGACACGAAGGGCCCGGCGCAAGCGCCGGGCCCTTCGTGTCATCAGGTCGCGAGGGTCAGTCCTTCTTCAGACCGATCGTGCCGGGGTCCGCGTCCTGGACGTCGGAGTCCGCACCGTTCCGGGGTGCCGGGACGGTGACGGCGGCTGCCGTAGAGGCGTCCTCGGTGGCGAGGCGTTCCATGCCGCTCGTCGTCTTGAGGGGCTTCTCCTTGATGAAGAGCACCGCGAGGAGGCCGAGGAAGGCGAACGGGGTGGCGATGAGGAAGAGGTCGCCGGTCGCGACGCCGTACGCCTGCTCGACGATGTCCTTCATCGGCTCGGGCAGTTTGGTCATGTCGGGCACGGCACCGCCGTGTCCGCCGCCGGCCACCGGGATCCCGCTTTCCGAGAGGCCCTTGGCCATCTCGCTGGCCACCCGGTTGGCGAGGATCGCACCGAGCACGCTGGTGCCGATGGTGCCACCGAGGCTGCGGAAGAAGGACAGCACGGAGGTCGCGGCGCCCAGTTCGTGCGCGGGCACGTCGTTCTGCGCGGCGAGCACGAGGTTCTGCATCAGCATGCCGACGCCGATACCCATGAGTGCCATGTAGAGGCTGAGCAGACCGAAGTGAGTGTCGGCGTCGATGGTCGCGAGCAGTCCGAGGCCGGCCGTCATCACGACGGCGCCCGAGACGAGATAGATCTTCCACTTGCCGGTCGCGGAGATGATCTGCCCGGCGACGGTCGAGGACACCAGCAGACCGCCGATCAGCGGGAGGCTCATGAGCCCCGCCGCGGTCGGGGACTTGCCGAGGGAGATCTGGAAGTACTGGGACAGGAACACGGTCCCGGCGAACATCGCGATACCGACGAAGAAGCTCGCCAGGGTCGTGAGGGACACCGTGCGGTTGCGGAAGATGTCCAGCGGGATGATCGGCTCCGCGGCCCTGGATTCGACGAAGACCGCCGCTGCCAGAAGCACCACGCCGGTGGTCACCAGTGCGGCCGTCTGCCAGGACGCCCAGTCGAAGCTGTTGCCCGCGAGGGAGGTCCAGATCAGCAGCGCGCAGACGCCGCCCACGATGAGGAAGGCACCCAGCCAGTCGATCCTGACCTGACGGCGCACGGTCGGCAGCTTCAGGGTGCGCTGGAGCAGCACGATCCCGGCCAGTGCGAACGGCACACCGATGAAGAAGCACCAGCGCCAGCCGAGCCACGAGGTGTCCACGAGGACACCACCGATCAGCGGACCGGCGACGGTGCCCACGGCGAAGACCGCGCCGAAGATGCCCGCGTACTTGCCGAGCCGGCGCGGCGGAATGATGGCGGCCATCACGATCTGTGCCAGCGCCGTCAGGCCACCGGCGCCGATGCCCTGGATGACACGGCTGATGATCAGGGTGACGACGTCCTGGGAGAAGCCGGCCACGAGGGACCCGACCACGAACAGGCCGAGCGAGAGCTGGAGCAGCAGCTTCTGGTTGAAAAGGTCCGCGAGCTTGCCCCACAGCGGCACGGTGGCCGTCATGGCGAGCAGCTCGGAGGTCACGACCCAGGTGTACGAGGACTGGCTCGCACCGAGGTCGGCGATGATCCGCGGCAGGGCGTTGGCTACGACGGTACCCGCGAGAATGGCGACGAACATGCCCGCCATCAGGCCTGACATCGCCTGGAGTATCTGCCTGTTGGACATGGAGGTGGACGCCTGCTCGGGCGCCTCGGTTGCGGTCACGGAGTCCTTCTTAGGTGCTGGAGCAGAACGGGGGTCGGGTGCGGGGAACGGTCGCCGGCGGTGGCCGGATCACTCCGTCGGCCGCGGGAGGCCGTGTGCCAGGTGCACGAATGCCTCCTCGAAGGCGTCCGCGAGCACGGTTTCCTCGGGATGGGTGCAGCAGTGCTCGAAGGCGATCCGCAAGGCGGTATGACTGACGGCGGCGAGCAGCCGAGGGTAGATGCCGTAGTTTCCCGGCCCTTCCGTCCCGGCCCGGGTGGCGTCGAGCCACTCGGCGAGGGCGACGGCCAGGGCCCGCTCGTCCGCGACATGGGCGTTGAGGCCGCGCTGGATGAGATGCGGTGACCGCTGGAGCACCTTGGACTGCAGGGCCCATAGCTCCTGGCGGTCCTCGAATCCGTGCAGCTCGGCGACGAAGGCCCCGCGGACGGCGTCGAGCGGCGTCAGGCCGGCCGGGGCGCGGCGAACGGATTCTCTGATCCGCTCGCCGATCTCGTCGTCGATCATGATGAACGCGTCGTCGTGACTCGAGAAGTAGTTGAAGAACGTCCTGGGCGAGACACCGGCGGCCTCGCTGATGGCCTCGACCGTGACGTTCTCCACGCCGTGCTCGGCGGCGAGCCGCACGGCCGCCTCCGCGAGGGCGTTGCGGGTCGCCTGCTTCTTGCGCTCCCGCAGCCCGGGCGCGGATGTCGTTGTCTTCGGCACATCGTGCATAGTAGGCAAAGATGCACAACCTGCAAAATTATTTTCCGAGTGGTTCGAGTGGGTCGAGTCGTTCGAGCGGTTCGAGGAGTCCGGAGCGATGCGCCATGCGGAGAAGGGGCGGACTGGCGCGGGCGCCCTCGTCCTGGACGGGAACCGAGACGGAACGCAGTGAAGGGACCGACCCCAACGGGTCGGTCCCTTCATCTACCTGCGGTAGCGGAGGGATTTGAACCCTCGGTGAGTTTCCCCACACTCGCTTTCGAGGCGAGCTCCTTCGGCCGCTCGGACACGCTACCGAGAGAGAGCTTAGACCATGCCGGGCCCTGGTTCGAAATCCGATTCCCGGCGACGGGCCGGAGTCCCTGGGGGGCGGTCTCAGCGCTCCCGGAAGAACGCCGTCAGCAGATCCGCGCAGAGGTCCTCCGCGACACCGTGGATCACCTCGGGGCGGTGGTTGACTCTGCGGTCGCGTACGACGTCCCAGAGCGAACCGGCGGCGCCGGCCTTCGCGTCCCGGGCCCCGTAGACCACCCGGGCGATCCGGGACTGGACGAGTGCGCCCGCGCACATCGTGCAGGGCTCGAGGGTGACGACCAGCGTGCAGCCCGTCAGCCGCCAGGAGCCGAGAGCGGCGGCGGCGCGGCGCAGGGCGAGCACCTCGGCGTGTGCCGTCGGGTCGCCGCTCACCTCGCGCTCGTTGTGGCCGGTGGCGAGCAGGGCGCCGTCCGGGCCCAGGACAACGGCGCCGACCGGCACATCGCCGGCCGACGCCGCCTGCGCGGCCTCGTCCAGGGCTCGGCGCATGGGTGCCTGCCACGGATCCCGTACGGGATCAGGGGGAGGCGGTGAGGAGGGTGTGGGCGGTGGTGCGTTCACCCGGGGACCCTAACGGAAGCGCACCCGGACGGAAGCGGACCCTAACGGACGGCCTCCAGGACCTCGGACGCTCCCAGCGCGTCCGCGATCTCCGTCAGCGCGTCCGTGCGCAGGGTCATCAGATCCTCCTCGGACATACCGAGGTCGGCGAGGACCCCGAGATCGCCGAGCGGCCCCGCCGGTACGGTGCCGGGGTCGTGATCCAGGTCGGGTTCGGTGACAGCGACGCCGTCGCTGTCGGCGTCGGACCGGGGTTCTTCCAACTCGCCGTCCTCCTTGCCGTCGAGGTCCACGAGCGCCTCGAGTGCGGCGATCTCGTCCTCGGCCCCCGGTTCGCGGCCGAGCAGTTCGTCCGTGAGCAGGATCTCCCCGTACGAGGAGCGGGCGGCGGCGGACGCGTCCGAGATGTAGATACGGGGGTCCTCCTCACCGTCCACCCGGAGGACGCCGAACCAGGCGTCCTCCTGCTCGATGTAGACGAGGACCGTGTCCTCGTCCACCGAGGCCTCACGGGCCAGATCCGTCAGGTCGGACAGGGTTTCCACATCGTCGAGCTCTGTATCGCTCGCTTCCCACCCGTCTTCGGTGCGCGCGAGCAGTGCGGCGAAGTACACCGTGACTCTCCCACTTGTCATAGGTGAATCGGTCCGACGGGAGGGCAGACGGTTCATCCGGCTGCTCTGGGCCCCGCCCAATCGGCATCGTGGCAGAAACGAGCGCGATGCGAGGCCTCTTCGACCGTTGCGTCGGCCATCAGTTGTTCCGAGTGAGTGTCGGCCGACGGTGTCACCGCGATGTGTCCCGGGGCGGCCCGGGAGCGCCGGGGACCGTCCTCACCAGCGGAACGTACGCATCCGCATCTGTTGCCGCATACGGGCCGCGCGGGCCCGCCGCGGCTGGACCCGGTCGCGCAGCTGCTTCGCCTCGTGAAGCTCACGGAGGAACTGCGCCCTGCGCCTCCGGCGTGCCGCGTCACTCTCCTGCGCGTCCGGCACGTTCTCCTGAGCATCGGGCAGGTCGCGCGCGTCGCGTCCGGCCTGCCGCTGAATCCGCTGCTCCCCGTCGGGCAATCGACACACCACCCCAAGCCTGGGTCCGTATGTCCCCACCTTCCCCCCGAACAGGTGCCTGATGCCAACGCGGACCGGCGGAAACCCCGCGCGGGGCCCGGCTACTGTTGACGGCATGCGGATCCACGTCGTCGACCACCCGTTGGTGGCGCACAAACTCACCACGCTGCGCGACAAGCGCACCGACTCCCCGACCTTCCGGCGGCTCGCCGATGAGCTGGTCACCCTTCTCGCGTACGAGGCCACCAGGGATGTGCGGACCGAGCAGGTCGACATCGAGACCCCGGTGACGCCCACGACCGGTGTGAAGCTGTCGCATCCGCGCCCCCTGGTCGTTCCGATCCTGCGCGCCGGTCTCGGCATGCTGGACGGCATGGTGCGACTGCTCCCGACGGCCGAGGTCGGCTTCCTGGGCATGATCCGGAACGAGGAGACGCTCCAGGCGGAGACGTATGCCACGCGGATGCCCGAGGACCTCTCCGGCCGTCAGGTCTATGTCCTGGACCCGATGCTCGCCACGGGCGGCACGCTCGTCGCGGCCATCCGGGAGCTGATCAAGCGCGGCGCGGACGATGTCACCGCGGTCGTGCTGCTCGCGGCGCCCGAGGGCGTCGAGGTGATGGAACGGGAGCTGGCCGGCACGCCGGTCACGGTGGTCACGGCCTCGGTCGACGAGCGGCTCAACGAGAACGGCTACATCGTGCCGGGGCTCGGCGACGCCGGGGACCGGATGTACGGCACCGCCTGCTGACCTGGTGGTCCGGCCGGGCCGTCCCGGCGCTGCCGCCTCAGCAGGAGGACGACGGTGCCGGAGCTGGTTTCGTCAGGGCCGTGAGTGCCGATGCGGCCGCCGCAGGGGTGCTGAACGCCTTGAATTTCGTACCGATGATCAGATCGACGTCCGCCGTCCTGCGGGCGTCGGTCTTCTGCGCGGCCCCCGGCAGCTGTGTGCCGAGCACCGGGAAGGAGCCGTTCATGGCCGTCGGGCCGCCGAGCAGCATTCCGGTGCCGGGCACCTTCCGGTCGTACGCGGCCGGGGCGTTGTCCACCTTGCCGATGGCGAAGCCGCGCTTCTCGAGCTCGTCCGCGGCGGCCTTGGCCAGCCCGCTGCGGGGCGTCGCGTTGTAGATGTTGACCTTGATGGTGGCCGGCTTCGGGAGCGGCTTAGCGGACGCCGAAGCGCTCGGGGTGGTGCAGGCCTTCGGGCGGTCGGCCGCGTTGGCCTGTTCGTCGCCGCCGGTGAAGACGTCGACGATCTGGAGCGTGCCCCATCCGGCCAGCCCGAGGGCCACCACGGCGGCGGCCGCCGAAAGGACCAGCTTGCGGCGATGACGGGGGCGGCGCATGCGCGGGTACGTGTTACCCGTGACGCGGTACTTTCCGCCCATGCCGGGAGGGGTCAGCATGCTCATGGGCGCAGCGTAGTGCGACCTGGTGATGATGCCTACTAAACGATCAACCTATGGCACCCATACGTGCATAAAGGCACCCGAAAGGCCCGAAATGCTCCGAGGGTGGGAGCGGCGGGTTCAGCCCAGCTCGAGAACGCGGGCGTGCAGCACCTGGCGCTGCTGCAGAGCGGCGCGCACGGCGCGGTGCAGGCCGTCCTCGAGATAGAGGTCGCCCTGCCACTTCACGACGTGGGCGAACAGGTCGCCGTAGAACGTCGAGTCCTCGGCGAGCAGGGTCTCGAGGTCCAGCTGGCCCTTGGTGGTCACCAGCTGGTCGAGGCGGACCGGGCGCGGCGCGACATCCGCCCACTGGCGGGTACTTTCCCGGCCGTGGTCGGGATATGGCCGCCCATTTCCGATGCGCTTGAAGATCACACGGAAAGCCTACCGGGCAAGGACCTCCCGGCGCAGCCAGGGAACAGGACTGCGATGGCGCACAGAACGTCATGAATCAGAACAAAACGTCGCACGGTCTGTCATGTGCGGGGGACGTGTTCGGGAGGGCGCCCGGGTGGTTGCACGGCGACCGCCCGGTGGCGGTCCGATGTCGCCCCCGTGCGTCGCTCCGCGGGCGCGGCGTGGCTCGCCCGCGAAGCGCGTACGCGCCGCCCGCTACCGGGTGACGCCCTGGGCGTGGCCCTTACGCAGGGCGCCGCCACTGCGGGGCCCGTCGTCGGCGGACGCGGCCGGGACCGGGCGGGTCAGGGAGCTCAGATCGTGGGCGTAGGTGCCCACCGCGTGGGCGATCACATCGATGTTGGTGTCGAAGTGCCCCATGTCGATGTTGTCCACGTTGTCGCAGGCCGCGTGGTAGCAGGGGTCGTACGCGATGCCGGCCGTCCCGCCGTAGGTCTCGGCCTGCGCGGCCGTCTTGACGCCCTCGGCACCTGTGTCCGTACCGCCGGCCGGGATACCGACCTCGATGAAGGGGCCGTAGTCGGATCGCCCGGAGAAGTCCGTACCGGTGTGCGGCTTGTCCTGACTGTCCAGGAACGCGTTGATGTCACGTTCGAGTTGGGCGGATCCCTCGGGGCCGGGGCCCTCACCCGTGCCGTCGGAGTCGTCGCCGTCGAAGACGAACTGCACGCCGTTCGGGGAGGCGATCATGTCGAAGTTGAGGTAGAGCGCGATCTTCGCGCGCTGTGCCTCGGAGAGCTTCGCGACGTACGCCTCCGAGCCCAGCAGGCCGTTCTCCTCCGCCGACCACCAGGCGAACCGCAGCTTGTTGGCGGGTGTCCGGTGGGACTCGGCCAGCTCCAGGGCGACTTCGAGGAGTCCGGCCGAGCCGGTCGCGTTGTCGTTGATGCCGGGGCCGTCGGTGACCGAGTCGAGGTGTGCGCCGAGCATGACCGTCCTCGCGGCGTCCCCGCCGCGGGTCTCGGCGACGACGTTGTGGGTGGTGCGCTCCTCCCGGAACTCACGGATCTCGAGGGAGACCTTCACCTCGCCCTTCGCCAGGTCCGCGACGAGCTTCTCGCCCTCGGCCCGAGTGAGCCCGCCGGTGGGGATCTTCCCGGCCCCGGGGTCGCCCAGGGTGCCCGAGAGGGCCCCGTCGGTGTTGTTGTAGATCACCGCGCCGGCCGCGCCCGCCGCCGCTGCCGCCGCCTGCTTCTCCGCGAACGAGCAGCCGCCTCGCTTGATCAGGGCGATCTTGCCGGTGAAGCCCGCCGCCGCGTAGTCGGCCGCCTCACAGCCGGTGGTGTCGTCGGCGGGGACCGCGGCGAGGGCGGCCTCGATGCCGCCCTCCCCGGTGGAGGCGGTGTACGTCATCGCCCGGATCGAGATGTCTCGGGGCGTGGGGGAGACCACGGAGAGCCTCTCGGCGAGGGTCTCGGTGTAGGTGAAGTCGAACGCCTGGGAGGCGACCCGGTATCCGGCCTTCCGGAGCAGCCGGTGGACGTGGGCGGCGGAGGCGTCGTGGCCGGCCGAACCGGCCGCGCGATGGCCGTCCGCCGAGTCGGCTATGGCCTGGAACCGCTCCAGATACCGGTACGCGTCCTGGGCGGAGGCTCTTTCGACCAGCTGCTGTGAGAGCTCGGCGGCGTCCTCGGCCGAGCCGTGCGGAGCGTGTCCGTGGTCCGGGGACGCGGCGAGGAGGAGCGGTGTGGCCAGAGCGGTGGTGGCGACAACGGCGATGGCTCTGTGACGAGTCGCGTGCACGGGGGTCCTTCCTGGTGGGAGCGGTTGCGGGGGAGACGGGTGAGGCGGCCGCCGTCCTGGTGGGGGCGCACGGCCGTTCGCGGTCACGTGGACCGGCTCGCGGCTCTGGCCGCAGCCTTCGCCTGCTGCTTGTACGCACGCACCTCGGCGAGCGAGTCGGGTCCGGTGATGTCGGCCACCGAGCGGTGCGAGCCCTCTTCGCCGTACGCCCCCGCGGCCTCCCGCCAGCCCGTCGGACGTACGCCGAACTGCTTGCCAAGCAGGGCCAGGAAGATCTGTGCCTTCTGCGTACCGAACCCGGGCAGTGCGTTGAGCCGTTTCAGCAGCTCGGCCCCGGTGGTGGCGTCGGCCCAGACGGCTTCCGCCTGCCCGGCGTACTCGGACACCAGGTACTGGCAGAGCTGCTGCACCCGCTTGGCCATGGAGCCCGGGTACCGGTGCAGGGCGGGCTTGCCGGTGAACAGCCCGGTGAAGGCATCCGGGTCGTACGCGGCGATCTCCCGGGCATCCAGGTCGTCCGACCCCATGCGCCGGGCCAGGGAGAGCGGGCCGGTGAACGCCCATTCCATCGGTACCTGCTGGTCCAGCATCATTCCGATGAGGGCGGCCAGCGGACTGCGGCCCAGCAGTTCGTCCGCGTCGGGTTCCTGGGCGATCCGCACGGTGCGGGCCTTGCACTTGTCGCTCTTGGTCATGTATTCGATGATCGCGACAGAGACCGGGATCGGCGACTCGGCGAGCGGCAGTCGTGGTGCGGCGGACCATTCCCTCCGCCCGTGTCGCAGTGCCGTAGCGGCGTACGAGCGCTTCGAGGACCTGCGGCGCGTGACGGTACCGGTGGCAGGTCCTCGATGCGTCGGCCTACGGCTCACACGCCTCAGCCGGCTGCCGCCGTGACCTCGCCGCCCTCCTCCATGATCGGCCGGATGACCACGGGATGAACGGGCGCGCCCTCGGGCTGCGGACACATCCCGATACGAGCCGCGATCTCGGTGACCCTCTCCAGACTCTCGCAGTCGAGCACCCAGTACCCGGCGAGCTGCTCCTGGGCCCCGTAGGGGCCGTCCGTCACCACCGGCCGGCCGTCCGCGCCCGGCAGCACCGAGCGGGTCGTGGCGGGTGCGGCCAGACCGTTGCCGTCCACCATCTCGCGGGACTCGATCAGCTCCTTGTTGACTCCTTCCATGAAGGCGAACATCGCCTTCATGTCCTTCTCACTCCAGGCCGGACTCCCGGCCGACGGTTTGCCGGCCATGGCCTCGTAGTCGGCCTGCGAACCCTGAACCATCACGAGGTACTTCATGGTGCTGCTCCTGTGCTCTCGGTCGCCGCCCCTTGTGGGCAACTCCCCCAGGGGACGTCGAAGCCGGTGACCTGTTCCCGGCACCACGCGGGACGCCACTCGAAATCACTCCGGCGCGCAGGCCCGGATCCGGCCCCCGTAGAGTTCGGCTGCGTCGTCCCGCCAACCCCGAGGTATCGGTCGTGTCCCCCGCATCTCCCCCGTCCGCCGTCCCGGCGCCCACGTCCGCCGCGTCTGCCGTGAGCGTCGTGGGGATCGGCGCAGACGGCTGGGCGGGCCTGCCCGAGACCGTGCGCGCGGTGCTCCTGGACGCAGAGGTCCTGATCGGCGGTGAGCGCCAGCTGGGGCTGCTCCCGCCGGAGTGCGCGGGCCGGCGTGTGCCCTGGCCTTCGCCTCTGCGGCCCGCCGTGCGCGGTCTGCTCGCCGCGCACGCGGGGAGCAGGACCGCTGTGCTGGCCAGCGGAGACCCCATGTTCTACGGCATCGGCCGGGCCCTCACCGAGGAGCTGGGCGCTGGGGCGCTCCGGGTGCTGCCGCACCCGTCCTCGGTGTCCTACGCCTGTGCCCGGCTCGGCTGGCCGGTGGAGGTCACCGAGACCGTCACCCTCGTCGGCCGCCCCACGGCCCGCCTGGCCGGTGCCCTGCACGACGGGCGCCGGCTGCTGGTGCTCTCCGCGGACGCCGCCACACCCGCCACCGTGGCCGCCCTGCTGCGGGACCATGGCTTCGGGCCCAGCCGGATGCGGGTGCTCGAACAGCTCGGGGGTACGGCCGAGGACTGTCTGGACGGCATCGCCGACACCTGGGAGCACCCGCCCGGGGACCCGCTCAACGTCATCGCGGTGGACTGCCGCAGCACTCCGGACGCCTTGCGCCTGGGAGCCGTCCCGGGACTCCCCGACGAGGCGTACGAACACGACGGGCAGCTCACCAAGCGCCATGTCCGGGCGGCCACGCTCGGCGTACTCGCGCCCGCCCCCGGTGAGCTCCTCTGGGACATCGGCGGTGGCTCCGGATCGATCGCGGCGGAGTGGATGCGCACCCATCCGTCCTGCGGCGCCGTCACCGTGGAACGCGATCCGGTACGGGCGCGTCGCATCGCGCGAAACGCGGACCGGCTCGGCGTCCCCGGATTGCGCGTGGTCACCGGCCGCGCACCGGACGCCCTGGCCGGACTGCCCGTACCCGACGCCGTGTTCATCGGCGGCGGGCTGACCTCGCCGGGGCTGCTCGATGCCTGCTGGTACGCGCTGCCCCCGGGCGGCCGGCTCGTGGCCAATACGGTCACGCTGGAGTCGGAGGCGCTGCTCGCGGAGTGCTACCGGCGGCTCGGCGGCGACCTGGTACGCCTCGCGGTGGCCCACGCCGTGCCCGTCGGCGGTTTCACCGGGTGGCGTCAGGCCATGCCCGTGACCCAGTGGTCCGTACAGAAAACCTCGCACGCTCCAGGAGACGACAGATGACCGTGTACTTCATCGGCGCGGGCCCCGGCGCCGCCGATCTGATCACGGTGCGCGGTGCCCGTGTCCTCGCCGCCAGCCCGGTCTGCCTGTACGCGGGCAGTCTGGTGCCGCGTGAACTGCTCGCCGAATGCCCGCCGGACGCCCGGCTCGTGGACACCGCCCTGCTGGACATCGACCAGATCACCGCCGAGCTGGTCCGCGCCCATGAGGACGGCCACGACGTGGCCCGGCTGCACTCCGGCGACCCCTCGGTCTTCAGCGCCGTGAACGAGCAGATGCGGCGGCTCGACGAGGCGGGCGTGCCGTACGAAGTGGTGCCCGGGGTGCCCGCGTTCGCGGCGGCGGCGGCGGCGCTCAAACGGGAGTTGACGGTGCCCACGGTCGGCCAGACAGTGATCCTCACCCGGATCGCCCAGCGGGCCACGGCGATGCCCGAGGGCGAGGACCTGGCCACGCTGGGCCGCAGCGGCGCCCTGATCGTGCTGCACCTCGCGGCGCGGTACGTGGACCGGGTGGTCGACGAGCTGCTGCCGCACTACGGCGCCGACTGCCCCGCCGCCGTGGTCGCCATGGCCTCGCGCCCCGACGAGGTCGTCCTGCGCGGCACGCTGCATTCCATCGCGGAGCAGGTGAAGACTGCCGGGGTGATCCGGACAGCGGTGATCATGGTCGGCCGGACACTGGGCGCCGAGCAGTTCCGCGACAGCCACCTGTACTCCCCGGCACGGGACCGCCACACCTGCTGACGGACGGACGGGCGGACGGGATGGTCGGCGGCCGTCCTGCCCCCGCTCAACGGGCCTCGCTGCGCCCCACGACGGCTCCCGCCCGGTCGATGCAGATAACATCGACCGCCACCGGCGCACCCCGCAGCACCGAAAGTGCCTGCTCCCGGGCCGCCACCGCGACCAGGTCGCCCAGGGGCACCCCGGCTGCCGTGCACAGCTGCAGCGCCGCGAGGCCGGTGTTGGCGACCTCGATCTCCGCCGCCAGCGCCTCGCTCGCGCCGCCCTGCCGGGCCAGCCGCGCCAGGAACGGTTTGTCGACCTGGGAACGGCCCGAGTGCAGGTCCAGGTGCCCGGCGGCGAGCTTGGACAGCTTGGCGAACCCTCCGCAGAGGGTCAGCCGCTCCACCGGATGCCGGCGTACGTACTTCAGCACCGCACCCGCGAAGTCCCCCATGTCCAACAGGGCGATCTCCGGCAGCCCGTACTCGGCGACCACCGTCTTCTCCGAGGTCGAGCCCGTGCACCCCGCGACATGACGGTGCCCGGCCGCGAGTGCCACGTCCACCCCGCGGCGGATCGAATCGATCCAGGCCGAGCAGGAGTACGGCACCACGATTCCTGTCGTGCCCAGGATCGAGATCCCGCCCAGGATGCCCAGGCGGATGTTCCACGTGAAACGTGCGATCTCCTCACCGTCGTCGACGGAGACGGTGATCTCGACGTCGCCGGTGCCACCGTGCTCCGCCGCCACCCGCGCCACATGGTCGCGCATCATCTGACGGGGTACTGGGTTGATCGCGGGCTCCCCGACATCGAGCGGCAGCCCGGGGAGCGTCACCGTCCCCACGCCGGGCCCGGCGCGGAACACCACTCCGGAGCCCGGCGGCAGCAGCCGCACGGTGGACCGCACCAGTGCGCCGTGTGTGACGTCCGGGTCGTCGCCCGCGTCCTTGACCACGCCCGCCCCGGCCTGCCCGCCGGTGAGTTCCTCCACCGCGAGTGCGAAGGCAGGGGTCTGGCCCCTGGGCAGGGTGATGGTCACCGGATCCGGGAACTCGCCGGTCAGGAGGGCCGTGTAGGCGGCCGTGGTCGCCGCCGTCGCGCAGGCCCCGGTCGTCCATCCCGGCCGCAGACCGGTGTGCTTGAGTTGGGCGGTGCGCCCGCCCTGCGCCTCACTGCTCATGGATGGACCGACCCATGCCCTTGCACATACTCGTCCTCGGCGGCACGACGGAGGCCCGCCGGCTCGCGGAGTGCCTGGTGGCCACGGACGGGATCCGGGTGACCAGCTCACTCGCGGGACGCGTCGCCCACCCGAAGCTGCCGCCCGGCGAGGTACGCGTCGGCGGCTTCGGGGGAGCCGAGGGCATGGCCGGATGGCTCCGCGCACACCATGTGGATGTGGTCATCGATGCCACCCATCCCTTCGCCGGAACGATCAGTTTCAACGCGGCCTCGGCCGCCGCCGCTGTCCATGTTCCCCTGCTGGCCTTCCGGCGGCCCGGCTGGGTGCCCGTCGAGGGCGACCGGTGGCACATCACCGACTCCCTCGCGGGCGCGGCGGAGCTGCTGCCGGAGCTCGGGTCGCGTGTCTTCCTCACCACGGGGCGCATGGGTCTGGCGGCGTTCGCCGCACTGGATTCCCTGTGGTTCCTGATGCGCTCGGTGGACGCCCCCGACGCGCCGCATCCGGCGCGGATGGAAGTCCTGCTGGACCGGGGGCCGTTCTCCTTGCAGGGGGAGCGTGAGCTGATCCGGCGGCATCGCATCGACGTCCTCGTCACGAAGGACAGCGGCGGTGACGCGACCGCCCCCAAGCTCGCCGCGGCCCGGGAGGCCGGGATCCCGGTGGTGGTGGTCGGACGGCCTCCGGTCCCGCCAGGTGTGCCGGTGGCCGGGACGTCGGATGAGGCCCTTGCCCTGCTGCGGGCCCTTCTTCCCTGACGTGACCGCGCCCCCTGTGCCGGGGCGCTCACGGCCGCGCCGAAGCCCGGCCTCAGACGCCCGTACGGCCGTCGAGGCGCTCTCGTAGGAGGTCGGCGTGGCCGCAGTGGCGGGCGTACTCGCCGATCATGTGCGTGTAGATCCACCGCAAAGTGACCTGGCCCCCCATGAACGGGCTGGTGTCGTCGAGGGCGCGGGCCGCGCAGTTCTCCCGGGCCCGGTCCATCTCCGACTGCCATACGGCCAGGGCCTGCTCGTACGTCGCGTCCTCGGCCAGGTCGAACCCGCCGTCGGTGCCGTCCGGGTCGGCCTCGGGTGCGTAGATCGGCGGCACGTCCTCCTGGGCGAGGACCCGGCGGAACCAGTTCCGTTCGACCTCCGCCGCGTGCTGGACGAGGCCGAGCAGGGTGATCTCCGAGGGTGCTGCGGCCGCGTCGCGGAGTTGGCCGTCCGCCAGACCCTCGCACTTCTGGGCGAGCGTGACGCGGTAGAAGCCGAGCCAGCTCTCCAGCGAGGTCCGCTCATCGGCGCCCAGGGGAGGCATGTGGCGTACGGGGGTGCTCATGAGCGCCATCGTGGCACGGAGGTCTGACAACGGGCCCGGGCCACCGGCCCCCGCCGGACTGTCAGTGGGCTTCATTAGCGTGGGGGCCGACCCACTCACCGGAGTCGCGCAACGGACGTGACGAAGCTTCAGGAGCCTTGCATGCAACCCACGTTCGCCGATTTCTCCGTGACGCCGGCCCGGGTGTCCAACTGCGGCACGACGTACGAGGCGTGCCACACCGCCTCCTCGCACCTGGCGATGAGCGCCGGTGCGAGGGTCGCGCTGGACTTCGAGGTGGACGCCGGGGAAGAGATCGGCGAGGCGACACTCAATGTGACCGCGCTTGTGTCCAAGCTGGGCCGCTCTCCCGGTTACGCCCCGGTCGACCTGCTGGTCAATCAGCACGTTCTCGTCCGTGGCCTCACCGTGCCCGGCGGCGGTGACCTGCCGCAGGACAATGTGTTCGCCGTGCCGGGCCGGTTGCTGCGGCCGGGCACCAATACCCTGGAGATACGCTCGGCGGACGACGCGCGCAGCATGCTCTGGCTCTACCGCGTCACGCTCGACTCCGTCTACGAGCGCGGCCGTTCGGAGCGCGCGATGGCGGCGGAGGCGGCCCGCGACACGGTCTTCGCCTACACGACTGAGCGTCGCGAGCCCTTCACCTCGTCCTGGACGTCCGGTCCCCGGCTGTTGTTCCACGTCGACCGGGGCGAACACTCGCTGCCCGCGCAGCTGGGGTGGCGTGGAGCGGACGGCGCGGAGTCGGCGATCAGCTTCCAGTCGAACATGTCCGACTTCCACGGGCACCACCGTGCCGCCGACGGCACACTCGCGGAATTCCGTGGACGTATCACCGGGCGCCGGGCCTTCCCGGAGGGCACCGAGGACGCACACGTGCACCGGTTCGAGACCGAGGAGGGGTGGGGCGGCGACTGGCACAGCTCCGGCGAGCTGCGGCTCCTGGTGGACGACGGCTCGGGGCCCGTGGAGCGGGTGACCTGGCGTGATCAGCGGGGCAACTCCGGTGTGGCCGGGCTGCGCACCGGCTTCGGCGGCGAGGGCGCCGCGTCGGACGTCACCGCAGCCGCGACGGTGGTCGACGTGAGTGACGAGTACAGGGCCGCCGGGGAGATCGCGGACCATCTGCTCCACGCCTCGCGGAAGAAGTGGCTGGCGGGTGACGACCAGGCCTGGGTGGAGTTCAAGTTCGATCGTCCCGTCACCCTCACCTCGTACACGCTGACCTCGGCCAACGACTTCCCGCAGCGCGATCCCCGGGACTGGCTGCTCCACGGCTCGACGGACGGTGACCGCTGGACCCAGCTGGACTCCCGGGCGGGGGAGGGCTTCACCGAGCGCTTCGAGGCCAGGACGTTCCGGATCAGCGGGGTCGGGGCCGCCCCCTTCACCCGCTATCGCCTCGACATCACCGGCAACGGGGGCGCGGACGAGACACAGCTCTCCGGCGTGCGGTTCGCCGGCATCGGGCCGGTCGATTTCAGCGGCTACTACCAGCGGTACAACGAGGGCCCCATCGGCTACCGGGGGATAGCCGTCAACGCGCCGGGGAGCCCCGCCGCGGCCGAGCAGGCTGCGCAGCTCGCGCAGGAGCTCGACCGGGCGGCCCGAAACCTGGCCGAAGCGGCCCGGTCCATGGGAAAGATGGCCGCCTGGGTCCGGGACCACTGACCGGACGGCGAGGCCGGGGCCGTCGCGTGGCCGGTCGTCACCCGCGCCGTTCCGTCGACCCCGGCGCCGCACCGGCCTCGGCTCGTCAGTCCTCCGGGTAGCGGCGCGGCGTCCAGATGATCTGCTGCCCGTTGCCCCGGTGGACCCATCGGGTCTGCGAGGACCCGACGATGAGGATCGTCCTCATGTCCACCTCAGCCGGGTCGAGATCGGCCAGCCGCACCGTCCGCACGCTCTCCGACGGCCCCCCGACATCGCGGCCGAGGACCACGGGCGTGTCCGGGGAGCGGTGTTCCAGCAGCAGGTCGCGGGCCTTGCCGACCTGCCAGGTCCTGCTGCGTGAGCCGGGGTTGTAGAGCGCCGTGACCAGGTCGGCCGTGGCCACCGCGCGCAGCCGCTCGGCGATGACCTCCCACGGCTTGAGGCGGTCGGAGAGGGAGATGGTGGCGTAGTCGTGGCCCAGCGGCGCACCCGCCCGTGCGGCGGCCGCGTTCGCCGCGGTCACCCCGGGAAGCACCCGCACCGCGATGTCCGTGTACGCGTCCTGCGAGGCCACTTCCAGGACGGCCGTCGCCATCGCGAAGACCCCGGGGTCGCCGCCGGACACCACGGCCACGCGGCGTCCGCGGCGTGCCAGGTCGAGTGCGAATTCGGCGCGCTCCGACTCGACCTTGTTGTCGGAGCCGTGACGCAGCTGGCCCGGCCGCACGGGTACCCGGTCCAGGTACGTCGTGTAGCCGACCAGGTCGTCGGCGGCCGCCAGCGCCCCGCGTGTCTCGGGCGTCAGCCACAGCGGCCCGGCCGGCCCCGTGCCGACCACGACGACCTCACCGGTGTCCCGGCCCGCTGCCGGCGAAGGGCGGGGCGCGTCGATCCGGCTGGGCAGCACGGCGACCGCGAAGTACGGCACGGAGTCCGCGTCGGTGCCCGCCAGGGCGCCGGTCCGCTCCCCTGCCATCGTGGCGCGCTCGACGTACCGCGCCTCGGGCAGCCGCCCGGACGCCTCGAACGCGCGGCGCACGGCGGGGAAGGTGCGGCCCAGTTTCATCACCACGGCGGAGTCCGTGGCTGCCAGACGTGCCGTCAGTTCCTCCTCCGGCAGGGTTCCCGGAAGGATGGTCAGCACCTCCTCGCCCTCGACGAGCGGGGTGCCGAGCCGGGCGGCGGCGGCGCTGACCGAGGTGACGCCGGGGATGACCTCGGTGTCGTAACGGTCCGCGAGCCGCTTGTGCATGTGCTGGTACGAACCGTAGAAGAGCGGGTCGCCCTCCGCGAGTACGGCGACGGTGCGCCCGGCGTCGAGGTGCACCGCGAGACGGGCGGCGGCCTCGGTGTAGAACTCGTCCAGCGCTCCCCGGTAGCCGCCCGGGTGGTCCGTGGTCTCCGTCGTGACGGGGTAGACCAGGGCCTCCTCGATGTGGTCCGGGCGGATGTACTGCGCCGCGATCGAGCGGGCGATGGAACGGCCATGCCGGGCGGAGTGGTAGGCGACGACATCGGCCTCGCCGATGATCTGCACGGCCCGTACGGTCATCAGGGCCGGGTCACCCGGGCCGAGCCCGACCCCGTACAGCCGCCCTGTCCTTCCGGTGGTTCCTGTGCCGTCGGTCTGCTGCTGCTCGGGCACGCTCACTCCTCTTCGCTGGCGATGGCGTTGAGGGCGGCGGCGGCGATGGCGCTGCCGCCGCGCCGGCCCCGCACGACGAGGTGCTCCAGCCCGGACGGGTGGGCGGCCAGGGCCTCCTTGGACTCGGCGGCCCCGATGAAACCGACGGGCACACCGATGACGGCGGCGGGGCGCGGGGCGCCCTCCTCGATCATCTCCAGCAGCCGGAAGAGCGCGGTGGGCGCGTTGCCGACGGCGACGACCGCGCCCTCCATCCGGTCCTGCCACAGCTCCAGGGCGGCGGCGCTGCGGGTGGTGCCGAGCTTCGCGGCCAGCGCGGGGACGGCGGGGTCGGACAGGGTGCAGATGACCTCGTTGTCCGCGGGCAGCCGCTTGCGGGTGACACCGCTGGCGACCATGGCCACGTCGCACAGGATCGGTGCGCCGGAGCGCAGGGCCGCGCGGGCGTCGGCCACCACGTCCGGTGAGAAGGCGAGATCGCGTACGAGGTCGACCATGCCGCAGGCGTGGATCATGCGGACGGCGACCTGGCTCACGTCGGCGGGCAGCCCTGCCAGATCCGCCTCCGCGCGGATGGTGGCGAAGGACTGGCGGTAGATCGCCGGTCCGTCCTTCTCGTACTGGTGCACAGTGCTGTCACTTTCTTCATCGAACCGGTCGGACAGGGAGTGGTGCGTGGTGGTCAGGTGCGCGTGCCCCGGGCGGCCGCCACGGTGGCGGCGAGCGCGGCCGGGTCGTCGCCCCGGACCGTTGCCGCCTCGGTGCTCCGGTCTCCCCGTACATGGGCGATTCGGTGTCCTCCGGGGGTGGCGATCACGTCGATCCACTCCCCGTGCGGATGGCCGCAGCGGCGTTCGCACCCGGACCAGTACACAGGGAGCCGTCCGGCCGGTCCGACGGCGGCCCCCGCCTCGGCCCGGACATCGGCCAGCGACTTCGCACAGCCGGGCTGCCCGATACAGGCCCCGACACCGGCCCACGGGGAGCCGGGGCCGGTGATCAGACCGGCTTCGGAGAGCTCGCTCAGCAGGCCGTCCGCGCGGTGGGGCGCGATGCCGGTGACCACGGCTCCGCGCCAGGGGGTGAGCCGGAGTCCGCCGCCGGACAGCAGCCGCCACTGCGCCAGGTCCAGCCGCCCCAGCGGTACGCCGACGGACAGGGCGGCCTCGCGGCCGCTGCCCCGGACGCGGCCGGGGGCAGGGGCCGGGGCTCCGGCAGGGCGGGGACGGGACTCCGGCGCGCCCGTGATCCCGGCCCGCCGGAGCCGTCGCACGACGTCGTCGGGCAGCGCGGCCGTCGCGTCGTCCGGCAGGTCCTTCACCCGCCAGGCGCCGGTGTCCCGCGCCGCGTCCAGGAAGGCCTCGGCGGCGATGAGCGCGGCGCGGGGGCCGTCGGCGGCGGGTACGCGGAGAACGGCGTCCCGCTCCCCGACGCGTAGCAGCGCGTTCCCGCCGACGTGGCTCGGGAGCGCGTTCCCGGCGGCCTGGCCGACAAGCGTGAGGTCGGCGCCGAGAGCGTCCACGTCACCGCGGCCGTCGTCCAGCGCGAACAGAAAGCGACCGGAGAGCGCCGCGGCGCGGTCGTTTCCGCAGAGGAGCCGGTCCAGCTCAGTCAGCCACGGTCCGACGTCCACGGAACCGAGGCCGTCCAGCCCGGAGAACGGCGACGCGACCACGTTGCGTACGCGCTCATGACGTTCGGAGGGCAGCAGTCCGGTCCGGCTCAGCAGCCCGGCCAGTTCCGCGCCGCAGTCCGGGGCGAGCCCGCGCAGCTGCACGTTTCCGCGTGAGGTGAGATGCAGCTCACCGTCACCGAGGCGTTCCGAGGTCTCCCCCAGCGCCTCAGCCTGGCGGGGTGTCAACACCCCGCCGGGTATGCGTATCCGGGCCAGCGCACCGTCGTCCGCACGGTGCAGCCGTAGCGCGCCGGGGCAGGCGTCGCCGCTGCTCCGGGCACACGCATCGCCCGGAGACCGGGACGGAAGGGAGGGGGCGGACATGGCGGCGAGCATACCGACCGTGACCGTTGCACACCCCTGAAGTCGCTGTGACCTACGGGATACCCGCTGCCGCCCCGGCCAGGCGGGGGCCGTCTGGTCAGGACCCCCCACCCGCCGCCTACTATGCCTAGCGGCGGTCCGTTCGGCCCGCCATCGCCAGACGGCGACATGGAGGAAGCCCGGTGAGAGTCCGGCGCGGTCCCGCCACTGTGAGCCCGGCCCACCGGCCGCGCGAGTCAGGAACTCCAGCCGTCCGACACACCGCCCGGGGCGTGGACACCCCGAGGAAGGGCTGACGCCGCATGATCCTGCTCCTGTCGACGTCCGACACCGACCTGCTGAGCGCGCGCGCCGCGCAGGGCCCGGTCACCTACCAGTACGCCAACCCTTCCCGGCTCCCCCTCGACGACCTCCCGCAGCTGCTGGAGGGCACCGACCTCGTCGTCGTACGCCTCCTCGGCGGCGTACGCGCCTGGCAGGACGGGCTCGACCAGGTGCTGGCCACCGGCCGTCCCGTCGTCGTCCTCACCGGTGAACAGGCCCCCGACGCGCAGCTGATGGCCGCCTCCACGGTGCCCATCGGTATCGCCGCGGAGGCCCACGCCTACCTCGCGCACGGCGGGCCCGCCAACCTGGAGCAGCTGGCCCGCTTCCTCTCCGACACCGTGCTGCTCACCGGCCACGGTTTCGAGCCGCCCGCCCCGGCCCCCGCGTGGGGCCCGCTGGAGCGGACCGCCCGGGACGTCACCGGCCCGACGGTCGCGGTGCTCTACTACCGCGCGCACCACATGAGCGGGAACACCGCGTTCATCGAGGCGCTCTGCACCGCCGTCGAGGACGCGGGCGCACGCCCCCTCCCGCTGTACGTCGCCTCGCTCCGTACCCCAGAGCCCGAGCTCATCGACGAAATCCGCGCCGCCGACGCCATCGTGACGACGGTCCTCGCCGCGGGTGGCACCAAGCCCGCCACCGCGTCGGCCGGCGGTGACGACGAGTCCTGGGACGCCGGCGCCCTCACCGGCCTCGACGTGCCGGTCCTCCAGGCGCTCTGCCTCACCAGTCCGCGTGCCGCCTGGGAGGAGAACGACGAGGGCGTCTCGCCGCTGGACGCGGCCACCCAGATCGCCGTCCCCGAGTTCGACGGCCGCCTGATCACGGTGCCGTTCTCCTTCAAGGAGATCGACGAGGACGGTCTGCCCGCGTACGTGGCCGACCCCGAGCGCGCCGCCCGGGTCGCCGGGATCGCCGTACGGCACGCCAGGCTCCGCCACATCCCGGCCGCCGAGAAGCGGATCGCGCTCGTCCTGTCCGCGTACCCCACCAAGCACTCCCGTATCGGCAACGCCGTCGGCCTCGACACCCCCGCCAGTGCCGTCGCCCTGCTGCGCAGGCTCCGCGCCGAGGGTTACGACTTCGGGCCCGAGGAGGACATCCCGGGCCTGGTCTCCGGTGACGGCGACGAGCTGATCTACGCGCTCATCGAGGCCGGTGGCCACGACCAGGAGTGGCTGACCGAGGAGCAGTTGGCCCGCAATCCGGTCCGCATCCCCGCCGCCGACTACCGCCGCTGGTTCGCCACGCTCCCCGCCGAGCTGCGCGAGGCCGTCGAGCGGCACTGGGGCCCGGCGCCCGGCGAGATGTTCCTCGACCGGTCCCGCAACCCCGAGGGTGACATCGTGCTCGCGGCCCTGCGCCGCGGGAATCTGCTGATCCTCATCCAGCCGCCGCGCGGCTTCGGTGAGAACCCGATCGCGATCTATCACGACCCTGATCTGCCGCCCTCGCACCACTACCTGGCCGCGTACCGCTGGATCGCCGCGTCCGCCGACGACAACGGCTTCGGCGCCGACGCGATGATCCACCTCGGCAAGCACGGCAACCTGGAGTGGCTGCCCGGCAAGAACGCCGGCCTGTCCGCCGCCTGCGGCCCCGACGCCGCGCTGGGCGATCTGCCGCTGGTCTACCCGTTCCTGGTCAACGACCCGGGCGAGGGAACCCAGGCCAAGCGCCGGGTGCACGCCACCCTCGTCGACCACCTCGTGCCGCCGATGGCGCGCGCCGACAGCTACGGCGACATCGCCCGCCTCGAACAACTCCTCGACGAGCACGCCCAGATCGCCGCGATGGACCCGGCCAAGCTGCCGGCCGTACGTGCCCAGATCTGGACCCTCATCCAGGCCGCGAAGCTCGACCACGACCTGGGGCTCGAGAACCGGCCGGAGGACGAGGGCTTCGACGAATTCATCATGCATCTCGACGGCTGGCTCTGTGAGATCAAGGATGTCCAGATCCGCGACGGACTGCACGTCCTGGGGAGCGCCCCGGCCGGCAAGGACCGCGTCAACCTGGTCCTCGCCGTCCTGCGCGCCCGCCAGATCTGGGGCGGTACGGCGTCGCTGCCCGGGCTGCGCGAGGCGCTCGGCCTGGACGAGTCGGCGGCCACCCGGACCGCCGCCGACGCGACCGAGGAGCAGGCCCGTGCTCTCGTGCAGGCGATGGACGACGCCGACTGGGACCCGGCAGCCGTCGCCGGTGTGGCCGCGGGCCACCCCCAGGCGGTCGCCGACATCCTCGACTTCGCCGCCCGCGAGGTCGTGCCCCGCCTCGCCGCGACGACCGACGAGCTCGACCACGCGGTCCACGCGCTGAACGGCGGCTTCGTCCCCGCCGGCCCGTCGGGCTCACCGCTCCGCGGCCTGGTCAACGTTCTGCCTACCGGCCGTAACTTCTACTCCGTCGACCCGAAGGCGGTCCCGTCCCGCCTCGCCTGGGAGACCGGCCAGGCCCTCGCCGACTCGCTCCTGGAGCGCTACCGTGCCGACAACGGCGACTGGCCCACATCGGTCGGCCTGTCCCTGTGGGGCACCAGCGCGATGCGCACCGCGGGCGACGACATCGCGGAGGCGTTCGCCCTGCTCGGAGTGCGTCCCGTCTGGGACGACGCCTCGCGCCGCGTGACCGGCCTGGAGGCGATCCCGTACGAGGAGCTGGGCCGCCCCCGTATCGACGTCACGCTGCGCATTTCCGGCTTCTTCCGCGACGCGTTCCCGCACACCATCGGCCTGCTCGACGACGCCGTACGCCTGGCGGCCTCGCTCGACGAGCCCGCCGAGCAGAATTTCGTACGGGCCCACACCCAGGCCGACCTGGCTGAACACGGTGACGAGCGGCGCGCCACCACCCGGATCTTCGGCTCCCGGCCGGGGACGTACGGCGCCGGGCTGCTTCAGCTCATCGACTCCCGTGACTGGCGTACGGACGCCGACCTCGCCGAGGTGTACACGGTGTGGGGCGGCTACGCCTACGGCCGCGAGCTCGACGGGCGCCCGGCCCGGGACGAGATGGAGACGGCGTACAAGCGGATCGCGGTGGCGGCGAAGAACACCGACACCCGTGAGCACGACATCGCGGACTCGGACGACTACTTCCAGTACCACGGCGGCATGGTCGCGACCGTACGCGCGCTGAAGGGCACCGCCCCCGAGGCGTACATCGGCGACTCGACCCGTCCCGAGACGGTCCGCACCCGCACCCTGGTCGAGGAGACGTCCCGGGTGTTCCGCGCCCGGGTGGTCAACCCGAAGTGGATCGAGGCGATGCGCCGCCACGGTTACAAGGGCGCGTTCGAGCTCGCCGCGACGGTCGACTACCTCTTCGGGTACGACGCGACGACGGGCGTGGTCGCGGACTGGATGTACGACAAGCTGACCGAGACGTACGTCCTGGACCCGACGAACCGCGAGTTCCTCCAGCAGGCGAATCCCTGGGCCTTGCACGGCATCGCCGAGCGCCTCCTGGAGGCCGAGTCCCGGGGCATGTGGGCGAAGCCCGACCCGGCGGTGCTCGAAGCGCTGCGGCAGGTGTTCCTGGAGACGGAAGGCGACCTGGAGGGCGAGGACTGACCGGGCCCCAGCAGGGCTCAGCGGCCGACGTGTGCCATGAGCGCGTCGGCCGTGCTCAGCAGAACGATGCGGGCGCCCGCGCCGTCGAGGTACCCCCCGACCATCGCCCCGTCGCGCGCCAGCAGCAGTGAGGCCGCGGCTGCGTCCGGGTCCGGGTGGCCCGCCGCGCGCAGCACCCCGGCGAGTGTGTCGCGGAACCAGGTGCGGTGTTCGGCCACCAGAACCCGGACCGGGTGTTCCGGGTCCGGGTATTCGGCCGCCGCGTTGATGAACGGACAGCCCCGGAAACCGGGACCGCACACCTCTTCGGCCAGCCACTCCATCACGGCGTCCACCTGCCCGCGCGGGTCCTGGACCGTGGCGACGGCGCGCTCGACGTCGGCCCGGACGGCCGCGTCCCGCTGCCGCAGATACGCGAGGACGAGGTCTTCCTTCGAGGGGAAGTGGCGGTAGAACGTCGCCTTGGTGACTCCGGCCGCCGCGATCAGCCTGTCCACGCCGACGGCGTGGATGCCGTCCGCGTAGAAGACGTCGGCCGCGGTGGCGAGGAGCCGGTCGCGAGCCGCCGAGCGTGGGGGCGGTGAGGGCTGCGCGGACATGGCCCACACGCTAACAGACTGGTCTGTCTCTTTCCTGCCTTGACAAGCATCCCGGACGGCCGCAGTCTTTAGGAGACAGACAGGTCTGTCTCCCTCTCTCGCAACCGACCGGAAGAGACCCGCCCCATGAGTGACTTCACCACCACCGACGGCACGCGCATTCATTACAAGGACTGGGGCAGCGGCCGGCCCGTCGTCTTCAGCCACGGCTGGCCCCTGAACGCCGACGCCTGGGACGGCCAGCTGCGGCTCGTCGCGGAGAACGGCTTCCGCGCCATCGCCCATGACCGGCGTGGCCACGGACGCTCCGACCAGCCCTGGCAGGGCAATGACATGGACACCTACGCCGATGACCTGGCGCAGCTGATCGAGCACCTCGGCCTCGACGACGTGATCCTCGTCGGCCACTCCACCGGCGGCGGCGAAGTCGCGCGCTACATCGGACGGCACGGGACCGGCCGCGTCGCGAAGGCCGTCCTCCTCGGTGCCGTACCTCCGCAGATGCTCAAGACCGACAGCAATCCGGAGGGGCTGCCCATCGAGGTCTTCGACGGCATCCGTGAAGGCGTGCGGAGCGACCGTTCCACGTTCTACCAGGGCCTGAGCGAGAACTTCTACGGCGCCGACCGGCCCGGCTCCGCCGTCTCGCAGGGCGCGCGCGACGCGTTCTGGCTCATGAGCATGCAGGCCGGGCTCAAGGCGGCGTACGACTGCGTCGCCCAGTTCTCGGAGACCGATTTCACCCAGGACCTGGAGCGCTTCGAGAACGTCCCCACGCTGATCGCCCACGGTGACGACGACCAGATCGTGCCGATCGCCGACTCCGCCCACAAGGCCGCCCGGATCGTGAAGAACGCGACCCTCAAGGTCTACCCGGGCGCCCCGCACGGGCTGGTCGGCGCGTACGAGGAGGCGTTCAACGCCGATCTGCTCGACTTCATCAAGCAGTAGGGGGGTGCGGGGAGGGGTCCCGCGTTGCCCCCTCCCCGCGTCAGGTCCACGCTGGGGGAATGGGTGATCAGCCGAGCCCCGAGTTCCTCACGTCCGTGGAGCGGGCGTTCCGCCTGATGGAAGCCGCGGGGGCCCATGCGGCAGGAGCCCCCGCGGCGCAGCTTGCGCGTGAGGCTGGGCTGGAGCCGGACACCGCGAACCACCTTCTGCGCGCGCTCACCCGGGACGGGTATCTGACGAGGCTGGACGGCGGCGGGTACGTCATCGGTGACACGCTCGACCGGCTGCGCACCGCGAGCAGCGGCGAGGGGCGGCTGGCCGGTGTCCGGCCCGCCCTCGCCGCCCTGCGGGACGAGATCTCGGCCGCGGCCTATCTGACCTTCTACGAGGACGGCGAAATCCGCGTCGCCGAGATCGTCGACGGGCCCCGGGCGCCCCGGGTCGACCTTTGGGTGGGCTTCGAAAACGCGGGTCATGCCACCGCCCTCGGCAAGTGCGTCCTCCGTGAACTCAACGACGAGGCGCGCGGCGAATACTTCTCCCGCCACTTCCTCAACGACCTCACCCCCCACACGATCACCCACCGCGAGGAGCTTATCCAGCGGCTCGACGCGCTGCCGTCACCGTCCGTCATGGACCGCGAGGAGTACGCCCTCGGCACGGTGTGCATCGCGGTGCCCGTGTACAGCGGGGGCACGCTCGGGTCGCTGGGCATCTCCTTCCGGGCCGACAGGATGTACCGGACCACGCAGGTCCGCGAGATGCTGCTGTCCGCGGCGGACCGGGTGAGCCGGGGCCTCTCGTTCCTGCTCTGACGGCCCCGGGGCTCGGGACTCATCGGCGGAGGCCGTACGCCGGGTGAGCCTCGGCTCGTTCCTCTGCCGTCGCGCGCTCGGTGCCGCCGTGGCCGCCGCGGTGGACGTCCGCGCGGGGCGGCGGCCGGTGAGCGGGGAGCCGTACGCGTACGCGGAGGTGCAGGCACTCGCCGGGGCCGGGAACGGTGGCGGGAAGCCGTAGAACGGCACGCGAGAGCACGTGGCGTTCCTCACAGCGAAAGCACAGGCGACGAAAGCAACTGCACCCTTTCGTCTTTTCTGTCTGCTCCGATGTTGTGATAGTGGCCGGAACAGGTGAAAAACTCGTGAGGGGTGATCGTTCCCCCGGCCATACGATCACCCCGAGTCGCATATGCGTGCCCCATTCCGCTGCGACCCCTTCTTCTTTTTTCGGACACCGAAGGGCTCTTGTGAAGATTCGCCGGATTCTTGCCACAGCTGTTGCCGCCGCAGTGACCACCCCTGCCCTGCTGCTGTCGGTCACCCCTGCGTTCGCCGACGAAAAGCCGGCGGCGCAGACGCAGGAAAAGCCGTCCATCGCGGAGCTGGAGAAGGCCGCCGCCGCCGCACAGGCGGTGCACGAAGCCGCCGTAGAGGCCGAGAGCGCCGCATACGCGGCTCTGGAAGCCGTCCTGCTGGACACCGCTCCCCTGGCCGTGGCCGCCGAGGCCGCCCAGACCGCGGCGGACGACGCCGCCGCCACGAAAACCGCCGCCGCCGACGCGGTCGTCGACGCCCAGGCGGCGGTCGACGCCCTCACGGAGGCGGCCACCGACGAGGAGAGGGCTGCTGCGGAGACGGCTCTCACCGAGGCGGAGGCCGCGGCCACCGCCGCCGACGAGGCCAAGGCCGCCGCCGATGCCCGGCTCGTGCAAGCCCTGGACGCGCGTGACGACGAGCGGGTCGCCGCAGTCCAGGCGGTGCACCTGGCGAAGGAGGCCACCGAGGCGGCACTCGCCGACAAGACCGCCGCCGACGAGGCGCTGGCCAAGGCGGAGGAGGAGGCAGCCGAGGAGGGCGAGGACGGCGAAGGAGGTGAGGCCTGCGTTCCCGAGCCCGAGCTCACCACGGTCGTCACGGGTCTGCCGTCCACGGTCGTCGCCGGAACGAAGGTCAACTTCAACCTCCGGGTGACCAACGGCACCGACAGGACGATGGACGAGGTGCTTCCGCTCGCCTACGTCCACGCGACCGACGAGAGCGGGCTCAACGACATCGACGACCTGGTGCGCCTGCAGTGGTCGTCCGGCTCGTCCAAGACGTGGAAGACCGTCGACAGCGAGCACGACATGGATGCCATCAGCCCGCTGAAGGCCGGCGCCCACGCCGACGTCAAGATGCGCCTCACGATCGAGGCCTCGGCCCCCGCGGGCAACGGCATCACCTTCGTCGCCGGTTTTTTCCGCAACGACAACGGCTCGTGCGGCGGGAACCTTGACCTCGAGGGCTACGAGTTCCTGATCGCCGCCGCGGGCAGCAAGCCCGGCAAGGTCGTGGACGCCAAGCCCGGCACGACCGAGCCGAAGCCCTCGGGCCTCACGCCGCACAGCGGCGGGTCGGCCAGTCCGGTGAGCGGCAGCCTCGCCGCCACGGGTTCGTCCTCCTCGATGTCCCAGCTCGCCCTCGCGAGCGGCGCGGCGCTGGCGATCGGCGCCGGCGCGGTGTTCGTCGTACGCCGTCGCAAGGCCGGCTCCCACGCCTGACGCGTGAGCCGGGGGGCCTGCCAGGCGTCCCCGGCACACGCACCGACCCCCGGCGGGCCCGACACCGAGCGCGGTGTCGGGCCTGACGCGGTCGGCACGGCCCGCAGACCGGTCAGGAACCGAGAAGCGTGTCGGCGGGGCCGCGCGTAGCTTCGTTGCATGACCTCCCTCACATCGGTCACCCTCGAGGTGGCCGATCCCACCGCCGCAGAACACTTCTACGCCGCCGCCTTCGGCCTGGGTCCCCGGCTGCGCGTGCGTGCCTCGGACGCACCGACGACCGGCTTCCGCGGGTACACGCTGTCGCTCACGGTGTCGGGGCCCGCCACCGTCGACGGCTTCGTCGATGCCGCCCTCGACGCCGGGGCCTCCCCGGTGAAGCCCGCCGCGAAGTCGTTCTGGGGCTACGGCGGCGTCGTACGCGCCCCGGACGGGGCGCTGTGGAAGATCGCGACCTCGGCGAAGAGGGACAAGGGCCCGGCCACCCGCGAGATCGGCCAGTTCGTGCTCCTGCTGGGCGTCGACGACGTACTCGCGAGCAAGCAGTACTACGTCGAGCGCGGCCTCGCCGTAGGGAAGAGCTTCGGCCGCAAGTACGTCGACTTCGACATGCCGGCCAGTCCCGTCAAGCTGGGGTTCTACGGCCGTCGTGCCCTCGCCAAGGACGCCGGTGTCTCTCCCGAGGGCACCGGATCGCACCGGCTCACGATCGCCGGCGACAGCGGGCCCTTCACCGACCCGGACGGGTTCGTCTGGGAGGCGGCCTCGCAGTGATTCCCACCGCGCCGGCCCGGCCGCACGATTACACAGGTGACGAGCAGACCCACGGACGCCCAGCACCTGCGCGACATCGCCCGGCTGCGCCGCGTGCGTGACCGGATCGACCGGGAGTACGCGCGACCACTGGACGTCGAGGCGCTCGCCCGCGCGAACATGTCGGCGGGCCACCTCAGCCGCCGGTTCCGGCTCGCCTACGGGGAATCGTCGTACAGCTATCTCATGACACGCCGGACCGAGCGGGCGATGGCGCTGCTGCGGAGTGGCGGCTTCGGCGTCACCGACGTCTGTTTCGAGGTCGGCTGTTCCTCGCTCGGCACCTTCAGCGCCCGCTTCACCCGACTGGTCGGGATGCCGCCCAGCGCCTGCCGGCGCCGGGCGGAGAGCGAGGCGGAGGGGGTGCCGCCGTGCAGCGAAACAGGTACGGCGTCCGCGACTGCGCCTTCCGCGATCCCGCGGGCAACCCGATCCGCATCCAGGAACTGCGCTGAGCTCTCCGCAGGGCCTCAGCTGCCGCCGGTCACCTCGCGGAGGGCGTCAACCTGATCGTCGATGCCTACCCGGAGCCGTTCCGTCACCTCCGCCAGAACAGGTGGTGCGTCACGCCGCTCGGGCTCGGCACGACATCGAGGTGGAACCGGTTGAGCAGCTCGGCGGGGGACTCCCAGAGCCGCACCCCGGATCCGAGCCGCACCGGCGAGACCGCCACGTGCAGGGTGTCGACGAGGTCCGCGTCGAGGAACTGCCGGATGGTGGTGGCCCCGCCGCCGAGCCGGACGTCCTTGCCCTGCGCCGCCTCGCGTGCCTGTTCGAGAACCTGGGCAGGCGTGGCGTCGACGAAGTGGAATGTGGTGTCGGAAAGGGTGAACGAGGGGCGCGTGTGGTGGGTCATGACGAACACCGGTGTGTGGAAGGGGGGTTCGTCACCCCACCAGCCGCGCCACTCCTGGTCCGGCCAGGGCCCGCGCTGGGGACCGAACTTGTTACGGCCCATGATTTCGGCGCCGATGTTGCGCGCGAAGTCCCGCGTGAGGTAGTCGTCGAGGCCACGGCTCCCGCCGGGGTCGGTCCGGTTGGGCCAGCTCGCCGTGGCGCCGGCCCAGGCGAACAGGGCTCCGGGATCGGCGTGGCCGAACGGTCTCTCGAGAGTCTGGTGCTCACCGGCACCGAATCCGTCCTGCGAGACGGTGAAGTTCTGGACCCTCAGCAGCTGTTCCACGTGCTTCCTCCTGCGCTTGTAGACGGTGATGGGACCGGCCGAACAGGCCGCCCTCAGCACCGGGCCGGGTGTCGATCGCGACATCCTGCTGCTGATCGCGTTCGTCGAGACTGCGGCTGATACCAGGAATCCTGCCTGCGTCGACCGCGAAGCGGAGCGGAAGCCCGTCAGCCGGCGAGCGGCGAGACCTTTCCGCTCGGTCCGGCGGGCGGGGAGCGGGCCGGTGCTCTCCGACTGACGTGCTACGGGTGAATATGCGGGCATCGTGATGCGCCGTGGGCCGGGCACCGGCACTCTGCTGGAGGTGTGGAGCAGCGGGGGAGGCGCCGGCCAGTGGCCCGTCGACTCGGCGACGGGGGTAGGGGCCCGGCGAAGCCTGCGGACGCGAGTCGAAGGGGGACGCTTCAATGACATCCGGTGGAGCAGGACCATGCGGACAGGCGCATCCGACGGGTAAGCCGGTCGGCAGCGTCGGCACGCAGTCGGAGGGCGGCACGTTACCGGCGGTCCCGGTACGACCACGCCGCACGCCCGGTGAGGAGCGGCAGCGCCCGGTGCCTCGCCATGTCGCGTGCGTGATGGATGGCAACGGCCGGTGGGCGCAGCAGCGCTCCCTTCCGCGCACGTCAGGGCACAGGGCGGCGGAGACGACGGTGATCGACGTCATCGAGGCGGCGCGGTCGGCGGGGGTCGAGTGGCTCAGCCTCTACGCCTTCTCCACCGAGAACTGGCGACGCCCGGGCGAGGAGATCGACTTCCTCATGCGTCTGGTGCGCCGCGTGGTGCGCAAGCACGCGCCGCTGCTGCACGCACGCGGCATCCGCTGCCGGTTCCTGGGAGCCGAGGACCCGAGAATTCCCGCCTCCCTGGCCCAGGATTTCGACGACCTGATGACACTCACCGAGACCAATCGGGGCATGACGCTGACCGTGGCGTTCGACCACGGCGGGCGCCAGGACATCGTCTCCGCGGCACGGTCCCTCGTCCGAGCCGGGGTGGCCGCCGACGCGGTCGACCAAGAGTGCTTCGCCGCGCATCTGCCTGTCCCCGACATGCCTGACGTGGACCTCGTCATCCGTACCTCCGGCGAACAGCGCATCTCCAACTTCATGCTCTGGCAGGTGGCCTACGCCGAGTGGATCTTCCCCGCGGTGCTCTGGCCCGATTTCCGTGCGCCGCACTTTCTGGAGTGCCTGCACGACTACCGGAGCCGCGACCGCCGCTTCGGCGGCGTGACGCCGCAAACGAACGGAGAGTCCCACAGGTGAAGGACACGGACAGTCACGTCCCGTGGACCGGCCCCGGCGCCACGGGCCCGTACGAACACCCCGGCCGGGAGGCCACCGAAGTGCCGGCCGAATCCCTGTTCGGCCCTGGGTCGCAGTTCCACCGCTTCTTCAACGATCCCCGCTGGGCACTGGCCGTCGTCAGGGCCACGGTGCTGGAAGCCGCCCATCCGCAGATCGGCGCGGCACTGGCCGACAACTCCTCCTTCGTCGTGCACCCCTGGCGACGGCTGCGCAACACCCTGGTCAGTCTGCAGCGCATGTTCGGAGCCGACGAACACACCCGGCAGCGGGAGGCGGCACGGCTCAACCGCCTGCACACGCGGCTGAGCGGCACGGACGCGAGTAACCGGCCCTACGACGCGATGGACCCCGAGGTGCGGGCGTGGGTGGCCGCCACGCTCTTCGAGAGCTCCGTCACCATGTACCGGCTGAGCGGGCAGCCCCTGGACCAGATCACCATGGAGCGGCTCTACGCCGAGTTCCAGGGCTTCCTCGCCGCCTTGGGGGACCAGGCGGGCCACCTTCCGCCCACCTTGCCCGAGTTCTGGCAGTACTACGACCGCATGGTCGCGGAGGAACTGCAGAACACGGAGGCGCTGCGCATCATCCTCTTCAAGCTTTTCGAACATCTACCGGCGCCGCCGCTGTTCGCAGGACTGCCCACAGTCTGGGCGACCGGTCGTGCGCTGGCTGGGCCGGTCATCGGCACCATCACCGTGGCCTCCCTTCCCGAGGCCTTCCGGCGCCGGGCCGGGCTGCCGGAGGTTCCCGGTGCGCAGACCCTGATGCAGAGTGCCTACATGGCCGCCCGCCTGGCCCGTGCCCTGCCCGACGACTGGATCCGGGCCGAGAACGTCGTCGGTCTGCTTCACCTGTCGCCGGACGGCGACGGCCCCTTGGCCGAGACACTCACCACTCTGCGCGTCCGGATGAAACGGGCCGGCGCACTGCTCCGGCTGATCACACCGGTACCGGAACAACCGGGCGATCCGGGCGGCCCAGGCGGGACCGGGAACCGGCGCAGTGCCCGCGAGTTCTTCAGCGAGGTGCTGGACCAGACCGGGGACGGCTATCTGGACTGGCCCGATCTCGCCGCCATGGCCCGGGAACTCTGCTCCCGTCTCGACCTGGACGAGCCGGAGGAGACCCGGCTGTACGACGCGTTCGCCGCGTGGTGGAGAGAACTCCAGGCCGCCATGGACAGCGACGGTGACGGCCGGGTGAGCGAGGAGGAATACGCGGCCGCAGCCCCGTCTTTGGCAGGGCCGGCGCTGATCAGGGTCGCCGAGGTCCTCTTCGGTGTCACCGACGCGGACGGCGACCAGTTCATCGACGCCGAGGAGTACCGGGCCCTGTTCCGGAGAGGCTTCGGGCGATCCGTCGTGGACGCCGAAGGGCGGTACTCCCGAAGCGCGTTCGTGCGGGACTTCGTCTCCTTCATGTCAGGTCGTCAGCGGTCGGCCCCCTACGATCCGCTGCTGTCCGACGCGTAGGACAGCAGACCGTCCGACCGCTGCGACACCGGTCCGTACAGCGTGCCGGCCCTGCGTACCGTCCGCCGACCCGCCGGCGGCGGCACCGCAGGGTGTCGGTGAGGGCTGCCGATGCGGTATCTGCCCGCCGTCACCACCGTTACGGCGGTTCTGCCCCGTGGACGAGGTCAGGCGGTCATGGCGGGACCGTGCGGGGCATCGCCGCAGCGGCCGACCGGACACCGAGCCACGACGCGGATCCCGGCTACCCGGGCATGACGCCGTGGATGCGGGAGAGGGTGAAGACCCTCTCCTCGTCGCGCAGGTGGCACCAGGCATACACGTAGGGCGGGTCGAGCACGAGCTCGCTGAGGGTACGTACGGTCCGGTTGCCCGAGGCGGCGACGTACTCGACCGTGACGGCTCCGTCGGCGTCGACGGCATGGGCGAGCTGGCGGACATCGCTGTAGGCCAGGGTTTTCGCGTAGGCGGCGACGATCTCCTCGGTGTCCGTGCAGTAGGGAACCCCGGTGCCGAAGGGGTCGGGAGCCGGAAGTGCCGACGGGGCGTTCCGCAGTCTGGCGGCCAGCGCGCTCAGATCGACGGCCACCAGAGGCGCCGTCGGCAGGTCCCGCCGTCGTTGGCCTGGGAGCGGGGCCGGAGCGGCGGCACGTCGGGGCCGGGTCTTCTCGAGGCGCACGGTTCCGTCGGCCTTCTCGGCGACAGGGGCGTAGCCGGCGTCCCGGAGCGCGGCGAGGGTCGTGTCGAGCGGGGTCCGGCTGACCAGCACGGTCGGCGCCAGCCGGCGCAGGCCGAGTCCGGCGAGCTTTCCGTGCGCGGCGATTTCGGCGAGCAGGACGGGTTCTTCTGCGTGGATCACGCAGGCCGCAGGGGCGATGCGCATACGGCCGTGAGTGCGTGCGGTGTCGTGGATCAGGTACGACAGGGGCTGGGGGAGGGGGCCGACGGCGACTGCGGTGAGATCGGCTGCGATCGCGTCGGCCGCGCGGCCTCGGTCCAGGGCGCGGCGAACGGTTGTGGGGCTGAACCGCCACACCGATGCCGTACCACCGGTTTCCTTGTCCGCGACGGTGTCCAGCAGCGCGGCGAGGCGCGCAGAAGGTGTGCCGGTGACGACAGCGGTGAGATCCGCGCCGAATCGGGCCGCCCTGGTGGCCGCCGGCAGCAGCCGCCGGCAGGCGTCGGCCAGCGCGTCGGCCGTGTCGGCCCGCAGAGCGGCACCGATGCGGGACAAGGCGCCGCGGGCGACGACTCCGAGCAGTTCCGCTTCCCGGATGACGGAGGCGAAGAGCGTGGTGTCCTGGGGGATCTGGTCGGCGAGCGGCCGGTGCCAGGCGACCAGCGGCCCCAGTTCCGCGGGGCTCTGCACTCCCTGGTTCGCCGGAAGACACCCCGCGGCGGCGAACAGCCCCTCCCGGGCCTGGACACATCCGTCGCAGGGCGGTGTCCCGGCGAGCGCGGGCAGCGCCTTGCCGTCCTCGTCCCGAGCCTGGGTCGGGGTGAGCGGCAGCGTCCGCCACGCCTGGAGGAGTGCGGTGAGCTGCTCCGCCGGCTCCTGCTCCGACCAGGTGTCGTATGCGTCCGTCGCCACGACCTGGCCACCGTCCCGAGCCAGCAGCCCGGCACCGTACGCCGCCTCCAGCGCGAGGCGTACGACGATGTCGTCGCACCGCGCTGCCTTGCCGACCCGGGCCAGCTCACGTGCTCCGACCCCGCCGGACTTCAGCTGGGTCGGCTCGGAGGCGGCGCACGCCGCCAGGGCCGACGCGGCACGGGCGGTGAACGCTGTAGCGGCAGGGCGACCAGCACGCGGCGCAGCTCCTCGGAGGTCGTGTCCGCCAGTAGCCGGGCGAGCGGTGCGTCCAGCCCCAGCGGCGAGTCCCACGCCTGCCGTAGCGGAGCCGCGATGTGCAGCAGCCCTTCGCCGTCCGGCCAGACGAGTGCGCGATCGGCCAGCGCGTCCAGGACCGCCGCCAGCCCGCGAGCGCGCTCCGCTCCGGTCACGTCCAGCAGATCGGCCAGGGCGGCACGTGGAACGGGCCCCGATGCCGCCAGTGCCTCGGCTACCTGCAGGTGCGGCAGCGTGAGCCGGGTCAGTACCGGGGCCACCGAGGCCGGGCGCTGAAGCCGGTCCGCGAGTTCGCCGGACGATCGAGGCTCCGGCGGACACACGGTGTCCGGGCGCGCTGCCAGGACCCGCTCCAGCCGGTCGACTTCCAGACCGTTCAGCCACGTGGCCAGAGTTGATCCGCTGGGCTTGCTGATGGGGACACCTCACAAAGACGGGTGCTGGTGGTCTCCGACCGGAGTCGGTCCCGCACAGATCCCAGAATGGAGCATCGAAGGGGACGCCCGCACGCTGTGGCGAAAGGCATCCACTCCTGAGTGAAGGGGGTGCCCTGCCCGGCCAGCGGCGGGAACCGGTCCGAGAAGGAATCGGCAGGCTGGTTGAGGCGGCCCTGTGGCGGGCGGGAGATGCGCGCGAGGCGGGGCCGCCCACGCACCGGAGGACCACCGCTTCAGGAGCCCTGGAGCCCGGGCAGTAGCAAGCCGGGCAGGAGCCCCAGCGCGGTCAGGACCGCCAGGACGAGGAGCACCGCGCCGATCGCGGTACCGAACACCGGGCCCAGGCGCCACAGCTTCTCCACGAAAATGATCACCGACACCGACGCCATCGCCGCGATGTTCATCGAGCCCAGCGGAATGAGGACGATCATGAGGCCCCAGCAGCAGCCGACGCAGTAGAGGCCGTGGTGCATTCCCACCCGCAGGTCCCGGGCTCTCGTCCGGAAGCCGGCGTAGCGCACCAGCTGGCCCATGGGGCTGCGGCAGTGGCGCAGGCAGATGTCCTTCAGCGGACTGACCTGCTGCACGGCGGCGGCGAGGAAGGCACCGGCCCCGACCCACCGCCCGGCCTGTGGGTGGCCGGACAGCAAGGAGTCGACCAGCATGAGAATCCCGTAAGTGGCCAGGCCGAACGCCGCCCAGGCGAGCAGGTACCCGGCCACGAACTGGGTGGTCCTGAGCGCCCGCGCGCCTCCCGATGACTGTCGGCCGATGGCCCGGGTCCAGGTGACGGCCACCGGTGCCACGGACGGGAACATCATGGCGATCATCATGACCACCCAGAGCAGCAGGAACAGCGGCACGCTCATGCCCATCGTCCCCGGGCCCATGCCCGTACCGCCCGTCTGGGCGACCACCAGAATCCAGGCGAGCAGAGCGATCAGCGCCATGACGGACCAGGCGGCGGCCAGCTGTCGAGCCGGGAGCAGATTGCCGGTCCGCAAGGGTGGGGTCAGCCGTTCCCGGTTGGGGGGCATGGTTCCAGCCCATCACGGACGATGGCGGGTCGCGCGTCGGCGACGGGGCGGTCGCGGTCTCTGGCTCGCGACCGCCGTCGGTGAAAGAATGGAAGAAAATATCCCGATTGCCGAGCTGCTGATCTGGAGTTCGGCAGCAGCGCCGGCCATTCGGGCATCGTCACCAAGCTTTTGCCGAACTTCCCGCACCGCTCGGCGCGACGTCGCGTAGGAGGTCGTGCGCAAGGAGGCAGTGATGTCCGAGACGACGCAGACCATTCCGCAGTGGCACGTGTCCGGCGACTGGTTCGACACGTGCAGGTGCGATATTCCGTGTCCTTGCTCGTTCGCGCAGCCGCCGACGGACGGGACATGCGAGGGAGTCCTGGCCTGGCACATCCGTGAGGGTCACTACGGCGACATCACGCTGGACGGGCTCAACGTGCTGATGCTGGGCTCGTTCGTCGGCAACGTGTGGGCCGAGCACTCCGATGCGTACGCGGCGGTCTTCCTCGACGAGAGTGCCGACGGGGCGCAGCGCGGAGCGCTACAGATGATCTTCAGCGGTGAGGCCGGTAGCTGGCCTGCGGAAATGATCAGCATGCTCGGGGCCGAGATGCGTGGCATGGATGTCGCCCCCATCGAGTTCGAGGCCGATGACGATCTTGGCAAGTGGCGGGCCGCTGTCCCGGGCCGGGTCGAGGCCAGCGCTGTCGCGCTCACCGGGCCGACCACACCCGAGGGTGCGCGCGTCCAGACGACGAACCTTCCCGGATCGGAGACGGGCCCCGGCCAGGTTGCGACGTGGGGCCGCTCGGTGGCGGATCGCGCCGACGCGTTCGACTTCCGGTGGAGCCGCGAGGGCCAGTCCAGCAAGCACATCACTTTTGACTGGACGGGACCGAACTGAGCGAGTGAACGGAGAGGCCGAACTGAGCCCACGGGACGCGCCCCCGCCTCGGTTTTCTCCGACGGTGTGTGTGGTGAGACGAACCCGAGCCGCGTGAGGGGGTGCCCCCAATACGCTTGCCAACTGTTCGCCCGATGGCTCGGGTTCGGTCGCTGGCTTCCCGACCTGTGGCGCAGCCGGCGGCTACACGCTTGCCGGACTGTGGCGTACGCCGGTGAATGAGACCGGAATGCAGACCACGCGGGAACGCAACCAGAAATGCAACCGGATCGAGGCAGCGTTCGTAGGCCATGTCCCGGCGCTGCTTCGGTGGCCGGAAGCACCAGGTCAGGAGAGGTACGAGGTAAGGGCCCGCCACCCGAGGCCGGCATCCCGGTCTCAGCAGTGGGCGGGGCGCGCGTGCACCGTGCTCACCGACCCGCGACGTTCGCTCGCCACATACCTTGAAGTGGTCGGCAAGCGTCTTTCCGCTCCACCCTGGCCACGACGTCTTCCTCCACCGCGACGCCGGGCGGTGAGGCGAGGGCGACGATCCGGTGGCGCGAGGCCGGGACCTGGCGGTGACCCGGCGGCGCCGTGTCCTACTGATGCGTACCGTGCCCTCGGCAGCAGGTGCGTATCCCTCGGCGCGGAGCATGGTGGCCGCGAAGTCTCGGTGGCCGCGAAGTCTCGGGGGCATCGAGGCGAGTGGGCCGGAGGAGCCCGAAGAGTCTCGTGGGGACTGCAGCTTCGACGTATTGCCTGGTGAGAGCAGTGGCGGAGGATACGAGATCCGCACTCGTGAGGGGCTGCCCCCCACACGCTTTCCAAATGTTCGTTTGGGGGTTCGGGGAGGGGCAGGGGCGTCCTGACCTGGGACGGAGTGGACTGTTCAGCGACGTCCGGACGCGGCTGAATGTGGGCGAATGAGACCAGAACTGAGACCACGAGGCGCCGGATGGGTGGCTCGCGGCGTTCGGCGGATGCTGCGCCCGGGGCCCAAATTCCTACTTGTTTGATAATGTCTGTTCCATGAGCGAGATTCCTTACAGCGTCGGCGAAGGGCCGGCCACCAGGGTGAGTCTCTCCCTCCCCGAGGGGACGGCGGAGGCGATTCGCCGACGGGTCGGCAAGCGTGAGTTCTCCGCGTTCATCACCGAAGCGGTGGAGCGCGAGTTGCGCGGTCAGATCCTGGATGAGTACCTGGCCGACTACGAACGCCGTCAGGGGGCGATCTCCGAGCGCGAGCAGGAGCGTGCACGCCGGGTCTTCGACGAGGTATTCGCCGAGGAGGGGCAGTGGCCCGCCGCAAGCTGAGCCACGAAGGCACCCTCGTTCTCGACTGCGAGGGTTTGTCGAAGTTTCTCAGTGATCACGAGCCCGTCGTCGCCCTCGTCGCGGAAGCCCGCAAGCGGGGCATGGAGGTGGTCATCAGCGCACTCACCATCATCGAAGCGGTGTATCGCCGGACAGATAAGGCGAGGCTCGCCTGGGTCCTGTCCGGCGTGCGAATCGTGCACATCGGTGACGAGGAGGCCAAGGCCGCCTCAGCCATGCTGATCAATGCTGGGCTTCATGGTCACAAGTACGCCATCGACGCTGCTGTGGCCGAGATGGCGCTGCGTCAGCGCCGCCCGGTCGTCATGCTCACCTCGGACATTGACGACATGGCGAAGCTCTGCGGCGACAGGGTGCGCCTCGTCGCCGTGTAGTCGACGCCCAGGACCCGAACGAGGGGGCGTTCGCCGCATGGCTGAAATGTACTGAATGTCGGAGATGAATGAGACCGAAACTGAGACCACCAACGTCGAAGGGCCCCACCGCAAGCGGTGGGGCCCTTCGACGTATTGCCCGGTGAGAGCAATGGCGGAGGATACGAGATTCGAACTCGTGAGGGGTTGCCCCCAACACGCTTTCCAAGCGTGCGCCCTAGGCCACTAGGCGAATCCTCCGCCGCAAACAATACAAGACGTTGGAGGGTGCTCGCGAACACGTTCCCCGGAGATCGTTCCGGTCCGTCCTCCGGGAGGGGCGAGGCCGGGAGCGGGTGGACGGCAGGGGGCGGGGATCGGTTAAGGTGGGCATCAGCCCCTCACGTGGCGCTATCTGACTGAACTCCCCCAGGGCCGGAAGGCAGCAAGGGTAGGTTGGCTCTGGCGGGTGCGTGGGGGGCCCTTGCGTGCCCGTGGTGTGGTGTTCCGCCCGGGGCTCGGTCCGGGGCGGGACCGGTTGTCGGTCCGCCCCGATAACCTCGTATGTGTGTCGTCCCTTGCGCTGTACCGCCGCTATCGCCCCGAGTCCTTCGCCGAGGTCATCGGTCAGGAGCATGTCACTGACCCCCTGCAGCAGGCCCTGCGGAACAACCGGGTCAATCACGCGTACCTGTTCAGCGGGCCGCGGGGCTGTGGGAAGACGACCAGTGCCCGCATCCTCGCCCGCTGCCTGAACTGCGTGCAGGGGCCTACGCCGACTCCCTGCGGGGAGTGTCAGTCCTGCCAGGACCTCGCGCGCAACGGGCCGGGCTCGATCGATGTCATCGAGATCGACGCCGCGTCGCACGGCGGCGTGGACGATGCCCGTGACCTGCGGGAAAAGGCCTTCTTCGGGCCCGCGTCGAGCCGGTACAAGATCTACATCATCGACGAGGCTCACATGGTCACCCCGGCCGGGTTCAACGCCCTGCTGAAGGTGGTCGAGGAGCCGCCGGAGCATCTCAAGTTCATCTTCGCGACCACCGAGCCCGAGAAGGTCATCGGCACGATCCGGTCGCGGACGCACCACTACCCCTTCCGGCTGGTACCGCCCGGCACGCTTCGTGGTTATCTCGCGGAGGTGTGCGGCAAGGAGAACAGCTTCGTCGAGGACGGTGTGCTGCCGCTCGTGGTGCGGGCCGGTGCGGGATCCGTGCGTGACTCGATGTCCGTCATGGACCAGTTGCTGGCCGGTGCCGCCGACGACGGTGTGACATACGCCATGGCGACCTCGCTCCTCGGCTATACGGACGGGTCCCTGCTGGACTCCGTCGTGGACGCCTTCGCAGCGGGCGACGGGGCGGCCGCCTTCGAGGTCGTGGACCAGGTGATCGAGGGCGGAAACGACCCCCGGCGCTTCGTCGCGGACCTGCTGGAGCGGCTGCGCGACCTGGTGATTCTGGCCGCCGTACCGGATGCCGGGGACAAGGGGCTCATCGACGCGCCCGCCGATGTGGTCGAGCGGATGCAGGCCCAGGCGGCCGTCTTCGGCGCCGCCGAACTGAGCCGCGCCGCGGACCTGGTCAACGAGGGGCTCACCGAGATGCGCGGGGCGACCTCGCCCCGGCTCCAGGTGGAGCTGATCTGCGCCCGGGTGCTGCTGCCCGCCGCCTTCGACGACGAGCGTTCGCTCCAGGCCCGGCTGGACCGGCTGGAGCGCGGCGCGTCCTTCGCCGCGGCGGGGTCCGGCCCGGCCATGGGGTACGTACCGGGGCCGGAAGCCCACGGGGCGGGCGTCGGGATTCCCGCAGGAGGCGCCGGTGGTCCCGCGGCGGCCCGTGCGGCAGCCCGGGGCGAGGTTCCGGGCGGTGCCCCCGCCGACGTACCACGGGCCGCGCCCATGGCTGCGGCCCCGCCGGCCGTCCAGCAGCCCCGTGCTGCGGCATCGGAGGCACAGGAAGAAGCGCCGCCTGCCCAGCAGCCGGCGCCCCAGCAGCCGACGGCCCCGGCGCCCGCAGGTCAGCGCCCCGGCGCCTGGCCCGCAGCGGCTGGAGCCGGCAGCGGGGGTGGTGCGGAAGCGGCGCGGAGGCCCGGCGGCTGGCCGACCGCCTCCGCGCCCGGAGGCGGCGTACCGCAGGCGCAGGCGCCCGCCCCGGCCTCTGGCCCGTCCGCTCCGGCCCCCGTCGCGCAGGCTCCCGCGCCCGGCGGGCAGGACATGGCACAGGGCGCCGCCCAGGTGCGGAACATGTGGCCGGACATCCTCGAGGCCGTGAAGAACCGCCGCCGGTTCACCTGGATCCTGCTCAGCCAGAACGCCCAGGTCACCGGCTTCGACGGCAGCACCCTGCAGCTCGGCTTCCTCAACGCCGGTGCCCGGGACACCTTCTCCAGCAGCGGTAGCGAAGAGGTGCTCAAGCAGGCTCTGGCCGAGCAGTTCAACGCCAAGTGGCGGGTCGATGCGGTCGTCGACCCGTCGGGCGGTGGCGGCCAGCCGGTGCAAACCGGCGGCGGGGGCGGTGGCGGCAGGCCTCCGGCCGCCCCGTATCAGCCCCCGCCCGCACCGCCGGCCCCGTCGTACGAGTCCCGGCCGGCCGCCCCCGCCCACCAGTCTCCGCCGCCTGCACAGCAGGCCCCGACGCAGCAGCCCGGGCAGCCTGAGCAGCCCTCGTACGACCGTGCGACCCCCGAGCCGCCGCGGTCGGTCGCGCCCGAGGACGACACTGCAGAGGCGGACGATCCCGACCTGGTCGACTCGGCGCTCTCCGGGCACGACCTGATCGTCCGCGAGCTGGGCGCCACGGTCGTCGAGGAGTTCACCAACGAGTAGGAGGCTCCTCGCAACGCCCGGAAGGCTCCTCGCAATGCGTAGGAGGCTCTCCGGACCGCCCCGGGCTGTCCACGGAGCGGCGCCCGTCGAGGCCCCCTGCCCCCGGCGGCTAGGCTGCACCCCGTGAAGGTCCTCGTCATCGGCGGCGGCGCCCGCGAACACGCCCTGTGCCGCTCTCTCTCCCTCGACCCCGATGTCACCGCTCTGTACTGCGCCCCCGGCAACGCCGGAATCGCAGAGGTGGCCGAACTGCACCCGGTCGACGCACTCGACGGCGACGCCGTCGCGCGCCTGGCCACCGAGCTGGGCGCCGGGCTGGTGGTCGTCGGCCCGGAGGCACCGCTTGTCGCCGGTGTCGCCGACGCCGTGCGCGCGGTCGGCATCCCCTGCTTCGGTCCCTCGGGCGAGGCTGCCCAGCTGGAAGGCTCCAAGGCGTTCGCCAAGGACGTCATGGCCGCTGCCAACGTCCCGACCGCCCGTAGCTATGTCTGTACGACGCCCGCCGAGATCGACGAAGCCCTGGACGCCTTCGGCGCCCCGTACGTCGTGAAGGACGACGGCCTCGCGGCCGGCAAGGGCGTCGTCGTCACGGATGACGTCGAAGCCGCGCGGGCCCACGCCCTGGCCTGCGACCGTGTGGTCATCGAGGAGTTCCTCGACGGCCCCGAGGTGAGCCTCTTCGCGATCACCGACGGCACCACGGTGCTGCCCCTTCAGCCCGCCCAGGACTTCAAGCGCGCCCTGGACGGCGACGAGGGCCCGAACACCGGTGGCATGGGTGCGTACTCCCCGCTCCCCTGGGCCGACCCGAAGCTGGTCGACGAGGTCATGCAGACCGTCCTGCAGCCGACCGTCGACGAGCTCCGCCGCCGTGGCACCCCCTTCTCCGGGCTGCTGTACGCCGGCCTCGCGATCACCTCACGCGGTGTGCGGGTCATCGAGTTCAACGCACGCTTCGGCGACCCCGAGACCCAGGTGGTCCTGGCCCGGCTGAAGACGCCGCTGGCCGGGGTCCTGCTCGGTTCCGCCAACGGCACCCTGGAACTCGTACCCGCGCTGACCTGGCGCGATGACGCGGCCGTCACCGTGGTCATCGCCTCGCACAACTACCCGGGCACGCCCCGCACGGGAGACCCGATCGAGGGCCTCGCGGATGTGGTGGCGCATGATGCGCCGCATGCGTTCGTCCTGCACGCCGGCACCCGGCAGGACGGCGACGCGGTGGTCAGCGCCGGAGGGCGCGTGCTCTCCGTCACGGCGACCGGCAAGGACCTCACCCAGGCCCGGGAGCGCGCCTACACCGCGGTGGGACGAATCCGGCTCGAGGGCTCCCAGCACCGTACGGACATCGCCCGTAAGGCCGCCGAAGAAGCCTGAGACGGCTGAGGCGCCTGAGACGTTTGCGACTGCTCATTCCGTGTGCCCGGCCCTCCAGGAGGCGCCGGGCACAGGCGTGTCCGGCGTCTCCCGGCCAGGGCGCGGGAGGCCGTGTCCGCGCACCCGGGGCCAGGACCGCGGTATCACCCGACGCTGGGGCGCCGACACGTCAGCAGCTTTGCCCAAAGCCATTCCATCGGGTGACGACTCGACCATCCGGATGACGCCCGCCGAGGGCCCAACTATGGTGCGGCGCAGGCGTTCCGCACTTGGCCCACCGGCATTGCGATGTCAGTGACGGGTGCCACAGTGGGGGAGTGACCAACACCGTCGCGGGGGCAGAGGGGGTGACGTCCAGCCGTGTCCGGTACCGGTTCGGTTGAGGAGCTGGGTGCGCACACAGCGCGGGCCAGGGCTGTGGCTCTGCTGCGCATCCGCAGCAGGGCCACAGCCCTGGCGATCCTTCCGGCGGGTGTGGCCGTCGTGCTGCTCGTCGCGGGCGCCCAGGGGCGCATCGGCCCCGGGGCGTGGTCCACGGTCAGCTGGGCGGTGACGGCCTGCGCCGTCGTGGTCCTGCTGCTCGCCGCGGCGGTCGCCGTGGTCGTGGCGCGCGCGAGGCCCGCGGTCAGTCCCACCGTGCCTCTTGCCGAGGCCGCGGCCCCCGATCTCTACCGGCTGGTCCGGGACCTCGCCGACCGGCTCGACGTCCCGGCGCCGTCGGCCATAGCGCTGACCCCGGACTGCGACAGCTGGCTGGAGGACCGTACGCACCCCGCAGCCCAGCCGGGGGCGGGGGACCCCAAAGGCCTGGCGAGGGCCCGGAGGCGCCGCCGTGTCCCGGCGGCGCCGGTGCTGGTGATCGGCTCTCCCTTCCTGTGGTGGATGCGGGTCGCCGAACTGCGTGCGGTTCTGGCTCCGGTCGTCGCGGGCACAGGGCCGTCCGCCCACCCCGACATAGCCGCCGCCCGCCGTTTCGTCCGCGGCCTGGACGCCGCGGTCGCCGATGCCGAGGTGCCCGGACAAGGGTCCGTACGCAGGATTCCCGCCGCCTTCGTGGGGTGGATAGCCAGGGTGCTGCTGCGCGGCTGTCGCGGTCATGCGGCAGAGATGGAGCGCTGCGTCGCCGCTGCGGCGTCAGGGCGTGCCCAGGAGGTGGACTACGGGCTGCGGATCGTCGCCCAGGAGCAGGTCGGCCTGGCCTACGCGGGCTGGGACCGGCTGCTGACCCGGGTCGCGCTGCCCGCCTGGCGGATGGGGCGCTGGCCCTCTCGGCTCGACGCCGGTGTCGTCTCCGCGCTCACGGAGCTCTCCCGGCGCGACCGCCTCGCCCAGGGCTTCACCTCCCGGCTGGGGGAGCGCCCCGCCTGCGATCTGATCGAGGAGCCCGGCGCGGCGGACGAGGCGGCCTCGCTGCTGGCCGCCCGCCTTTTCCACGGAGGGCCGGCGGAGGCCGGACCCGGCTGGTCCCCGGTCGACTGGCAGCAGTATCCGGAAGAGGTCGTGGACCGGAAATGGCGTATGGAGGCTGCCCGCCTGCACCGGGTGCTCGACGCCATGGGAGTGGCCACCAGTGTCCCGGTGGGGGCACCGGACGCGTCGGAGGCCGCGGTGCCCACGCTGGCGCGCGTGATCGACCACCTCGCCGCACCCGGCGCCGACAGCGAGGCGCTCGCGGCCGGGATCGGCGCCGCCGTCGCCCGCGACGAGGAAAGGGCGGCTCCGCGGCCCCTGACCGGTGCAAGCGGCGCCCCGGCGGACGGCACGTCGGCCGGGGTGGGCACCGGCCCCCTCGACCTCTGGGGGCCGGTCCCGCTCCCGCTCTTCCCCCTGCAGCCGCCGCGTACGGGAGCTGAGTTGCTCGCCGACCATGTCGTGGCGATGGTCTGCTGCGCCGCCGTGGACACGGCGGGTGCCGCACCCGGGCTCGACTGGCTCGACGGACCGGCGCTGCTGGTCGACGGCGGACGCGGGTCGGACCTCGGCGCCCCCGTGCTCTGCCTCGTCGAGGACGGGGACGCGGAGCCGCTGCTCTCCTGGCTCACCGCGGTAGGGGTGCGCGCCGACAAGCCCGTACGCCTGGGCTGAGAGGTGCGCCTGCGGCGGGAGGAGACCGAGCTGCACGGCCGTTCGTCCACTTTAGGTGGCAAAATAACCTAAATGTCCTCTCAATACGCGGAAGGTCGGGCTTTGGTCCAGTCAATTCGCGACGAACGGTGACGGAGTGCCTGCGTAATGTGATGTGCTGAGCCCGGCGTCGGCATCCGGCGCATCAGATGTTCGGGGACGAGGGAGGGGCGCGGGATGGGGGCGGAGCAGATCCGGCGATGGGAATCGGGTGCCCTCGCGCATGCCGTGAGTGACCCCTTCGGGCAGGGCCCGCTGCCGTGGCTGCGCAGCAGCGACAACTACCTCGACGACACCGGTCAGGTCGTCCCCTGGTACGTCGATCCCGACCTCGGCCGGGGTGGATCCGGCGGCGGCACGCGTACGGCCGACGACGTGCGCCGGCAGATCAAGGGATTCGTGTCTCCCGGCGCCGCGGCACCCGGCGAGGCGATCGACTTCCACATCACGGTGGACCCGCCCCAGGAGTTCTCCGTCGACGTGTACCGCATCGGGCACTATGCGGGCGACGGCGCCGCCAAGATCAGCACCAGCCCGCGCCTCTCCGGCATCGTCCAGCCGGCGCCCATGACCGCCGACCGGACGGTCTCCTGCCATCACTGGTGGCTCTCCTGGCGGCTTCAGATCCCCGCCTACTGGTCGGTCGGCGCCTACGTCGCCGTGCTCACCACCGCCGACGGCCACCGTTCGCACGTCCCGTTCACGGTCCGCGACAACCATCCGGCGGACCTGCTGCTCCTGCTCCCCGACGTCACCTGGCAGGCCTACAACCTCTACCCGGAGGACGGTCGCACCGGCGCGAGTCTCTACCACGCCTGGAATGATCAGGGCCGGCTGCTGGGCGAGGAGGACGCCGCCGTCACCGTCTCCTTCGACCGCCCCTACGCAGGCGCCGGGCTGCCTCTGCATGTGGGCCACGCCTACGACTTCATCCGCTGGGCCGAGCGCTACGGTTACGACCTCGCGTACGCCGACGCCCGCGATCTGCACGCCGGCCGGGTCGACCCCAGCCGTTACCGGGGCCTCGTCTTCCCCGGCCACGACGAGTACTGGTCGGTGCCGATGCGCCGTACCACCGAGCTCGCCCGGGACACCGGCACCTCGCTCGTCTTCCTCTCGGCCAACACCATGTACTGGCAGGTCGGTCTGGGCCCGTCCCCCTCAGGTGTCCCCGACCGCCTGCTCACCTGCCGCAAGCGCCGCGGCCCGGGGAAGTCCGCGCTGTGGCGCGACATCGACCGCCCCGAGCAGCAGATGCTCGGCATCCAGTACGCGGGCCGGGTCCCCGACCCCCATCCGCTGGTCGTGCGGAATGCCGGCCACTGGCTCTGGGAAGCCACTGGCGCAGCCGAGGGCGACGAGATCGACGGGCTGGTCGCCGGTGAGGCCGACCGTTACTTCCCGCGCACGGCGCTGCCCGAGCACGAGAGCCGCATGCTGCTCGCGCATTCTCCGTACGCGGACAGCGAGGGGGCCACCCGGCACCAGGAGACCTCGCTGTACCGCGCCCCGTCGGGCGCGCTCGTCTTCGCGTCGGGCACTTTCGCCTGGTCTCCGGCTCTGGACCGGCCGGGCCATGTCGACTCCCGTATTCAGCGGGCCACGGCCAATCTGCTCGACCGGATCTGTAAGCGGGACTGAGCGGGACCGAGGATCCGCGCCGCCGAGGGGCCCCCGTGTCCACGGGGCGACCCCCGGCGGCGCGGCTCCTTCGCATGCGGGACAATCGCTACGACTCCTGGATCAACCTACGCGGAGGCAGCGTGTCCGGTTTCGTAGAAAAGCCCGAGCCTGTGCAGGTGCCCGGGCTCACCCATCTGCACACCGGCAAGGTGCGCGACCTGTACCGGAACGAGGCGGGCGACCTCGTGATGGTCGCCAGCGACCGTATCTCCGCGTACGACTGGGTCCTGCCCACCGAGATCCCGGACAAGGGCCGCGTCCTCACCCAGCTGTCGCTGTGGTGGTTCGACCAGCTCGCCGATCTGGTCCCCAACCATGTGCTGTCGGCGGAGCTCCCTGCCGGGGCGCCCGCCGACTGGGCCGGCCGCACCCTGATCTGCCGCTCGCTGCGGATGGTCCAGGTCGAGTGCGTGGCGCGCGGTTATCTGACGGGCTCAGGCCTGGTCGAGTACAACGCGTCCCGTACGGTCTGCGGTCTCGGGCTGCCCGAGGGGCTCGTCGACGGCTCCGAGCTCCCGGGGCCGATCTTCACCCCGGCCACGAAGGCCGCGGTCGGCGACCACGACGAGAACGTCTCGTACGAGGAGGTCGCCCGCGAGGTCGGCCCCGAGACGGCGGCCGTACTGCGCCGGACGACGCTCGACGTCTACGGCCGCGCCCGGGACATCGCCCGTGAGCGGGGGATCATCCTCGCCGACACGAAGTTCGAGTTCGGCTTCGCGCCCTCCGCGGACGGCGGCGAGGAGCTGGTCCTCGCGGACGAGGTGCTGACGCCCGACTCCTCCCGCTTCTGGCCGGCCGAGACCTGGGAGCCGGGCAAGGCGCAGCCTTCGTACGACAAGCAGTTCGTGCGCGACTGGCTGACCTCACCGGCGTCCGGCTGGGACCGCCACGGCGAACAGCCGCCCCCGCCGCTGCCGCAGGACATCGTCGACGCGACCCGGGCCAAGTACCTGGACGCGTACGAGCTCCTGACGGGCACGAGCTGGCCGGCCCAGGGGGTGTGACGCAAGAAGGCCCCGGTCGCGAGGACCGGGGCCTTCTACATGGAGCGGACGACCAGGTTCGAACTGGCGACCTCAACCTTGGCAAGGTTGCGCTCTACCAACTGAGCTACGTCCGCGTGCGCCGAAGTGCGATGCCTACTATACCCAACCTCTGCGGCCTGCGAGACGCACTGCCGCACGGCGGTTCTCCGCACCGAGTTCGGAGACGGCGGCCGAGGCGGGCGCGCACCGTCCCCGGTGACAGCGACGCACGCTCCGCGACCGGCGCGCCGTCCGCCGTCGGCTCCAGCACCTCGTCCTCCCGTGCGGTCGGCGGGGAGTCCCCGGCGACGATCGCGTCGGCCGTCAACTCCGGGTGCACGAAACGGTTTCCCCGCGTGGACGGTACGGATGATCTCGGCCCGCCGCCGGGCGCCGACCGTCTTCGGGACGAACGCACGGACGCCCGCCTCCAGTGCCCGCTTCAGATTCCCCGGCCTGTTTCCCCGGCCTGTCATCGCTTGTCACGATCACGGTGCGGCAGCCGGGCAGTCCGGCCCGCGGTGCTGTGGCGACCTTCACACCGTCCGCGCCGCCGGGGGCGCCGTGTCGCAGGACCTTGGTGGCCGCCTCCCGTACGGATCAGCCGAGCACCGACCCGGACCGGAGCGGGAAGCTGCCCGCCGTCGCCGTGGACGGTGCATTCGATTCCGGCTGCCCGCAAGACGCCCTGGGCGCCCAGAAGTTCCGTACGGTCGGCCTCCCGATATCCCCGTACGCACGTCGCGGACCTCCTGCTGGGCGGCTTGTGCGATGCGCTGTACCTCGATCATCCGGCCCATCGCCGTGGGCTTTCCGCGCTGAGCCGGCTCGACCGCGAGCTCGCTCTTCAGCGCGATCACCGCCGGATTCCGGCGCAGGACTTCGTGTGTGTCCCGCCCCTCGAAGCGCAGTCGCTCCTCGGCGACCGCCGGCCGGGTCGATCGGTGCACCGCCGATGCCCACCCCCGCCGACCTGGTCAGGGGCGAACGGCCCGGTGCCCCCGGTCGGCAGCATGCCGCCGCTCATGCCCGCCGCGACAACCGCGATGCACACACCGGATGCCCACACCGGTACGGCGAGGACGAAAGGCGTCAGGAACGGCCACAGTGCGGCCCCCAGGGCCAGCCGCAGCTCGGGAAACCTCGGGGTGCCGGCGTATCCGCCGAGCGCCGGCAGGCCTGCCGCGTTCACGATGAGCAGGACGGCCGCGAGCGCGATCAATCGTCGTTCGACGGCCCCGCGGCCGAGGAAGCTGTCGAGGGCCGGACGATCAGCGGTACCGAGCAGGCGCCCTGGGTGATCGCGCTCAGGACCGTAGCGGCGATCAGGACGGCGGACGCGTCCGAGTGCCGCCCCGGGTGTGTCACCGACAGGAGCACCACGCGCAGGACCATCCCCCGGACCATGGTGTGCATGGTCCGGGGGATGGTCCTGTGCGTGTAGAGATCGATGTCGTCGAACCCCTCGCGCGTCTGCCATGCGCACCCGTGCCCGTACCCACCCGGTTCCGGACGGGGAAGAGCCGTCGCCGGTCAAGGATCAAGTCTTCCGTTGGTTCGCGACCGTGAGTAATGCGCGTGGTCATTACTACTCATGACAGACGTCATGGGTCGATGTCCGGGAACGTCAAAGGCCCCGGTCGAGATCGACCGGGGCCTTTGAATCAAGAGCGGACGACCAGGTTCGAACTGGCGACCTCAACCTTGGCAAGGTTGCGCTCTACCAACTGAGCTACGTCCGCATTGCTACCACTCGGCTTTCACCGGTGGAGCGCTCACTACTCTACCTGATCCACTCAGTGGTCCGGTAAGGCAGTGCAGAGCGGGTGACAGGAATTGCACACTGCGCCTTCCCCCTGGAAGGGGGATGTTCTACTACTGAACTACACCCGCACGCTGCGTCGGACCCGGCTTTTCGGCCTTGCCCTTCGGCGTGCTCCAGACTCTAGCCGACCTGCAGGGGTGTTGTGCAAGTCGGCTCCCCGAGGTGCGGCTCCGGGGCCCGGAGGACGTTGAAGCGGAAGGGAGCATTCCGGGCGCTGCTCTCAACTGGCCGCGCTGAATGCCTCGTAGACCTTTTTGGGGATCCGGCCGCGGGCCGGCACCTCCATGCGGTGCGAGCGGGCCCAGGCGCGCACGGCCGCGGGGTCCGGCGCGAGCGACGTGTGGTGGTACGACACGGGGGGCTTGCCGCGCTTGCCGGTATTTGTCTGCTTTCGGCTGGCCGCGACGTACGGGGCCAGCGTCTTGCGCAGTTTCTTTGCATTGGCGGGATTCAGGTCGATCTCGTACGACTTACCGTCCAGGGCGAAGGTGACCGTTTCCGCCGCTTCTCCCCCGTCGATGTCGTCGGAGAGCGTAACTACTACGCGCTGAGCCACGGATATCGGTCCTTTCCTGCGGCATCGTCGCGCTGACATGCGCTGATGCCGGCCTTCCGGCGGCTGGGCGGATGGGCTCGACTGCTGTCGGCTGTCCCGGGGTAATCGTGCTTTCCCGGCTATTCATTTGTACAGCGGCAGGAGCCGCATTGTGAAGCCCGGCCAATTGCATCCGCGTGTTGCATCCGCGTGTTGCCTCCGTGTGTCCGCGGGCAATCCGGGTGAAGATTTTTCCCGGGATTTTCGCTGGGCGTTGTCGCCTCCGATATCTGTCCGTGATCGCGCCGTCGATATCTACCCGCGTAGATTTTCTGGCCAGGTACGCTGAGAGGACCCGCGGGGATCTGGGGAACCCCTCGGAGAAACAGCCGCACCACACCACCGGGAGTGCCCGTGGCACGCGTCGTAGTCGACGTCATGCTCAAGCCGGAGATCCTCGACCCGCAGGGACAGGCTGTGCAGCGCGCACTGCCCCGTCTCGGCTTCGACGGAATCGCGGACGTTCGTCAGGGAAAGCGTTTCGAGCTCGAGGTCGAGGGGCCGGTCGACGATGCCGCCCTTGCCCGTATTAACGAGATGGCCGAGACGTTTCTCGCCAACACCGTCATCGAGGACTTCACCGTCAAGGTGGAGGAGGAGAAGTGACCACCCGTATCGGAGTCGTCACTTTTCCCGGCACGCTCGACGACCAGGACAGCCTGCGGGCCGTGCGGATCGCGGGTGCCGAACCCGTATCTCTCTGGCACCGTGACAAGGACCTCCGCCAGGTCGACGCGGTCATCCTGGCGGGCGGATTCAGTTACGGCGACTATCTGCGCGCCGGCGCCATCTCGCGTTTCTCGCCGGTGATGGAGACCGTCATCGAGCAGGCGAAGGCCGGCATGCCGGTCCTCGGCATCTGCAACGGCTTCCAGATCCTGACCGAGGCACACCTGCTGCCCGGCGCGATGCTGCGCAACAACCACCTCCACTTCATCTGCCGCGACCAGAAGCTGCGGGTGGAGAACGCGGACACGGCCTGGACCTCGGACTACACCGCGGGCCAGGAGATCTCGGTACCGCTGAAGAACGTGGACGGCCGGTACACCGCCGACGATCACACGCTCGACGAGCTCGAGGCCGAGGGCCGCGTCGCCTTCCGCTACGCCGACCTCAACCCGAACGGCTCGCTGCGCGACATCGCCGGCATCACGAACGCCGCGGGCAACGTCGTCGGTCTGATGCCGCACCCGGAGCACGCCGTCGAGCCGCTGATCGGCACCGGTCGCACCGACGGTCTCGGTTTCTTCACCTCGATCATCAAGAAGCTGGTCAACGCATGAGCCTGGACACGGTCAAGCACGCGGCCGAAACCCCGGACACCGGGCAGCCCTGGAAGGACCTCGGCCTCAAGGAGGACGAGTACGCCCGGATCCGCGAGATCCTGGGCCGCCGTCCCACCGGCGCCGAGCTCGCCATGTACTCCGTGATGTGGTCCGAGCACTGCTCCTACAAGAGCAGCAAGGTCCATCTCAAGCAGTTCGGCGAGAAGGTCCCCGAGAACGACGCGATGCTCGTCGGCATCGGCGAGAACGCCGGTGTGGTCGACGTCGGCCAGGGGTACGCGGTCACCTTCAAGGTCGAGTCGCACAACCACCCCTCGTACATCGAGCCCTACCAGGGCGCGGCCACCGGCGTCGGCGGCATCGTCCGCGACATCCTGGCCATGGGGGCCCGCCCGATCGCGGTCGTCGACCCGCTGCGCTTCGGTGCGGCCGACCACCCCGACACCCGCCGGGTGCTGCCCGGTGTCGTCGCGGGCATCGGCGGCTACGGCAACTGCCTCGGCCTGCCGAACATCGGTGGCGAGGTCGTCTTCGACGCCTGCTACCAGGGCAACCCGCTCGTCAACGCCGGCTGTATCGGCGTGATGAAGCACGAGGACATCCACCTCGCCCAGGCCTCCGGACCCGGCAACAAGGTGATCCTGTACGGCGCCCGCACCGGCGGCGACGGCATCGGCGGCGTCTCCGTGCTGGCCTCGGAGACCTTCGAGTCGACCGGGCCCGCGAAGCGGCCCGCCGTCCAGGTCGGCGACCCGTTCCAGGAGAAGCTCCTCATCGAGTGCACCCTGGAGATTTTCAAGGAGAAGCTCGTCGCGGGCATCCAGGACCTCGGCGGCGCCGGGCTCTCCTGCGCCACGAGCGAGCTGGCCTCCGCGGGTTCCGGCGGTATGCGCGTCGACCTGGACACCGTGCCGCTGCGTGACTCCTCGCTCTCGCCCGAGGAGATCCTCATGAGCGAGTCGCAGGAGCGCATGTGCGCGATCGTCGAACCGCAGCACGTGGACCGCTTCCTGGAGATCTGTGAGAAGTGGGACGTCATCGCCACCGTCATCGGTGAGGTGACCGAGGGCTCGCAGCTGGAGATCTTCTGGCACGGCGAGCAGATCGTGGACGTACCGCCGCGGTCCGTCGCCCACGAGGGCCCGACCTACCACCGTCCGTTCGCCCGTCCCTCCTGGCAGGACGCGCTGCAGGCCGACGACGCCGGCAAGCTGGCCCGTCCGGCCGACGGCGCCGAACTGCGCGAGCAGGTCCTGAAGCTGGTCGGCTCCCCGAACCAGGCCTCCAAGTCCTGGATCACCGACCAGTACGACCGCTTCGTGCAGGGCAACACCGTGCTCGCGATGCCCGAGGACGCCGGCATGGTCCGGATCGACGAGGAGTCGAACCTGGGCGTGGCCATGGCGACCGACGGTAACGGCCGCTACGCCAAGCTCGACCCGTACACGGGCGCGCAGCTCGCGCTGGCCGAGTCCTACCGCAACGTCGCCGCCTCCGGCGCCAAGCCGCTCGCCATCTCCGACTGCCTGAACTTCGGTTCCCCCGAGGACCCGGACGTCATGTGGCAGTTCGCCGAGGCCACCCGTGGTCTCGCGGACGGCTGCCTGGAGCTCGGCACCCCGGTCACCGGCGGCAACGTGTCGCTGTACAACCAGACCGGTGAGACGGCGATCCACCCGACGCCCGTCGTCGCGGTGCTCGGCGTGATCGACGACGTCACCCGGCGCACGCCGGTCGCCTTCGCCGAAGAGGGCCAGCTGCTCTACCTCCTGGGCGAGACCCGCGAGGAGTTCGGCGGCTCGGCATGGTCCGAGGTCATCCACCAGCACTTGGGCGGCATGCCGCCCAAGGTGGACCTGGGCCGCGAGAAGCTGCTCGGCGAGATCCTGATCTCGGCCTCCCGCGACGGCATGATCGACGCGGCGCACGACCTCTCCGACGGCGGCCTGATCCAGGCGGTCACCGAGTCCTGCCTGCGCGGCGGGAAGGGTGCCCGGCTGGTCGTGCCGGAGGGCGTGGACGCGTTCACCTTCCTGTTCTCGGAGTCGGCCGGCCGTGCGGTCGTCTCGGTCCCGCGCAGTGAGGAGCTCCGCTTCAACGACATGTGCGGGGCGCGGGGACTGCCCGTGGCCCGGATCGGTGTCGTGGACGGCGAGGAGATCGAGATCCAGGGCGAGTTCAGCATCCCGCTGAGCGAGCTGCGTACGGCGCACGAGGGGACTCTGAGGGGTCTGTTCGCCTAAGTTCTGCCCGTACCGAAGCCCCCGTCCGGGTCTACCGGACGGGGGCTTCGGCGTTCTCACCGGAAACTGTTGATGCATGTTACGTAATTACGTAAGGTTGTGTTCTGTGGAGCTTGAGGAACGCGTCGCCGAGCTGGAGCGCCGGATGGCGGCGCTGGAGCAGGCGGCGGGCGGCGGGCAACCGAGCCTGAGCGACGGTGACTTCTGGGCGCTGGACGGGCTGAAGGACCAGCTCGAACAGGTCGGGGAGGCCGCGGCCGACGGCGGGGTGCTGTTCACGGGCGCGGTGAAGCTGCCCGCCGGTGAGCGGTACGAGTGGCAGTACGGAGCGCTCACCGCAGGCCTCCTGGGGACCGACGAGGACCGCCCCGACTGGGCGGAAGCCGCCGAACCCCTGGCGGCACTCGGTCATCCGGTACGGCTGCGGCTGCTCCGCGAGATCCTCGCGGGCCGGCGTACCGCTGCCGAGCTGGCCGGGCTGGACGAGACGGGCACAACCGGCCAGATCTACCACCATCTGCGCCTGCTCACCGCCGCGGGCTGGCTGCACACGAAGGAGCGCGGGCGCTACGAGGTGCCCGGCGCACGGGTGGTGCCGCTGCTGGTGATGCTCACGGCCGCCCGGCCCTGAGGAGCCGGACCGATACGAACGAGGGGGACGTCATGTCCGTACGCAAAGCCGCGATGGTCCTGTACCGCTGCTGCTGGTTGGTCTTTGTCGCACTGGTGGTGGTCACCACGTTCACGGGACCGCTGGACCCGTTCGCCTTGGTGTTCCTGCCCGCCGTGACGGCTCTCGTGACCGGCTACGCGCTGAGCCGTTCCGGCGGCGCGGGCGTGACGGACCCCCGGCCCGCTGTGGAGGTGGGGCCGCCGGTGACGGGCCGCTGGACCGCCGTCAACAGCCCGGCCGACAAGGTGCCGAGCCACGGCACGCACGCCTATGGGCAGGCATACGCGATCGACATCGTCGCCGAACCGGAGGAGGGCAGCCGTCCGCCCTTCCGACGGCTGTGGCCGGTCGCCCGGCCCAACCGCGCGTTTCCGGCCTTCGGCGCCCCGCTCGTCGCGGTGGCGGACGGCACCGTCGTCCGCGCGAGCGACGGCCGGCGCGATCACCTCAGCCGGAACTCGGGCCCGGCGCTGGCGTATCTGATGCTGGTGGAGGCCTTCGTACGCGACATGGCCGGCGCCCACAGGATCTTCGGCAACCACATCGTGCTCGACCTCGGCGACGGCACGTACGCCGCATACGCGCATGTCCGGCGCGGGTCCCTCCAGGTGAAGGCCGGGGACACCGTCCGGGAGGGGCAACTGCTCGCCCGCTGCGGCAACTCCGGCAACTCCACCGAGCCGCATGTGCACTTCCAGCTGATGGACCACCCCGATCTCGACGTGGCGCGGGGGATCCCCTTCACCTGGCGGGGTGTCGGTGTCCCGGGCAACGATGAAATCTTCGTCACCGGCGGGACGGCCGGTAGCCACTGATGGCTTGCGGGCGTCACGTGTCGGTGCGGTACGGGGGAATGATCACGGACGGTACGTGCGCTGCCGGGCCACCTGGGTCCGATGCGGAGCCGACCGGGTGGGCGACTTGGGGACGACGTACGGGCACTTCGCCCTGACCCGTGACGCCGCACCCCCCGCGACCGGCTGGAGCCCTTGTCCGGGCGTACGTCGACGACGCCACCTGACGCTGCGGTTGCACCGGTCTCACCTTCCCCCGGACCTCGGACTTCGAACGGAGTTGAGCGACCCTGCGGTGGGCGCGCACTGTCACAGGCGCCGGTTAGTCTCGCCCTATGCCCCCGGCCAAGAAGCGCCCGCGCGTCTATGACCTCAGCCGGACCCGCCTCGCGGTCCTGGCCCAGTTCGACCGTGTCCGGGAGGCGGTGGCCGCGCTGACGGAGGGCCGGCTGGCCGGGCCGTCCGGGCTGGGGGAGTGGACCGTGCGGGACCTCGCCGTCCACCTCACCAAGGCGATGGATCGCGTCAGCCATGAGATGGAGCTGCCGGAGCCGCCCGGGCCCAAGCCGCAGCTCACCCTGCTGGAGTGGCCCTTCTCCGCCGCGGGCGGGGCGGAGGGCATCGCCGACGACACCCGGGAACCGGCCGAGGCCCACCCAGGCCTCGCCGCGCTGTACGGGGAGACGGCCGACCGGTTCGCGCGGCTGGTCCCCGCGAGCGCGGGCGAGCGGCTGGTGACGACACGGGGCGGCACGATGCGGCTGGGCGACTTCCTGGTCACCCGCACCGTGGAACTCGTCGTGCACACCGACGACCTCAACCGCGCGGCCGGACTCTCCATCGGTTACGACCGCCAGGCGCTCGCGGCCTGCACCCGGCTGCTCGCCGACGCGCTCGCGGACAAGGTGCCCGGCGGTTCCGTCGAGGTGCGCGTCCCGCCCTTCGCCGTCGTCCAGTGCATCGGCGGCCCCAAGCACACCCGGGGCACGCCGCCCAATGTCGTGGAGACGGACCCCCTCACCTGGATCCGGCTGGCCACGGGACGTACGCGGTGGGCGGAGGCGCTCGACGCGGCGCAGGTCAGCGCCAGTGGTGAGCGGGCCGACCTGGCTCCGCTGCTCCCGCTGATGGGCTGAGGGGGAACCGGATCGGTTACTCGATCCGTCCCAGGGCCATGCGCAAACAACGTATGGCTGTCAGCGTCCTGGCCCTCCTCGCCCTTGCCGCCTGCGGTACGGAGCCGGGCTCTTCCGGAGCGGGTTCCGGGGGCTCCGGAAATTCCGGGGACGGCAGCGGCTCGGTACGAAGCGGGCCGTCCGTGACCGGTGTCCACTGGAACGTGTCCTCCCTGACCGTCGGCGGGAAGAAGACCACCGCCCCCGCCGGCGCACACGTCGAGATCGACTCCGCGGGGAAGGCCACGGGCAATCTGGGCTGTAACCGCTTCACCGCCGAGGCCCACGTCGAGGGCGACAAGGTCTCCGTCGGGCCGGGCACGACCACCGAAATGGGGTGCGAGAAGGATGTCCAGCAGTTCGAGAAGGCGATGGGCCGGACCTTCAGCGGCGAGCTCAAGGCCGCCGTGGCCGGCCGGAGCGACGAGAAGACCCTGACCCTGACCACCGCGGAGGGGGACTCCATCGCCCTCACCTCCGAGCCCCCGGCCCCCCTGACCGGCACCGCCTGGAAGGTGACCGGCCTGCTATCGGGCAGGGGGGCCGCCTCCGTGCCGTCCGGTACGGAGAACAAGGCGCACCTCACCTTCGGCGAGGACGGAGCGGTGGAGGGGAACCTCGGCTGCAACTCCTTCCGTGGCAAGGCGTCGGTCTCCGGCTCCACTCTCACCTTCGGTCCGCTCACCTCCACCCGGAAGATGTGCGCGGGCCCCGAGATGGAGCTGGAGCGAGCGCTCCTCGGTGTGCTGGAGGGGAAGACGACGTACGAGATCGATCACCGCTCCCTGTCGATCGAGACCGGGAGCGGCAAGGGGCTCGTGGCGTCCGCCCCGGCGGCCGAGCACAAGGGCTGACCGGCCAGGGCTGATCCGCGCGGGATGCGGCCGACTCTCAGTAACCCCACGGATACGGAGCAGGCCGGAGTCCGTCTTCCTCCACGCCGCCCGCGGCTCCGCCAGGCCCTGCGGTTCGGCTGCCGCGCCGAGGGGCTGCAGGGGGAAGGAGTCTTCCGCCGGGGCGTGTGCCTGTCAGTGGTGGGCTCGGACTGCGGACAACTGTCCCGATTACGCCGTTCGCGCCCAGGGCCCCTGGGTGGGCCCGGCCGGACGGTCGGGCGGGCCCAGGCCCGCCCGTGAGGGGCTCCGAAGTGGCTCGCACGGCCTTCCGGTGGCGGTCGCCCGGTGTGAGGCTCGCCACGGAACGAGCGTTCGACCACCGCTTGCCCTGCCGGTTGGTCCGGCTCACCGAGTGCCACCAGCGGGGCGATCGCGGCGTGGAGTCGCCGAGTCGCCCGACCGGCCGGTAACCGCCGTCTGTGCCCGGTGTCGGCCGCTGCGGGGCCCTCCCAGGCCAGGGCCGAGACGTCGCGTCGGTGACCCGGAGTAATCGTCCGATGTCGGCCCCGGCCTCTGCGGCGAGCGCCCCGCGGTCCCGTCGGCAGTCCCTGCCGGGGGGTCGCCCAATTCGGACCGGTGGTCGATCTCGCCTACACTCGGTGGCGTGCCTCGTGGTGATGGACGACTCAACCACGACCTGCTCCCCGGAGAGAAAGGCCCCCAGGACGCTTGCGGCGTCTTCGGTGTCTGGGCTCCCGGCGAAGAGGTCGCCAAGCTCACCTATTTCGGACTGTATGCCCTGCAGCACCGTGGACAGGAGTCCGCGGGCATCGCAGTGAGCAACGGGTCCCAGATCCTGGTCTTCAAAGACATGGGACTGGTCTCGCAGGTCTTCGACGAAACGTCTCTGGGATCGCTCCAGGGCCATATCGCGGTCGGTCATGCCCGTTACTCCACCACCGGTGCCTCGGTGTGGGAGAACGCGCAGCCGACGTTCCGTGCCACCGCGCACGGCTCGATCGCCCTGGGTCACAACGGCAACCTGGTCAATACGGCCCAGCTCGCCGAGATGGTCGCCGACCTTCCGCGCAAGGACGGCCGTGCCACCCAGGTCGCAGCGACCAACGACACCGACCTGGTGACCGCGCTGCTCGCCGGTCAGAGAGATGCCGAGGACAAGCCGCTCACCGTCGAGGAGGCCGCCGTCAAGGTGCTCCCCGAGGTCAAGGGCGCCTTCTCGCTCGTCTTCATGGACGAGCACACCCTCTACGCCGCCCGTGACCCGCAGGGCATCCGCCCCCTGGTCCTCGGCCGGCTCGAGCGTGGCTGGGTGGTGGCCTCCGAGTCCGCCGCCCTCGACATCTGCGGTGCCAGCTTCGTCCGCGAGATCGAGGCGGGTGAGCTCGTCGCCATCGACGAGAACGGCCTCCGCAGCACCCGCTTCGCAGAAGCGAAGCCCAAGGGCTGTGTCTTCGAGTACGTCTATCTGGCCCGCCCCGACACCGACATCGCCGGGCGGAACGTCTACCTCTCCCGGGTCGAGATGGGCCGGAAGCTGGCGGCCGAGGCCCCCGCCGAGGCCGATCTGGTCATAGCGACGCCGGAATCGGGTACCCCCGCGGCCATCGGCTACGCCGAGGCGAGCGGAATTCCGTTCGGTGCCGGACTGGTCAAGAACGCCTACGTCGGCCGAACCTTCATCCAGCCTTCACAGACCATCCGCCAGCTGGGCATCCGTCTCAAGCTCAATCCGCTGAAGGAAGTCATCAAGGGCAAGCGCCTGGTGGTCGTCGACGACTCGATCGTCCGCGGCAACACCCAGCGTGCCCTGGTCAGGATGCTGCGCGAGGCGGGCGCCGCCGAGATCCACATCCGGATCTCCTCCCCGCCCGTGAAGTGGCCCTGCTTCTTCGGCATCGACTTCGCGACGCGGGCCGAGCTGATCGCCAACGGCATGTCCGTCGACGAGATCGCCACCTCCATGGGTGCCGACTCCCTCGCGTACATCTCGCTGGACGCGATGGTAGAGGCGACGACGATCGCCAAGCCGAATCTGTGCCGCGCCTGCTTCGACGGCGAATACCCGATGGAGCTCCCCGACCCGGAGCTGCTCGGTAAGCAGCTGCTGGAGACCGAGCTGGCGGCCGGCCCCGCCGCGACCGCGGCGGCCGACGCGCTGCGTCGTCCGTGACCCGGACCGACCGGCTGCCTCCCCACCAGCCCCGTATTCCCACACGAAAGATCCCGGGCCATGTCTGAGACAACAGGTGCTTCCTACGCTGCGGCGGGCGTCGACATCGAAGCCGGTGACCGCGCCGTCGAGCTGATGAAGGAGTGGGTGAAGAAGACGCAGCGCCCCGAGGTCGTGGGCCTCGGCGGCCTCGGCGGTTTCGCCGGCCTCTTCGACGCCTCGGCGCTCAAGCGTTACGAGCGCCCGCTGCTCGCCTCCGCCACCGACGGCGTCGGCACGAAGGTCGATCTGGCCCGGCAGATGGGTGTGTACGACACCATCGGTCACGACCTCGTCGGCATGGTCGTCGACGACCTGGTCGTCTGCGGCGCGGAGCCGCTCTTCATGACCGACTACATCTGTGTCGGCAAGGTGCATCCCGAGCGTGTCGCGGCCATCGTGAAGGGCATCGCCGAAGGCTGTGTCCTGGCGGGCTGCGCCTTGGTCGGCGGAGAGACGGCCGAGCACCCGGGTCTGCTGGGCCCCGACGACTTCGATGTCGCGGGTGCCGGTACGGGTGTGGTCGAGGCCGACCGGCTGCTGGGTCCGGATCGCATCCGTAAGGGTGACGCCGTGATCGCGATGGCGTCGTCCGGTCTTCACTCGAACGGGTACTCGCTCGTCCGCCACGTGGTCTTCGACCGGGCCGGCTGGACCCTGGACCGCCAGGTTGAGGAGTTCGGCAGGACGCTCGGCGAGGAGCTCCTGGAACCCACCAGGATCTACTCCCTGGACTGCCTGGCGCTGACCCGCACGACCGAGGTGCACGGCTTCAGCCACGTCACCGGTGGTGGCCTGGCCAACAACCTGGCCCGGGTGATCCCGGCCGGGCTGCACGCCACGGTCGACCGCTCCACCTGGACGCCGGGCGCCGTTTTCGACCTGGTCGGCACGGCCGGGAAGGTCGAGCAGCTGGAGCTGGAGAAAACGCTCAACATGGGTGTCGGCATGATCGCGATCGTCCCGGCGGACTCGGTCGACGCGGCCCTGACGACGCTGGCCGACCGGGGTGTCGACTCCTGGGTCGCCGGCGAGATCACTGAGCGCGGTGACCACGCCACGGGTGCCGAGCTGACCGGCGGCTACGCACGCTAGTACCGTGGCAGGCAGCGACATCGCCTGCCACGGCGCACGACGACGCCTCGCCCGTCGGTCCGGCACCCCCGGAGCGCCGACGGGCGGCGTCGCCCGCCGACCGCTCGCGGGAGTGACCGCATCCGTCCGTACCGCTACAGCACAGAACCCGGTCCGGGCAGGCCCGGACCGGGTTGATGTGTCAGCGCGAGGTCAAGCGCCGCGGCGCTTTGACGACGGACCGGACTGGCCGTCCTCGTCCGCGTCCTCGTCGTCGTTGTACAGATCCGCGTACTGTGCGTACGGGTCATCTTCCTCGTCGTCGTCCTCGAACGGCTCTGCGTTCGGTGGTTGACTCGAAGGCGATGCGCCCAGCTCATTGGCCAGACGCGATAGGTCAGTCCCGCCGCTGCTGTACTTCAGCTGGCGGGCGACCTTGGTCTGCTTGGCCTTTGCCCGGCCGCGCCCCATGGCTCGACCCCCTCGGTGACGGGGCTCGACGGCCCCAGAGTCTTGACACGCGTTCATGTTTCGGGACGGACTCTCAGCGGAGAGACCGCGCCCGTGGCTTTAACGGTACCTGCTTCCTCGGCCATACGGTACGCCGCCCGCATCACGCGCCTCCGTGCAGGACCGCAGAGGAGCCCGTCCTCGCTGGTCAACCCCGATATTAACCTCTTCGGGGCGGTCGACCCGCCGACCGGAGTGAGTCTTGTCTCCCTGTGGCACGTCGGCGGCTCCCGGGTGCGGGAAGGTCCCCCGCCACCGGATGTTCCTGACAGGCCGGTGACGGAGGGGCGACGTCGGAGCAGCGCGTCAGCGACGGCGGGCGTCCGCCATCCGCTGTTCGGCGATCCGGTCGGCCGCCGCGGCCGGCGGAATCCCGTCAGCCTTCGCACGTGCGAATATGGCCAGCGTGGTGTCGAAGATCTTCGTGGCTTTCGCCTTGCACCGGTCGAAGTCGAAACCATGGAGCTCGTCGGCGACCTGGATCACGCCACCGGCGTTCACCACATAGTCCGGTGCATACAGCACCGATCGGTCGGCAAGGTCCTTCTCGACGCCCGTGTGGGCGAGCTGGTTGTTGGCCGCGCCGCACACCACCTTGGCGGTGAGTACGGGGACACTCTCGTCGTCCAGCGCACCGCCCAGCGCGCACGGGGCGTAGATGTCCAGCCCTTCGGTGCGGATCAGCGCGTCCGTGTCCGAGGCCACGGAGACCTCGGGGTGCGGCTCGGTGATCCGGCGTACGGATTCCTCGCGCACATCCGTCACGACGACTTCGGCGCCGTCGCTCAGCAGGTGCTCGACCAGGTGGCGGCCGACCTTTCCGACGCCCGCGACACCGACCTTGCGGCCGCGCAGCGTGGGGTCACCCCACAAGTGCTGCGCGGAGGCGCGCATGCCCTGGAAGACGCCGAACGCGGTGAGTACGGAGGAGTCGCCCGCGCCGCCGTTCTCGGGGGAGCGGCCGGTGGTCCAGCGGCACTCCCGGGCGACGACGTCCATGTCGGCGACGTACGTGCCGACATCACAGGCGGTCACATAACGTCCGCCGAGCGAGGCCACGAACCGGCCGTAGGCCAGCAGCAGTTCTTCGGACTTGATCAGGTCGGGATCGCCGATGATGACGGCCTTGCCGCCGCCGTGGTCGAGGCCGGCCATGGCGTTCTTGTACGACATGCCGCGCGAGAGATTCAGCGCGTCCGTGACGGCCTCCTCCTCGGAGGCGTACGGATAGAAGCGCGTCCCGCCGAGGGCCGGGCCCAGGGCGGTGGAGTGGAGGGCGATCACGGCCTTGAGGCCGCTGGCACGGTCCTGGCAGATCACGACTTGCTCGTGGCCCCCCTGATCCGAGTGGAAAAGGGTGTGCAGGACGCCGTTGGTCACATCGGTCACTGTGGTGACTCCCAAGTACGAAGCGGCGGGGGCCCCTCCTGAAGGTGGGGAGGGTCTCGGACCGGCCGGTACCGGCCGGTCCGACTGGGCAAGAGCGTATGTCCTCGTGGCACGTAGATCTGTTCTCCTGACCGGGATCACCCCCCTGTGGAGTACCGGCGTGACACGATTCGCCGCATGTCGGTGGTGTCTTCGGTGCTCGTCCCTTACGCGTCCTACCTGCGGGTGTACGAACCGCTCGCCGCTTTCCGTGAGCCCGAACGGGACCACTGGACGCGTTACGCGCAGCGTTCCGGCCTCCCCACGGCCCAGGACGAACTGCGGCGCTCACTGGCGGGCTTGGTCTCCACCCCTCCGGTTGCGGTGCCGGTGCACGAGAGCGGGGACGCCTTCGTCGCGGTGGTCGACGGGGTGGTCTGCGTCTGCCCGTGGCGGACGCGGCTGCGGGGCTGGCTGGCCTTGGGCGAACTGGGGGGTCTCTTTTCGGCCACTGTGCTGGACGCGGTGCTGCCCCCGGTGGTGCGGGGGCAGGCGGCGGCGGACCACGAGCGGTGGGCCGAGCGTAATCCGGACGCCCGCCCCTGGATCCGGACCACGGTGTGGCATGTGCCGGTGCGGTGGTTCGTCCTGTTCGACGACGAGGAGCGGGAGTACGTGACCGCCGGTGCGGACGGCGCCGCCGGGGGCCGGCTGCTGCGATACCGGACCCCGATGGTGCAGGCGCGGCGCAGGCTGGCGAGGGCGCTGCGGACGTTGCGGGAGACCGTCGACGAAGGCCCGCTGACCGAGGGGCTCGTGGAGGTGGGGCGCTGGCTGGAGGAGTTCCACCCGCGCGCCATGGTCGAGCTGGACTACGGCGGCCTGGTCCACGCGCTCAGCGGCGAGCAGCTCGCCGCGGACCGGTCGGCGGCGGATGTGGCCGAGGGCATCGCGGCGCTGCGCGCCGGGGACAGCGATGCGGCGGGTGTCGCGTACGGGCGTCTCGCCGACCGCTGGCGGGCGGTGCGTGACCTACAATCGTCCAATTAGCCCGAAGCGGTGTGAAGTGGAACGCAACGTCGCATAGAGGCGCTATCCGTAGGGAAGAGACATCCTGTGAGGTGTCCGACATCTGCGGGCACCGAGGGAGCCGGCGGAGGTGAACGGAGATGCCCTGAGGGAAATTGACGGGCCGTGAATACCCGTTGAGTGTGACGCGCGTGACAGGCGGGGCGGGAAGCCGCTCGCGAGACCGGGACCTACGCCCCGAACCGGGCCTTTGCCTCAAGCGTGATGGATAGCACTATCGGGGCCCTTGCGCCCTTACCTACTCCTCATGCCAAAATAGGACAAGGAGTCCGGGGAGGGCTCTGTTCGCCCAACTATGGGCGGAATGCTGTGCATTGCACGCTATGGGGGGTCTGACGACTTCTGGCGATTCCTGGTTACCCTGTGACTGATCGTTACTGGGGCGTGACTGTCCGCTATGGCATGGTCCATCGGCTTCCGTCGCTGATGGGCGCCTGGGAGGGCAATTCCATCGGTTTGGCCGACGTGGCTGGACGGATGGTGTAGTTGTAGTGCCGAAGACAAGCCGTTCGTCCTATAACCGACTCGGCCTGCGTCCGCCATTTCGGGCAACGTGGGTCAAGGTGCAGAATTTAGAGGAAAGAACCGAGATGGTTCGGTTCTCCCGAGGAGGCCGCTCATGACCGCTCGCACCCCTGATGCCGAGCCGCTGCTGACCCCGGCTGAGGTTGCCACGATGTTCCGCGTGGACCCGAAGACGGTCACCCGTTGGGCGAAGGCTGGCAAGCTCACGTCCATCCGCACGCTCGGTGGGCATCGCCGGTATCGCGAGGCAGAGGTCCGCGCACTGCTTGCGGGTATTCCGCAGCAGCGTAGCGAGGCCTGACACACCCCTGTCGCCGCAGCCACAACAGGGCGCTGAAGGGTCCCCCGACCCCCGGTGTCCCCGCTCATAGCTCCACACGACGGGTGCCCGCCCCAACGGGTGCCATGCCTGTGACTTACCGGTACGTCGTTCGATCGCGCTGGACTCCGCCGGGTCCAGCGCGATCTTTTTTGTGCCCGGAGGCCTGCGCCGGGAGGCCTGTGTCCGGAGGTGTTCGAGGCGCTCGACGGTCCGAGTGGCGCCCGAACCTGCCGACGGGTCGGTTTGTGGGGAGGTCGCGTGCGACCCCGGGCGGACCTGTTCGGGCCTGTTCGCCCGGGTCCCTGGCGTCGTGGGACAGCTCGTGCGGAACGGTCCGGGATGTACTTACACGGCAGTGCAATTGCACATATTAAATTGGCCACTTGTAGGAAGTGAGTAAAATCCCTCCTGCGGCAAACGGGGTGGGTGACTCCCGTCACACCTGTGCGGTCTCCCGCTGTGAGCCTGCCACTCTTCGGCGGTCTTGGCTGCGGTAGATGGTCAGGTCGCGGGCGGGCTTTCGCTCCCTGGGGGATCCCGGGGCTGGTCCGCGAGGCGGTCCGCGCCGCCCTCGTCGTCCGCGGCCCTCCGGAGCGTGCCGGCGGCGGCCTCCGGGGTCGGTGGCGGCTCGGTCCCGCTGCCGGCCTCCTGGGGTGCGTACGGCGCCTGTGGGGCCGTCAGGGGCTCCATGGCGAGCCGTAGTAGGCGGTAGCAGATCGGACAGTGCCGGGTGAGGTGGCGGTAGCCGGAGGCGGCCGCCAGGTGGGCGCGCAGTAGCGCGCGGGTCTCGTGCCTTTGCGTGGACGCGGACATGCGCACGGCCTCCAGGTGGACCCGGCCGCCCCGCGTCGAGGGGAACAAGGGCGGACTCCGTCCTACGGAGTTACTCGCGGTGGGAGCCGGCGTCAAGACGCACGGAAGCCCGGATCCAGAGGATCCGGGCTTCCGTTTACTGCGGTCCTGACGGGATTTGAACCCGCGGCCTCCACCTTGACAGGGTGGCGAGCACTCCAAACTGCTCCACAGGACCAGGTTTTCGCTGCCGTTCTTTCGTTCGGCTGCGAAGACAGACTGTACAGGAGGTCCGCGGGCCAGGTCGAACTCACCCACAGTGGTGGAGCTGTCACGTCTCCGGAGCGGGCCGGATCACGGCGCCGCCGCGTCGATCGCCTTCACGATCCGCTTGTCCGAGACGGGCTGTGCGGTGCCCAGCGCGTGTGCGAAGTAGCTCACGCGCAGCTCCTCGATCATCCAGCGAATGTCCAGTACGTCCTGGGGCACAGGCCGCCCCCGCGGCAGCTGTTCGAGCAGCCAGGCGTACTCGTCCTGCATCTCGAGGACCTTCTCCATGCGTGTGGTGTCGCGCTGGACGTTCGTCGGCATCTGCTGCAGTCGGCGGTCCTCGGCGACCAGGTAGCGCATCAGGTCGGGCAGTCTCCGCAGCCCGGTCGCGGTGACGAACCCGGGTGGCATCAGGCGGGCCAGGTGGTCGCGTACGTCCGTGACGTTGTTGATCAGGACCAGGCTCTTCGTCGACTTCAGCCTGCGCTCGCAGGCCTGCCAGGCGGCCAGGATCTGCTGAACCTGGCCGATCGTGCGGACGGTGAGGTCCACGAGGTCGGCGCGCACCTTGTCGTACAGCTTCCGGAAGGACGTCTCGTCCCAGGCCGGGCCGCCGTGCGCGGCGATCAGACGGTCGGCCGCCGCTGTCGCGCAGTCGTCGAACAGTGCCTGGACGGAGCCGTGCGGATTGCGGGACAGTGCCAGCTTCTGCTGGTTGGTGAGCTTGTCCGAGGCGAACTTCGCCGGGTTCACCGGGATGTTCAGCAGGATCAGCTTCCGGGTGCCCCGCCACATCGCCTGCTGCTGCTCGGCCTCCGTGTCGAAGAGCCGTACGGCCACGCTTTCGCCCTGGTCGACGAGTGCCGGGTAGGCCTTGACCGGCTGACCCGCGCGACGGGTCTCGAAGACGCGGTTCAGGGTGCCGATCGTCCAGTCGGTGAGCCCCGAACGCTCGATGGACTCTCCCGAGGGCCCCGCGGTGGCGGCGGCGGCCTTGGAGAGGGCCTGGCGGGCCTTGGGCCGCAGCTGGATCTTCAGCGCTTCCAGGTCCTTGTCCTCGGCGACCCTGCGGCGCCGTTCGTCGGTGATCCGGAAGGTGATCTTCAAGTGGTCCGGGATACGTGACAGGTCGAAGTCGTCCGCCGTGACGGGGACGCCGACCATCCGCTGGAGCTCACGGGCGAGCGTGAGCGGGAGGGGCTCCTGCAGGGGGACCGCGCGGTCCAGGAACTTCGTCGCGTAGTCCGGGGCGGGGACGTAATGCCGGCGGATCGGCTTGGGCAGCGAGCGGATGAGCTCGGTGACCACCCCTTCGCGAAGCCCCGGGATCTGCCAGTCGAAGCCCTCGGAGGTGACCTGGTTGAGCACCTGGAGCGGGATGTGGACGGTCACACCGTCGGCGTCCGCGCCGGGCTCGAACTGGTAGGTCACCCGGAATTTGAGCTTCCCCTGCCGCCAGGAGTCCGGGTAGTCGTCCTTGGTGACGGCCCCGGCCTTCTCATTGATGAGCATCGAGCGTTCGAAGTCGAGCGCGTCCGGCTCGTCACGCCGCTTGTGCTTCCACCAGGAGTCGAAGTGCGCCCCCGAGACGACGTGCTCCGGGATCCGCTGATCGTAGAAATCGAAGAGCGTCTCGTCGTCCACGAGGATGTCGCGCCGCCGGGCGCGGTGCTCCAACTCCTCGACCTCGCCCAGCAGTTTGCGATTGTCATGGAAGAACTGGTGGTGCGTGCGCCAGTCCCCCTCGACCAGGGCGTTGCGGATGAACAGATCGCGCGACGCCTCCTGGTCGATACGGCCGAAATTGATCTTGCGCTGGGCGACGATCGGTACCCCGTAGAGCGTGACCCTCTCGTACGCCATCACCGCGGCCTGGTCCTTCTCCCAGTGCGGCTCGCTGTACGTGTGCTTCAGCAGGTGCTGGGCGAGCGGCTCGATCCACTCCGGCTCGACCTTCGCGTTGACCCGTGCCCACAGCCGTGACGTCTCGACCAACTCGGCCGACATCACGAAACGCGGCTGCTTCTTGAACAGCGCGGATCCGGGGAAGATCGCGAACTTGGCGCTGCGGGCACCCACGTACTCGTTCTTCTCGGTGTCCTTCAGCCCGATGTGCGACAGCAGGCCGGCCAGCAGCGAGGTGTGCACCGACTGCTCCGGCGCGTCCTGTTCACTGAGCTCGATGCCCATCTGCTTCGCGACCGTGCGCAGCTGGGCGTAGATGTCCTGCCACTCACGGATCCGCAGGAAGTTCAGATACTCCTGCTTGCACATCCGGCGGAAGCTCGAGGAGCCGCGCTCCTTCTGCTGCTCCCGGATGTAGCGCCACAGGTTGAGGAACGCCAGGAAGTCGGACGTCTCGTCCTTGAAGCGGGCGTGGTGCTGATCGGCCTGGGTCTGCTTCTCCGAGGGCCGCTCGCGCGGGTCCTGGATGGAGAGCGCCGCCGCGATGACCATGACCTCGCGGGCGCAGCCGTTCTTCTCGGCCTCGATGACCATGCGGGCCAGGCGCGGGTCGACGGGCAGCTGGGAGAGCTTGCGGCCCAGCGGGGTGAGGCGCTTCTTGGGATCCTTCTCCGCCGGGTCGAGTGCCCCGAGTTCCTGGAGCAGCTGGACGCCGTCGCGGATGTTGCGGTGGTCCGGCGGGTCGATGAAGGGGAACTTCTCGATGTCGCCGAGGCCGGCGGCGGTCATCTGGAGGATGACGGAGGCCAGGTTGGTCCGCAGGATCTCCGGATCGGTGAACTCCGGACGGGTCAGGAAGTCGTCCTCGGAGTACAGCCGGATACAGATGCCGTCCGACGTACGGCCGCAGCGGCCCTTGCGCTGGTTGGCACTGGCCTGTGAGATCCGCTCGATCGGCAGCCGCTGGACCTTGGTCCGGTGGCTGTAGCGCGAGATACGGGCGTTGCCCGGGTCGATCACGTACTTGATGCCGGGGACGGTCAGCGAGGTCTCGGCGACGTTCGTGGCGAGGACGATGCGGCGTCCGGTGTGGCGCTGGAACACGCGGTGCTGCTCGGCGTGCGAGAGGCGCGCGTAGAGGGGGAGCACCTCGGTGTGTCTGAGGTTGCGTTTGTTCAGGGCGTCCGCCGTGTCGCGGATCTCCCGCTCCCCGGAGAGGAAGACCAGGACGTCGCCCGGGGCTTCGTGGTCCAGCTCGTCGACGGCGTCGCAGATCGCGGTGATCTGGTCGCGGTCGGAGTCGTCGCTCTCTTCCTCGAGCAGCGGCCGGTAGCGCACCTCGACCGGATACGTACGACCGCTGACCTCCACGATCGGAGCCTCGCCGAAGTGCTTGGCGAAGCGCTCCGGGTCGATGGTCGCCGAGGTGATGACGACCTTCAGGTCGGGGCGCTTGGGCAGCAGCCGGGCCAGATAGCCCAGCAGGAAGTCGATGTTCAGCGACCGCTCGTGGGCCTCGTCGATGATGATCGTGTCGTAGGCGAGGAGCTCACGGTCCGTCTGGATCTCGGCCAGCAGGATGCCGTCCGTCATCAGCTTCACGAAGGTCGCGTCCGGATTCACCTGGTCGGTGAAGCGCACCTTCCAGCCGACGGCCTCGCCGAGCGGGGTCGTCAGCTCGTCCGCGATGCGTTCGGCGACCGTGCGGGCCGCGATCCGGCGGGGCTGGGTGTGCCCGATCATGCCCCGGACGCCACGCCCCAGCTCCATGCAGATCTTGGGGATCTGCGTGGTCTTGCCCGAGCCGGTCTCACCCGCGACGATCACGACCTGGTGGTCGCGTATCGCCTCCAGGATCTCGTCCTTCTTCTGGCTGACCGGAAGCTGTTCCGGGTACGACAGGGCGGGCATCCGCGCGGCGCGTCCTGCGAGCCGCTCGGCTGCCTTCCCGGCTTCGGCCGAGATCTCGTCCACCACGGACTGACGAGCCTCGGGCTTACGGATGCGGCGGGCACCCTCGAGACGGCGGCCGAGCCGGTGCGCGTCGCGGAGCGAGAGCTGCCCGAGCTGGGACTGGAGATCGGCGAAGGAAGTAGACATACGGACCCCAGGATCTCACCCGGGCGCGATGAGTGGCGAACGTATTTCGTCCGGGCCGTGTCACACGGCTCCGGAATGGCGTGCCGTGGCGCCGAGGCCGAGCGGGAGGGCGGACTCACAGCACGTACCATTCCGGGCAACTGATCATCCGTTTCCCGCGCGAGGCCCCACGCCCGCGCACCGCACTCCCCGCTCACACCCCCCCGCACGGAGCGCCGCATGCCCACGCCCACCCGCCCCTCGCCCTCCGCGGAGAAGCCGTCCTCCGCGAGGAAGCCGTTGCTCTTCGGCCTCGTCGTCGTCCTCGCCGCCGGGCTGCTCGGCTTCGTCTCCTACCGGGCGACCGCCCCGGACGCGTCCGCCACCGACACCCCGGCCGCCGCCACGACCGCAGGACCGGACTCCGACGTCTACCGGCAGCTGGCGGAACTCGCCCGGCGCGACGCAGGCGACAAGCTGGCACAGGGCCGCACCGACGCCCCCGTCGTCCTCATCGAGTACGCCGACTTCAAGTGCGGCTACTGCGGGAAGTTCGCCCGGGACACCGAACCGGAACTGATCAAGAAGTACGTCGACGACGGCACGCTGCGGATCGAGTGGCGCAACTTCCCCATCTTCGGCAAGGAATCCGAGGCCGCCGCCCGCGCCTCCTGGGCGGCCGGGCAGCAGGACCGCTTCTGGGCCTTCCACCGCGCCGCCTATGCCGAGGACGCCAAGGAGAAGGGCTTCGGCAAGGACCGTCTCAGGGACCTCGCCCGGCAGGCCGGCGTCAAGGACCTCGACCGTTTCGTACGCGACACGGACAGCCCGGCGGCCGCGGAAGCTGTCGGCAAGGACCAGGAGCAGGCGTACGGCATCGGTGCCACGTCCACCCCGTCCTTCCTCGTCAACGGCCGCCCGCTGGCCGGGGCCCAGCCCATGGCCGTGTTCACCGAGGCCATCGAGGCCGCGGCGGCCGAGGAAGCGAACGTCGGAAGCGCCGGGGACCCCGCGAAGTGACCCCGGACCTCGGCTACTTCGCCGCCCTGCTCGGCGGGCTGCTCGCCCTCGTCAGCCCGTGCAGTGCCCTGCTGCTCCCGGCCTTCTTCGCGTACTCCGTCGACTCCGCCTCGCGACTGCTGGCGCGTACCGGCATCTTCTACGCCGGTCTCGCCACCACGCTCGTGCCGCTCGGCGCCGCCGGCTCGTACGCCGGACGGCTCTTCTACGGGCACCGGGACGCTCTCGTCCTCGGCGCGGGCTGGCTGATCATCGGGCTCGGCCTCGCCCAGATCGTCGGGCTGGGCTTCGCCTCCCGGCGGATCGCCGCCCTCAGTGGCCGGATCCGGCCCACGACGGTCCTCTCCGTCTACGCCCTGGGCACGGTCTACGGGCTGGCGGGCTTCTGTGCGGGCCCGATCCTCGGCAGTGTCCTCACGGTGGCGGCCGTCAGCGGCAGCCCCGTCTACGGCGGACTGCTGCTCGCCGTCTACGCGCTGGGCATGGCCGTCCCGCTGTTCGTGCTCGCCCTGCTCTGGGAACGCTTCGACCTCGGCCGCCGGGCCTGGCTGCGCGGCAGGCCGCTGCGTGCCGGGCGCTTCGAACTGCACAGCACCTCGCTGCTCTCCGGCCTCTTCTTCATCGGACTCGGGGTGCTCTTCCTCGTGTACGACGGGACGACCGCGCTGCCCGGACTCCTGGACGTGGACGACTCGTTCGCCGTGGAGCAGTGGGCCCAGCGCCTCGGTGAGCGGGTGCCGGACGCCTTGGCGCTGGGGGCCGTGGCGGCGGTGGGGCTGCTGTTCCTCGGGCTGCAGGTGTGGCGGCGGCGCACCGGGCGGAAGGAAGAGGAAGCGGCCTGACTACGGTGGCCTGGCAACGACGAAGGCCCCGTCCATCGGACGGGGCCTTCGGGTGGTGGCTGGGGCCGGGATCGAACCGGCGACCTATCGCTTTTCAGGCGATCGCTCGTACCAACTGAGCTACCCAGCCACGCAGCTCGTACGGGCTGCAGCGGTCCTGACGGGATTTGAACCCGCGGCCTCCACCTTGACAGGGTGGCGAGCACTCCAAACTGCTCCACAGGACCTAGCTAATGTGCGAGACAAGTCTCGCACACTGTAAAGCGTGCCCCCAACGGGATTCGAACCCGTGCTACCGCCTTGAAAGGGCGGCGTCCTGGGCCACTAGACGATGAGGGCTAAGGGCCCACCTGCGCGCTTTCCAGCGCGTCGGGGACGTGAGAAGCATATGTGATGGCAGGAGGTATCGCCAAAACGGTTTGGACCGACCGGCACATGGGGGGCGGCGTCGCGGGGCTGGGCGCGCATTCCGGTCTCAGGGCGAGGTCGTGGAGGGGGTCGTGGAGGGGGACGGACTCTTCAGGTTTTCCTCCGGAAGGTGGCGGCTGACCTCGGCCGTCGTCAGGCCGAGACCGCCGAGGGTGATCTCGTCCCAGGCCTGCAGATGCCGGGTGGACCGGTCCAGGTAGAGCACCGAGGCGCGCACCTTCTCCGGCTTTTCGTTCTGTACGGCGCGCAGGCCGCCGCCGCCCGTGGAGCCCTCGACCTTCAGCCGCGTACCCAGCGGCAGCAGTTCGTTCACCCGGTGGTGCACATGACCGGCCAGGACCAGCGGAACCGTGCCGTCCGTCTCCCGGGCCGCGTTCGGGTCGTGGGCCACCGCGATGTCCACGGGGGTTCCGGTCCGGTGCTGGGCGCGCAGTGCCGCGGCCAGGCGCTTGCCCGCGAGCTGCTCGGCGGCCTTGCCGCCCGTGGGGCGGACACGGTCCGGGGTGAACTGCGGGTCACCGGTGCCCGCGATCCGCAGCCCGGCCACATCTACCGCGCCGCCCTCGTCCAGGACGTAGGCGTTCCTGGTCTTCTTCAGATAGGCCTGGGTCTCCTCGGAGTCGTGGTTGCCCCGCACCCAGACGTACGGCGCGCCGAGGTGGCGGACGGGGTCCAGGAAGCTGTTCTCCGCGGCCGTGCCGTGGTCCATCGTGTCGCCGGAGTCGATGATCACGTCGATCTCGTACTGCTCGACGAGCGAGCCGATGATGTGCCAGGCGGCGGGGTTGAGGTGGATGTCGGACACATGCAGTGCCCGGATGGTCGCCGGGTCCGGCTGGTACACGGGGAGGGTGGACGTGGCGTCGTACAGCTTGGTGACGTTGGTGACGAGCCGGGCCAGCTCCTGCTGGTAGACGTCGAATTCGGTGACGATCGAGCGGGCGTCACCGACGACCGAGGGGGCGCTGGAGAGCAGCCCGGAGAATTTCGGCTCCAGGACGGACTTCGGGTTCCAGGTGGCGTACGCGCTGACGCCCGACGCGGCCAGCAGCGCCAGGGCGAGGCCGCCGGCGGCCAGTGCGCGGCGTGGGCGGCGGTAGACGACCAGGCCGAGGGCCGTCGCTCCGGAGACCACGGCCACACAGGAGCGGACCGCCAGCTCCCGGGTGCCGGAGGCGACGTCGCCGGCGACCTCGTCCTGGAGGCCGGAGAGTCGTTCGGGGTGCTTGACCAGGGCCTGCGAGCGCTGCGGGTCCAGCTGGTCCACGTCCACGTCCAGGCGGACCGGGGCGCGGTGGGAGTCCAGCTCCAGAGCGCCGAGCGGAGACACGTTGATCTTGGTACCGCCGCTCACCGAGGGCCGCAGGGTCATGGTGGTGTCCATGGGCCCCACCGGCGTACGCACGCTGCCGACAACCAGCAGCCCGAGCCAGGCGCCCAGCACGACCACGGCCAGCAGACCGAACGCGCGCATCCAGGGGTGAGCGGCGGGGACGAGCTCGCCGGCGGGGGTGGTGGCGCGCGAGCGGGAGCGGCGGACACGGGCGGCTGCGGCGTGGAACGGGCGTGCCATTGGACGCGTATGCCCCGATCGGGCAGCAGACATGCGGGCGGGCGGGGAGGTGTGGGCCGGGCGGGTGTCCGCAGGGGCGAGCGGCCCGCCCGTTCCGGCGGGACGTACGTGACAATGGCGGGGTGCTGGAGATGACACGCGAGGAGTTCGAAGAGCTGGTGAGCCTGGCTCTTGACCGGGTCCCGCCGGAGCTGATGCGGCTGATGGACAACGTCGCGGTGTTCGTGGAGGAGGAGCCGGAGGACCCGGAGGACCGGGAGCTGCTCGGACTCTACGAGGGCACGCCGCTCACCGAGCGCGGTGAGTGGTACGCGGGCGTCCTGCCGGACCGGATCACGATCTACCGGGGGCCGACGCTGCGGATGTGCGAGACCCGCGAGGACGTGGTCGCCGAGACCGAGATCACCGTGGTCCACGAGATCGCCCACCACTTCGGCATCGACGACGAGCGTCTCCACGAGCTGGGGTACGGGTGAGCACCCAGGACCCGCCGCCGAGCCGGCCCGAGATCGACCCGGACGTCGATCTCTCCGTACCGGCGCAGCGCGCCGAGATCGCGGGGGCCGGCAGGTGGCGGGTCCTGGGGGCGATCGCGGCGGGCGGCGCGCTGGGGGCCTCGGCCCGCTACGCGGCCTCGCTGGCGTGGCCCGCCGCCGAGGGGGCGTTCCCCTGGGCGGTCTTCGCCGTCAATGTGACGGGCTGCGCCCTGATCGGCGTCCTGATGGTGCTGGTGGCGGAACGGCGCACGGTCACGCACCCGCTGGCGCGGCCGTTCCTGGGGGTCGGGGTGCTCGGCGGGTTCACCACCTTCTCGACGTACGCCGCCGATGTGTCGGAGCTGCTGGCCCGTCAGGAGGCGGTGACGGCCGTGGCGTACATGGCGGCGACGGCCGTGGCCGCGATCGGCGCGGTGTGGGGGGCGGCCGTGCTCACCCGGGCGCTGGTGGACGGGCGGGGGCGGGCGGTGTGAACTGGCTGCTGGTCGTCCTCGGGGGTGCGGTCGGGGCGCCGCTGCGCTACCTGACGGACCGTGCGGTGCAGGCGCGCCACGGTGCCGGTCTGCCGTACGTGTTTCCTTGGGGGACCTTCACCGTCAACGCGGCGGGCAGCCTGCTGCTCGGGGTGCTCACGGGAGCCATGGTGTCCACACCGGTGTACGCCCTGCTGGGCACGGGCCTGTGCGGGGCGCTGACGACGTACTCGACGTTCTCGTACGAGACGGTGCGACTGGCCGAGACGGGCCGCGGCTTCCTGGCGGGGGCCAACGTGCTGGCGTCCCTGCTGGTGGGCCTCGGGGCGGTGTTCCTGGGGGTGGAGCTGGCGGGGGGCTTCACGGGCTCCGGGGGGTGACCCGGGCGACCGGCGCGTGTGGGGGAGTTGTGTCCGGGCGTGTCCCCTGTGGGGGCAGGGGAGTTGGACACATCGCTTTCCCGTCCCGCTGTTCCTCTCCTCCACGGAGGTGCCACCCCGTGCGCCAGTTGTCCTCCCGCGTCCGCTGGGCAGCCGTCACCGCGCTGACGATCGCCGCGTCCACAGGCTGTGTGAGCGTCGGCGACGACGACGCCGGGAAGCCGGCCCCTTCCCGCTCCGCCGACCCGAAGGGTGCGTCGGAGCGGCCGGACGGCGGCACCGTGTCCGGCACCGGCCGGACCAACTCCGTTGGCGGCCGTGCCGAGCCGCAGTCCGACCGTGGCGCCGCACACAAGCCGGACGCCGAGGCCTCGGGCCGCGCCCCCTCGGCCGGCCGCGAGGACGCCCGCCCGGCGCCCGGTGGCCCCGGCATCCCGGAACCGACCCAGGGCGGGCCCCTGCCGACCCCGGAGCCCAGCCCCCCGGCGCCGTCTGAGCCACCGCCTCCGCCGGTCACTCCCGAGGAGCCGCCGCCCTCGCCGGAGCCGGAGTCCCCGCCGCCTCCGGAGCAGCCCTCGGCCTCTCCGGCCGCGCAGTTCCGCACGGACACGACGGGGCAGCCGGAGCGGGTCGAGATGTGGCCCACTCCGCAGGCATCACCGCAGGTCGCACCGGTGTGAGCCGGGCCGGTTTGCACGAATGGGGGGAGGGTGCGTATGGTAGTAGATCGTTTGATCCTATGCCCGGCGCCGACACAGAAGAGCGCCGTGTGGCGCGTACTCTCCCTTGCCGTGGCTGGACCGCATTGAGGCGGTCGAAATTGCGAAAACACGGAGTTACGGGCGCGTGCCGAGACTCCGGAAGGTTTCGCATTTCGCATGTCAATTTCCTCTGATAACACCGTCATGTCCGAGAACGTCGTCGAGAGCATCGAGGTCGTCGAGGCAGCCGAGGCCGTGGTGGCCCAGGCCCCCGAGACAGCCGCCGAGACCCCCGCCGCGGACACCGCCGCTTCGGAGATCCCCGCTTCGGAGATCCCCGCCGAGGACGCCTCCGAAGAGGATGCCGAGCCGAGCGTCACGTTCGCCTCGCTCGGACTGCCCGAGGGCATCGTCCGCAAGCTCGCGCAGAACGGCGTGACGGCGCCCTTCCCGATCCAGGCCGCGACCATCCCGGACGCCCTGGCCGGCAAGGACATCCTGGGCCGCGGCCGTACCGGCTCCGGCAAGACGCTCTCCTTCGGTCTGCCGACCCTGGCCACGCTGGCCGGCGGTCACACCGAGAAGAAGAAGCCCCGCGCGATCATCCTCACGCCGACCCGTGAGCTCGCGATGCAGGTCGCGGACGCGCTGCAGCCCTACGGCGACGTGCTCGGCCTGAAGATGAAGGTCGTCTGCGGCGGTACGTCGATGGGCAACCAGATCTACGCGCTGGAGCGCGGTGTCGACGTCCTCGTCGCCACCCCCGGCCGACTGCGCGACATCATCAACCGTGGCGCCTGCTCCCTGGAGAACGTCCAGGTCGCGGTCCTCGACGAGGCCGACCAGATGTCGGACCTGGGCTTCCTGCCCGAGGTCACCGAGCTGCTCGACCAGATCCCCGGTGGCGGCCAGCGCATGCTCTTCTCCGCCACGATGGAGAACGAGATCGGCACGCTGGTCAAGCGTTACCTGAGCAACCCGGTCACCCACGAGGTGGACAGCGCCCAGGGCAACGTCTCGACCATGTCGCACCACGTCCTCGTCGTGAAGCCGAAGGACAAGGCGCCGGTCACGGCCGCGATCGCCGCCCGCAAGGGCCGCACGATCATCTTCGTCCGCACCCAGCTGGGCGCCGACCGCATCGCCGAGCAGCTCATCGAGTCCGGCGTGAAGGCCGACGCGCTGCACGGCGGCATGACTCAGGGCGCTCGTACCCGCGTCCTCGAGGACTTCAAGAAGGGCCTCGTCAACGCCCTCGTCGCCACCGACGTCGCCGCCCGCGGCATCCACGTCGACGGCATCGACCTGGTCCTCAACGTGGACCCGGCCGGCGACCACAAGGACTACCTGCACCGCTCGGGCCGTACCGCCCGTGCCGGCAAGTCCGGCGTCGTCGTCTCGCTGGCGCTTCCGCACCAGCGTCGTCAGATCTTCCGCCTGATGGAGGACGCGGGCGTCGACGCCTCGCGTCACATCGTGCAGGGCGCGGGCGTCTTCGAGCCCGAGGTCGCCGAGATCACCGGCGCCCGTTCGCTGACCGAGGTCCAGGCCGACTCCGCGAACAACGCGGCCAAGCAGGCCGAGCGCGAGGCCGCCGACCTCACCAAGCAGCTGGAGCGCATCCAGCGCCGCGCGGTCGAGCTGCGCGAGGAGGCCGACCGCCTGGTCGCCCGTGCCGCCCGCGAGCGGGGCGACGACCCGGAGGCGGCGGTGGCCGAGGTCGCCGCCGAGGCCGAGGCCGCGCTGGTGGCCGCCGCGTCCGTGCCGGAGCAGCCGGCCGCGCGCGACGACCGTCGTGACGACCGGGGCAACTACGGCCGTCGTGACGACCGTGGCGGCGACCGCCGCGACGACCGTGGTGGATACCGCGGCGGCAACGACCGCGTCGGCGAGCGCAGTGGCCGTCCCTCCGGTGGGAGCGGCTACCGCGGCAGCAACGACCGTCCGTCGTTCCGCGGCAGCAGCGACCGTCCGTCCGGCGGCTTCCGCTCCGGTGGCGGTGACCGTCGGGACGACCGTGGTGGCCGTTCGTTCGAGCGTCGTGACAACGACCGCCCGGCGTTCAACCGCGACCGTCGTGACGAGCGTCCGTCCGGTGGTTCGTCCGGTGGTTCGTCCGGTGGCTTCCGCTCCGGTGGCGGTGACCGTCGGGACGACCGTGGTGGCCGTTCGTTCGAGCGTCGTGACAACGACCGCCCGGCGTTCAACCGCGACCGTCG
>NZ_JBSFUO010000021.1:0-15377 GCF_053591835.1 Streptomyces sp. NPDC002911 | reverse complement strand
GTCGTGACGAGCGTCCTTCCGGTGGCTTCCGCTCCGGCGGTAGCGACCGCCCGTTCAACCGTGACCGTCGGGACGACCGTCCCGCGGGCGGCGTCCGCTCCGGCGGCAGCGACCGTCCGACCGGCCGCCGCGACGACCACCGTGGTGGCACCGGCACGGGTACCGGAACCGGCACCTTCGGCCGCCGTGACGACAAGCCGCGCTGGAAGCGCAACGGCTGAGTCCGGCTGACTCACTGAGCGGTCCTCGGGGCCCGTACAGCACTTCGGTGGTGTACGGGCCCCGAGGCGTTTCCGGAGAGCCCCCGAGGGCATCGCTGGGGGCATGACAAACGACGAAGCGGTGGCCGCCGAGCCACCACCCGACGCTCTTCAGGGTTCTCGGGCCGCCCTCTCCGACGAGGAACGGCTCGCCGAACTCGGCTACACCCAGGTGCTCGCCCGCCGGATGTCCGCCTTCTCCAACTACGCCGTCTCGTTCACGATCATCTCGGTGCTCTCCGGCTGCCTGACGCTGTATCTGTTCGGCATGAACACCGGCGGGCCCGCCGTCATCACCTGGGGATGGGTCGGCGTCGGGCTGATGACGCTGTTCGTCGGCCTGGCGATGGCCGAGATCTGTTCCGCGTACCCGACGTCCGCAGGCCTGTACTTCTGGGCCCATCGCCTCGCCCCGCCGCGGTCGGCCGCGGCGTGGGCCTGGTTCGCCGGCTGGTTCAACGTGCTGGGCCAGGTCGCCGTCACCGCCGGCATCGACTTCGGGGCGGCGTCCTTCCTCGGGGCGTACCTGAACCTCCAGTTCGGCTTCGAGGTCACTCCCGGCCGTACCATCCTGCTCTTCGCGGCGATCCTGGTCCTGCACGGGCTGCTGAACACCTTCGGCGTCGGTATCGTCGCCGTCCTCAACAACATCAGCGTCTGGTGGCACGTCGTCGGTGTCGCCGTCATCGTCGGCGCGCTCACCTTCGTACCGGACTCGCACCGGTCGGCGTCGTACGTCTTCACCGAGTTCGTCAACAACACCGGCTGGGGCAGCGGCTTCTACGTCGTGATGATCGGCCTGCTGATGGCGCAGTACACCTTCACCGGCTACGACGCCTCCGCCCACATGACGGAGGAGACCCACGACGCGGCCGTGGCAGGGCCGCGCGGCATCGTGCAGTCCATCTGGACGTCCTGGATCGCCGGCTTCGTGCTCCTGCTGGGCTTCACCTTCGCCATCCAGTCGTACGACGGTGCCCTGAACTCCCCGACCGGCGCCCCGCCCGCCCAGATCCTCCTGGACGCACTGGGAGCCACCACGGGCAAGCTCCTGCTGCTCGTCGTGATCGGCGCGCAGCTGTTCTGCGGGATGGCCTCGGTGACCGCCAACAGCCGCATGATCTACGCCTTCTCACGCGACGGGGCGTTGCCCTTCTCCCGTGTCTGGCACACGGTCAGCCCCCGCACCCGCACCCCCGTGGCGGCGGTCTGGCTGGCCGCGCTCGGCGCCCTGGCTCTCGGCCTCCCGTACCTCATCAACGACACCGCGTACGCCGCCGTGACGTCGATCGCGGTCATCGGCCTCTACATCGCCTACGTCATCCCCACCCTGCTCAGGCTGCTGCGGGGTGACGACTTCGTCAGGGGCCCCTGGCACCTCGGCCGGTGGTCCCGGCCCATCGGTATCGTCGCGGTGTCCTGGGTCGCGGTGATCACGGTGCTCTTCATGCTGCCCCAGGTGTCCCCGGTCACGTGGGAGAGCTTCAACTACGCGCCTCTGGCCGTCCTGGTGGTGCTCGGCTTCGCCGCCGTCTGGTGGGTGGTGTCCGCGCGCCACTGGTTCCTCAAGCCGCCCGCCCCGGATCACAAGCGCACGATTGCGGACGAAAGCACGGACTGACCGGCCCGCCCCGGGCGCGACAGGGCCCGGTACCCGATACCCGATCGGCTGCCGGGCCCGGGGAAGCTATGCTCGGGGGTGATCCATCCCGGGCCGTTAGCTCAATTGGTCAGAGCAGCGGACTTTTAATCCGTTGGTTGTGGGTTCGAGTCCCACACGGCCTACCGATCACAGGCAGGAGATATCCTTCTGACCTGGCACTGAGCGTCCCTTCTGGTTTCGGCCTGAAGGGGCGCTCAGTCGTTTGCCGGGCCCGTGCGTGAGCGGACGCTCCGCGATGGAGCGCCAACCGGCGCTACTTGTGCGGGGCCGACAGGCCGGGAAGAGGCTCCAGGGCCTCCTCGATGGCCGCTACGGCGTCGGCTGGAAGGCTGCTGAGGTATCTCGTCGTGGGGCTGTCACGGTGTGTCCAGCCGGTCAGGTCGCGGCGCCGGCCGCCGTGTCGATGAGGAAGTCATCGATGGTGCAGCCGCCGGGGACGGCCTGCAGCAGCGGTGGCGCCGTGATCAGCAGCGTGTGGCCGCCGGCCCGCAGCTGTTGGCACAGGTGGCCGGTGCCGTAGGCGGAATCACCGAGCACGGTTGCCTCCTGACCCTCTTCCTCGGCAAGGCACGGCAAGGCTCGATTGTGCTTCATCACACATCACGGCCTTCCCCTCCTTCGTCCGGTAGTGGTCCAGGTGGCAGCGCGGCGATTCCAAGTACCCGACGAATTGCGCTTTTTGTTACAACTCGCCGGGAGACCGGCCGTGCCTCGGCATTCCGCGGACGCGACGTTCGGAGGGCGGGAGGCGCCTTGGCGCCGTGCCGGTCAACCGATCGTGCGCAGTACCAGCCGCACAACGCCCATGACGCCTCGCCCGATCCACCCGAGCAGTCCCGTCTCCACAGCCAGCTCGGCGGCCTCCAAGGCCTTGTCCCCCCGATCCGACGACCTGGAGCGACCCCGGGAACAGGAGCGGAACCAACGGTGCTTCCGTGTACCGCACTTCTTACACATCGCCATACCCTTCACTCTCCCTGCCACCGTCCTCAAGAAGCCGCCCCTGCACGGAGCGGAAGACAGACCCGCGTGCAGCCCCGTTCGCGGAGGCGCCCGATCCCGGCGAGCCGGGATCGCGGCCACGATCGAGAGACGGTCACCAGGACGGTGCAGCTGAGACGGGGCGCTGGCGGGACCAGCCGCTGGTGTCACCGGAGGTGTGCGACGAGGCAGCCATCTCCGACTCCGACGTGAGGAAACCGTGTTGCTCGGTGTGAGACACACGATGCCGTCGGGGCGGTGGTTGCGGCATGAGTACCCATACCTACGTTCGCAAAGTGACAGTCGTCTCGCCTTTGAGGGCGGCCCAGGGCCGGAGCGGGGGCCTGCCCGCTCGACCTCGTTCACGTTCGCAGGCCGCCTCGCGTCCCACACCCGCGGAGCCCGACCGCGGGCAACCAGGGCCGGTTGGGGTGCTCAGTCGCCGGACCGGGCGCCCCGAGGGGGGCGCCCCTTCCGTGCGGCGTGGCCTAGGGCCGTGGCCAGTGGCGGCCGCCGATGCGTTCGATGTCGGAATTGAAGCGCCGCAGATAGGTGGCGAAGGCGGAGATGTCCTCCTCGGACCAGTCGGCCATGACGCGCTCCAGGGAGCTGACCATGCCCTCGCGTTCCGCGTCGAGGGTCTTCGCGCCCTCCTCGGTGATGCGGAACTTGCGGGCCATGCCCCCGTCCGGGTCGGGAATCCGCTCCACGAAGCCGGCGCGCATGACAGCGGCGGTCTGCCGGTTGAGCGTGGAGACGTCGAGATCGAAGGCTTCGCTGAGCTCGCCGACGGACATCGGCCCCTGGACGCGGATGCGGCTGAGCAGGACGTACGCGCTGCGCTCCAGGAGGCCGTCCTTACGGCGTCCCTTCCTCTGGTTCAGCAGGCCGTGACGGCTGAGCAGCATCTGCTCGTACTCGACCTCTTGCGTTGCCCTGTTCATGCGCGGGCACCTCCTGCTTCCTGCCGGGCGAGGCCGGTGTGTCGTCGTGCCGTCGTGCGTGCCGTCGTCGTGCCGTCGCCGTGCGGTCGTGCGTGCTGACGTCATCGTATGTTCACGAGAAAGTGTATGGACCACGTCATGTGCATGATGCAAAGCACGTGTACGATGCAAAGCTCCACCGACCAGATGACAGATAGCCGAGGACCGCTCCATGGACGCCCCCCAGCCCACAGCCCGCGCAGGCGGTGTGATCACGACACTGGCACTCGCCGGCACCGTCGCCGCGGTCATGCAGACGCTGGTGACCCCGCTCATCGCCGAGCTGCCACGGATCCTGGACACCTCGTCCTCGAACGCCGCCTGGGTGGTCACGGTCACCCTCCTGGTCGCCGCTGTGTGCGTACCGGTCACCGGCCGGCTCGGTGACCTCCTCGGCAAGCGCCGGATGCTGCTGGCCTGCGCCGTCCCGCTGGTCGTCGGCTCCGTGGTGTGTGCACTGGCCTCCTCCGTGGTCCCGATGATCGTCGGGCGAGGCCTCCAGGGCATGGGCATGGGCATGGTGCCGCTGGGTATCGCGCTGCTGCGCGACGTGGTGCCCGCCGAGAAGCTCAGCGGCTCGATCGCCCTCGTCAGTGCCTCCATGGGCATCGGCGGCGCCCTCGGCCTGCCGATCTCCGCCGCCGTAGCCGAATACACCAGCTGGCGTGTGCTGTTCTGGGGCTCCGCGGTCCTCGCGCTGATCGTCGCCGCACTCATCTGGTCCTTCGTCCCTGATGTCCCGGCCGGAGCCAAGGGGCAGCGCTTCGACGCGCCCGGCGCGATCGGGCTCGCCATCGGGCTCGTGTCCCTCCTGCTGGCGATCTCCAAGGGTGCCGACTGGGGCTGGGGTTCGGGCAACACGCTCGGTCTGTTCGCCGTGGCGGTCGTGGCGCTCGGAGCCTGGGGGTTCTACGAGCTGCGTACCCGGGACCCGCTGGTCGACCTGCGCACCACCGCCCGCCCGCGCGTGCTGCTGACCAACGTCTCGTCGATCCTGGTCGGCGTCGGCATGTACTCCTTCATGCTGATCGCGCCGCAGCTGCTGCAGTTCCCCGAGGCCACGGGCTACGGCCTCGGTCAGTCGATGCTGGCCGCCGGCCTCTGGATGGCCCCCGGCGGCGTGATGATGATGATCGTCTCCCCGCTCGGCGGGAAGCTGATCAATGCGCGCGGACCCAAGATCGCCCTCGTGCTCGGCGCGCTCGTGATCTCCCTGGGCTACGGCATCTCCCTGTTCCTCATGGGCTCCGCCTGGGGCCTGATGATCGTCGGTATCGTCATCAACAGCGGCGTCGGCCTCGCCTACGGCGCGATGCCCGCCCTGATCATGAGCTCGGTCCCGCTCTCGGAGACCGCCGCGGCCAACGGTTTCAACACCCTGATGCGCTCGCTGGGTACCACCATCGGGTCGGCCGTCATCGGTGTGGTGCTGGCGCAGATGACGATCGACCTCGGCGGCTTCTCGCTCGCCTCCGAAGACGGCTTCCGGGTCGGTCTGATGCTGGGCTGCGGTGTCGCCCTCGTCGCCGCCGCGGTAGCCGCGTGCATCCCGGGCCTCGTCCGTCCCGCCGCGGACGCCGACAACGCGGGCTCCACCACCTCGGGCGAGGTCACGGTCGAAGCCTGACCACGGCCACCGAGCGCGACCCGTACGACCTTCTGAAGGCGCCCTGACCGGTTCGGACGGCCGGGGCGCTCCCCGTGGCCGTACCGGGCCTCCGGAAGTTTCTGCTGCACGGGCATTGACCGTGGGAGTGGGCCGACTTACGTTCTTCGCGTTGCCCTTCGTATGTCATATATGAGACGCGATATGAGAGCCCAGCGCCCTATGTCCCCCCGACGGCTTCATGCTGCGGCGGCCCGTTGGCCGATGCCGCGCAGGTGAGCACTCAGAGAAGAGAGCCGACCATGATCAAGCCCCGCAACAGCCGCCTCGCCGCCGCGATATCCCTGGCCTCCGCCCTGGCCCTCACCGCCACCGCCTGCGGTGACGACGGCAGCGGCAGCACGGGTGCGAAGGGCGCCGAGGGCTCGGGGACCGGGAAGATCGTGTTCTGGGACGAGAACGGCGGTGTCCGTACCGCGATCTGGAAGGAGATCATCGCCGACTTCGAGAAGGCGAACCCGGACATCGACGTGCAGTACGTGGGCATCGCCTCCACCGAGGCCCAGTCCAAGTACGACACCGCCATCCAGGGCGGCGGGCTGCCGGACGTCGGCGGGGTGGGTGCCGCGATGGTCGCCGGGATCACCGCGCAGGACGCGCTGGAGCCGCTGGACGACCGGATCGAGGGGAGCTCCCTCAAGGGCAAGCTCAACGAGGCGATGATCGAGAACCTACGGAGCGCCGCCGGCCGGGACGAGACGTACACGGTGCCGATCTCCGCCACCAACGGCGTCCTCTACTACCGCACCGACCTGTTCAAGAAGGCCGGGCTGGGCGAGCCGGACACGTGGGACGAGTTCTACAAGGCCGCGGCGAAGCTGACGGACAAGCAGAAGAACCAGTTCGGCTACACGATCCGCGGCGGCCCGGGCTCCATCGCCCAGGCGCTGGACGCGATGTACGGCCAGTCGGGCATCGACTCCTTCTGGGACGACTCCGAGACGAAGACCACGGTCAACGACCCGAAGAACGTCGCGGCACTGGAGAAGTACGTCGGTCTGTACAAGAAGGCCACCCCGGAGGCCGACCTCAACAACGACTTCACGAAGATGGTCGCCCAGTTCGACTCCGGCAGCATCGCCATGCTCAACCACAACCTGGGCTCCTACCAGGACCACGTGAGCTCGCTCGGCGTCGACAAGTTCCGGGGCATCCCGCAGCCCGAACTGGCCGACGGCACACGGGTGATGGTCTCCAACCCGGTCTCCGGCCTCGGTCTGCTCAAGTCGTCCGAGAACAAGGCGGCGGGATGGAAGTTCATCGAGTTCGCCGCGTCCCACGCCTCGAACTCCAAGTTCAGCGAGTCCGCGGGCCTGATCCCGGCCAACAAGGAAGCCGCCGAGGACCCCTGGCTCGACCGGGCCGAGACCACCAAGCTCGGTGCCGAGGCGCTGTTCTCCGGCGACACCAAGATCGTCCAGCTTCCCTACTACCTGCCGGACTGGAACACCCTGTCCAAGGCCGACAGCGAATCGGGCTTCCAGAAGGTGCTGCTCGGCAAGACGAGCGCCAAGGACTTCCTGGACACGCTCGCCGAGAATCTCGACGAGGCCCAGGCGGAGTGGAAGCAGCAGGGCTGAGCCGCCCTCCGGTCACGTACGCCCGCCCACCGTCATGCCGTGGGCGGCGTCAGTCCAGGCCCTCTTCCCGCAGCTCGTACATGAGGAGGAACGTCCGGTAGGTCTCCGCGGACACCTCCAGGCAGATGTCCGGCCGGCTGGTCCACGTCGACGTGTTGTCGAGGGCCCTCCGGCAGGCCGCCTCGGTCTCGGCCTCGGACGGGATGTTCGAAATGAACGCGGCGATCAGCAGGACCACTGCGAGGACGACCACGCCGATACGGATGCGCATGGTCTCCCAACGACCGTGCGGCCGGGCCGGTCACTGAGGGTCGGTCACTGAGGGCCGGTCACCAGGGCCGGTCACTCGGGGCCGGGCACGGGCCGCCGGTCATTCGGGTTCGTCGGTGACCGGCGGCAGATCGGGCTCCATGAACAGGTTCGCGTACTGCGGCGTGGGCAGCGGGGCCGCGGAACCCGGGTCGGCGGTCGCGCTCGCGCTGTCGGAGTGCCGCTGGGTCGTGCGGGCAGGCATGTCGGTCATCTCAGGTGTCCTGTAGGTAGGTGTGCGGTGAGAGCCCCGTGACCGAGCCGCTGCGGAAAATCCTGGACTGGTCCCGACCGATAGGGCTACGAGGTGCCGCTACCGGTGCCGCGCCGCTCCGGGGGCGTCCGGAATCATCATGCGGTGCATGCAGACTGTAACCCTCCCAGCACGGGTTTCCCTCGGTATTGCGAGCCGGGCGTCACGGTCGGTGCGGTGGTGCGGGCTCGATGTTCTGGTTTGCGTGGAAGAGGTTGTGCGGGTCGTAGGCCCGCTTGGCCTCCGCGAGCCGGTCGTAGTGCCCGCGGTACGTGGCCCGGACGCGGTCCTGGGACTCGCCCGTGCCGAGGAAGTTCACGTAGCCGCCGCCCATGGAATGCGGGTGTAGGGCCTCCCAGTAGCCGACGGCCCATTCCCGCAGTGCCGCCGCGTTGACCGGGTCGGGGTCGATGCCGGCGATGACGCCGGACCAGAGCGCGTCGCGGTACGCCCAGGCTGTGTCGTCGCGGGCGACCCGGCCCGCGGCCCCGTCGACCGGGTACAGGTGCATCGTCGACAGGCCGGTGGGGAGCTTCTCCGCGAAGGAGGCGTGCACGTCGACGGCGTCGTCCGTGATCCGGTCGAAGAAGTCGCCGCGCCAGTACCACTGCAGACCGGTCGGCAGCAGGGTGTCGAACAGGGACTGCAGGGCCGGATAGGGCATGGGCGCCGTGAAGTGGAAGGCGGGCGGCCCCGGATCGTTCACCACGGCGAGGGTTTCGCCCAGGGCTTCGGGGTCCGCCGTCGAGGACCAGACGACGCCGCACATCCTCTGCCCGTGGATCTCCTCGGGGAAGGGCGGGCCGGGCGGGACGGTCAGCGAGGCGAAGAAGCCGTACAGGTCGTCCGGTGCCTGCGGCAGGAAGTCGCGGTACCAGCGCATGACGTCGTGGATGAGTTCCAGGGGCCATACGGTGATGGCGACCCCCACCGTGTCCACGGGGTGCAGCTCGAAGTCGAACGACGTGACGATGCCGAAGTTGCCGCCGCCGCCGCGCAGCGCCCAGAACAGGTCGGGGTGCTCGCTCGGGTTCGTGGCGACGAAGCTGCCGTCGGCCAGGACCACGTCCGCGGAGACCAGATTGTCCACCGAGAGGCCGTACTTCCGTGTGAGGTAGCCGTGACCGCCGCCGAGGGTGAGGCCGCCGATGCCGGTCGTGGACATGATCCCCGCCGGAGTGGCGAGGCCGAACGCGTGGGTGGCGTGGTCGAAATCGCCCAACGTCGCCCCGCCGTCGGCCTGGGCGGTCTGGGTGGCGGGGTCGACCCGCACACCGCGCATGGGGGAGAGATCGATCGTGACGGCGTCGTCGCAGAGGCCGAGGCCGGGGCCGCTGTGCCCGCCGCCCCGGACGGCCACGTCCAGGCCGTGCTCACGGACGAAGTCGACGGCCGCCATGACGTCCGCCGTGTCGCGGCACGCGACCACGGCCGCCGGCTTCTTGTCGATCATGGCGTTGTAGACCGTACGGGCCCGGCCGTACTCCTGGTCGTCCGGCCCGATGACCGGGCCGCGCAGAGCGGTTCTCATCGTTTCGAGCAGGGCGCCGTCCATATCCGTCTCCTGACGCGCACGCGCCCGGCCTCCCCTGCCACCGTCGCATCGGGTGAGGCTGCTGGGCCTGCACCGGCACCCGAAGGATGCCGCGCAGACGGGACCGAACACCGAAAGGCTTGTCCTTCCAGCGTCCCGCCGCTCCGGACGCCGCGCAATCGCGGAGCGCCGCGCCCCGCCCGGGGCACGGCGTGGGGTCATCCCTGCGGCGCGGGCACGACCGCGGACTTCCCCGGGCTCCTGCGCAGGAGCGCCACGAGCCCGGCCGCGAAACCCGCTGAGCAAGCCCGACGTCCCGTGGTTGAGTGCGTGCACCGAGTCACTCTCGGGCACACCGACGGCCGGGCAGGTGACGGCTGCGCTGATCACCGGGCCGGGCACGGCGCCGATCAGTCCGCCGACGAGGGAGACGCGCAGGGTCGACGGTGCGGCCGGGTGGATCGCGGGTCTGCGCCGTGTGGACACGAGGGGAGGCCCTCCGGACAGGCGATACGCGAGATCGGGGGTGCGGAAACTTTTTCGGACAGCTATTGCGTCCGGCAACTCCGCTATGTGCGGCCTCTGTTGACGTATGACGTCGGCTCGGGAGGTTCTCCGGTCGCGAGGGGTGGTGGGGAGTGGCTGCCGTAAGTGGTCGGAGCACCCTCCCGGATGGCGTAGAGTTGCAATCACAACGGCGCGGGGTGGAGCAGCTCGGTAGCTCGCTGGGCTCATAACCCAGAGGTCGCAGGTTCAAATCCTGTCCCCGCTACTAGAAGACAGAGGCCCGGATCCTTCCAAGGATTCGGGCCTCTGTCGTGTGCGTCCCCGTCCGCCGGTGCGGGGGTTGACTTTGACGAGATGTACGTCGCCGGTCCGCGCCTCGGAGGAACTACGATCGGTATGGAGACGGAACGGCCGTCTTCGTTCGGGATGCACTGACGATCTACGCGCAGCACCGGCTTTCCGACTGACCCCCGGTAGGCGGCGGGGCTCCGGCGACTCCTCCCTTCGGCCGATGACGAGTCGCCGCTCGGCGCGGCTCCGGCAAGCCCGGGTGGAGCGCGGTACCGTCCGCAGCCTTGGGTGGACCGGGTAGGAGCGCACAGGTGGGGAAGCGGGACGGACGGCGAGGGGGCGCTGCCGGGAACGCTCGTTCCCGGCGGTTCGTGCGCGCGCTGCCCGCCCTGATGATCTGCGCCGGAGTGATCTTCGACCTCGCGACGCCGTCCGAGGTCACCGCTGTGCCGCTCTTCGCGGCCGCCCCGCTGATCGCCGCCCCGTTCTTCTCGCTGGCCCGCACCGTGCGGGTCGGAGTGGTCTCGATCCTCGTCGTGCTCGCCATCCGGGTCTCGGACGGCATGCTCGCCGAGGTCGTGCCCGTCACCGATCTGCTCACCCTGTTCACCGTCGCGGCGCTCTCCCTCGTCATCAACCGCGTCGTACGCCGGGGGAACGAGCAGCTGGCATCGGCCAGGGTCATCGCGGAGACGGCGATGCGCGCGGTGCTCCCGACACCCGAGGACCGGATCGGGGGGCTGCTGGTCGCGGCGAGGTACGAGGCGGCGCAGGCGGACGAGTTCGTCGGCGGCGACCTGTACGCCGTCACGGACACTCCGTACGGGGTGCGCCTGGTCCTCGGTGACGTACGGGGCAAGGGGCTGGACGCCGTGGCGGCGGTGGCCGTCGTGATCGGGGCGTTCCGGGAGGCGGCGGAACAGGAGCTGTCGCTGGAGGGGGTGGTCCAGCGGCTGGAACGGGCGCTTGCCCGTGAGAGCTCGCGGCGGGGCGGGCTCGACTCCATGGAGGGGTTCGTCACCGCTGTCCTCGCGGAGATCCCGGCCGGATCGGACACGCTTCGGGTCATCAACCGCGGTCACCCCGAGCCGCTCGTGCTGCACGCGGACGGGGCGCTGGAGGTGCTGGCTCCGACCGTGCCCGCACTGCCGCTCGGGATGGGGCTGGACGTGTGGCCGGACCGGTCGGACGTGTGGACGCTGCCGGCCGGTGCGATGTTCCTGACGTTCACCGACGGCCTTTCCGAGGCGCGGGACGCGAAGGGCGTCTTCTACGATCCTGCGGCCCGGCTTCGCGGCCGGCTCTTCCCGGGGCCCGAGGAACTGCTGTCCGCGCTCACCGACGACGTACGGCTGCACACCGGCGGCCGGTCGACGGACGACTTGGCGCTCCTCGCCGTCGGGCGTCCCGCGCGGGGGCAGCAGGAGCGGCGGACGAAGGTGAAGATCGTGCGGCGGGACAGTGAATGACCGGTCGCGACCGTCGGTAGTCGAAGGACCCCGCTCCGCATAACATTTGACGCACCGTCAGAAACTGCTGCCCGGGTGAAGGGTGCTCAAGTCGCCCGTTTGTGACCGATTGACCCATGAAAGTCCAGGCCGGAGTGGCGAATGATCTACGGGAACAGCTTGGAATGGGACCCGGGTGTCTATTAACGTTCGATAACGCAGCGCGGTTGTACCTGTCGTCGCAAGAGGCGGCACCGTGCGCAGCGCCGAATTCCGCAAGGGAACCGGGGAACCACCTACATGGGGTGAATCGGACACCTGTGTCTCGCGAGAGACGAAGGGGCCCGTAGGAGACCTTCCTGCTCCGAACCCGTCAGCTAACCCGGTAGGCGAGAAGGAAGGAAAGGAGTGCGCCCACGTGGCGTCCAATCAGCCTGCCCCCGAGGCACCGTCATCCTTCAGGACCGGCAGCTTCGGTGATGAGGACAGGACGTGGGAGGAATGGAACCCCACCGAGGAGTCCATCCGTCCCGTACGCGGCCGGCATCGCGTAGCCAAGCAGCGCGGCCTCGCCCGTAGCTCCACCGTCCTCGGCGTCGGGGTCATCGCGGCCGTCGGAGCGGGTGGCATGGCCACCGCTCAGAGCAAGCCGCCGGTCTCCATTTCTCTTCCCGATTCCATCGCGGACAATCTCCCCGACGCCAAGTCCCTTCCCGGTGTCGGCGCGTTCATGTCCGACGACTCCGGCTCGGACCACGAGACGGTCGCCGCGTCCTCTCCGCTCACCACCGCGGGCATCACCGCCGCCGAGGCCGAGCAGGGCACCACCGACGCCGGCGAGGCGCTTCGCGCCCGCATCCTCCAGCAGGCCGAGCAGCAGCAGGCCGGAGCCGACGCCGAGGCCAAGGCCGCGGAGGAGCAGGCGGCGGTCGAGTGGGCCGCGGCCCAGGCGGCAAAGCAGCAGAGCGACGCCGAGGCCGAGGCGGCGGCGAAGAAGAAGGCGGCGGCGGCAGCGGCGAAGAAGAAGGCGGAGGCCGAGCGTCTCGCCAAGCTCGCCGCCAGCTACGCCGTGCCGACCTCCTCGTACTACATCAGCTCGACCTTCGGCCAGGCCGGTTCGATGTGGTCCTCCGGCCACCACACCGGGCTGGACTTCGCGGCCCCGACCGGCACCCCGGTCAAGGCCGTCCACAGTGGAACGGTGAAGTCGGCCGGCTACTCCGGCTCGTACGGCTACCGCACGGTCCTGGAACTCGACGACGGCACCGAGGTCTGGTACTGCCACCAGTCGTCGATGGACGTGGCGGCAGGCCAGAAGGTCACCACCGGCCAGACCATCGGCCGCGTCGGCGCGACCGGCAATGTGACCGGCGCGCACCTGCACCTGGAGATCCACACCGCGGACGGCTCGGGCATCGACCCGATGAGCTGGCTGCGCGGTAAGGGCCTCACGATCTGAGCCCCTCGGAATCCCGGCGGCCCTGACGCACGCCCCCCGTACGTCAGGGCCGCCGGTCCGTCCGGGACGGGGACTCGTCAGGGTTTTCCGGATTGTGCGCCGTGGACGTGCACCGGAATAGTTGCCTGAGCCGACCGGTTGTTCCTGGACATGACATCTCGGCGCCCGCTCGGTTCATCGAGCCTCCAGGTCTTCCCTCTCGCCCTCGGCGGCAACGTCTTCGGCTGGACCGCCGACGAGGACGGGACCTTCGCCGTCCTCGACGCGTACGTGGCGGCAGGCGGCAACTTCATCGACACCGCCGATTATTACTCGGCCTGGGTCCCGGGCAACGAGGGCGGTGAGTCGGAGACCCTCATCGGCAAATGGCTGGCCGCCCGTTCCCGCCGCGACGACGTCGTCATCGCTACCAAGGTCGGCGCCCACCCCGCGTACAAGGGGCTCTCGCCCACCACCGTCAAGGAGGCGGCGGAGGCGTCGCTGCGCCGGCTCGGCACCGACCACATCGACCTCTACTACACGCACTTCGACGACGAGAGCGTCCCCGTCGAGGAGATCATCACCGCGCTCGACCAGCTGGTGAAGGCCGGCACGGTGCGGGAGATAGCCGCCTCCAACATCAGCCCCGCGCGGCTCCAGGCATCCCTGGACTTCTCCGAGCGCGAGGGCCTGGCCCGCTACGTCGCACTGCAGCCGCACTACAACCTCGTCTCGCGCGACACCTATGAGGGCGCGCTCCAGGACACGGCGGCCGGCGCCGGTCTCGCCGCGGTCCCGTACTTCGCGCTCGCCTCGGGCTTCCTCACCGGCAAGTACCGGGCGGGGGCAGCCGTCGAGAGCGCACGGGCCGAGGGCGCGGGCCGGCACCTGGAGACCGAGCGCGGCCGCAAGGTGCTCGCGGCGCTCGACAGGATCGCCCAGGAGCACGACGCCGAGATCGCCACGGTCGCCCTCGCCTGGCTGGCAGCCCAGCCGACCGTGACCGCGCCGATCGCCTCCGCGCGTACGGTCGGACAGCTGCCGGCGCTGGTGTCGGTGGCTGACCTGCGGCTGACCGAGCAGCAGGTGGCGGAGTTGACCGAGGCTTCTGCCTGACGCTCTAACCGGGCGGTGTGCGGCGCCCGCCGTCCTCCAGGTACGGGTTGTAGCCGCCGTAATGCCGGTGCGGTGCGGGGATGTGCTGCGGAGGCGGCCCGCCGTGGGAGGGCTGCCGGGGGAACGGCGGCGGCGCGGGCGGCCGGTGGGCGCGGAGCCGGCCCGTCGCGTGGGCCGCGTACGTCAGGGCCGGGCCCGCGATGTCCCGGCGCTGCCAGAGGTGGTGCAGCAACTCCCGCTCGCGGACTGCGAAGTCCGCTCCCGCGCCGTCGTGGCGCGCCCTCCGGCGCAGCATGGCCAGCGAGGTCGCGAACGACTCGTACTCCGCGACGGCGCGGGCCGCGGCCCTGCCCCGGGCGCGGTCCGGGTGGCTGTGCCAGTGCCTGGCCATGTCGCGGGCCATGCCCCGCGCCCGCATCGAGGCCAGCGCGAGAGGCTCGGCGGGGGCCAGCCAGCCGGCCGCCGCGTACACCGGCAGCTCGGTGGAGAGCGTGCCGAGCTCCCGCTGGCGCGACCAGATCGCCAGCCAGGCCACCAGGCCGAAGGCCGGCATCATGAACGCGCCGTACACCGCGTAGAAGCCGTACGGTCCGAAGGACGACGAGCCGTTCCACAGGGCGTGCGTGCCCATGGCGAGGACGAGCCCGAGCAGCGGCAGGACGATCCGGCGCACCCGGTGGCGCCCGCCGCCGAGCGCCGCGATGCCGAAACCCATGCCGGAGAACACCGTGAACAAAGGGTGTGCGAACGGCGACATCACCACGCGGACGAAGAACGTTCCCGCCGTCACGGAGGCGAAGCCCGTGGTTCCCAGCTGCTGGTCCTCGCCGAAGGCATTGCCGAGATAGCCTCGCCGTTTCGGTTGGGGCGATGAGGTGTCGTTGAGGGGGAACTGCCTGGTGGCTGACGCGTTTTCGGTGTTCGGACATGGTGGAGACCCGGCGCGGTGGTCGGGTTCTCCAGGGTCCTTCGGGTCGTGGGCGGTCAGGGGCCTGCCGGTCAGTCGGCGGGACGGGGCAGTGCGGCGAGGCGATGGAAGGCCGTGGCCAGTTCGGTTCTCCAGGGCCAGGTCGCCGATATCCGCAAGCGCAGGCGTCGACCGCCGCGGGTGAGGCGGGCGGCGACGTGCAGCAGCCGGTAGCGGAGCTTCTTCGGCTCGGCAGTGGCCAGCTCCCCGTCCAGCAGCAGGACGCGCGTCCAGGCCAGCAGATCGATCGCCGCGAGGCTGAGTTCGAGCCAGACGGCGTTGACGTTGAAGTCGCGGGAGGGGAAGCGGCCGAAGCCGGTGGTCTTGCCGCACCGGATGTGGTCCTCAACGCTGGCATGCCCGCGGTGACGGACCTCCAGG
>NZ_JBSFUO010000020.1:0-106868 GCF_053591835.1 Streptomyces sp. NPDC002911 | reverse complement strand
AAAACACCCGAGAATTTTTTACCGGCAATCATTTCTGTTTTTTTGTGGGGGGGGGGGCCCCGGTTGGGGGGTCCCCCGGGGGGGGGCGCCCCGGGGGCCCGCCCCCCCCGCCACTGACCGGAGTGCGGGGAGCGGATCCCGATCCGGGCCGAGCGGGATGACGGGCGGATCAGCCCTGGGCCGCGCGGGCGGCCATGCGCGCCTTGCGGGCCGCCAGCTTCTCGTCGAACTTCGAGGCCTCGCTGTCCAGGCCGTTCATGTACAGCCCGAGCTCGTCCTGTGCCTTGAGGCCCTCCGGACCGAGGCCGTCGATGTCGAGGACCTTCAGGTACCGCAGGACGGGCTGGATCACGTCGTCGTGATGGATGCGCATGTTGTAGATCTCGCCGATCGCCATCTGCGCGGCGGCCCGCTCGAATCCGGGCATGCCGTGTCCGGGCATCCGGAAGTCGACGACGACGTCGCGCACGGACTGCATCGTGAGGTCCGGGGCCAGGTCGAAGGCCGCGCCCAGCAGGTTGCGGTAGAACACCATGTGCAGGTTCTCGTCGGTCGCGATCCGGGACAGCATCCGGTCGCAGACGGGGTCGCCCGACTGATGGCCGGTGTTGCGGTGCGAGACGCGGGTCGCGAGCTCCTGGAACGCGACGTACGCCACGGAGTGCAGCATGGAGTGGCGGTTGTCGGACTCGAAGCCCTCCGCCATGTGCGCCATGCGGAACTGCTCCAGCTTGTCCGGGTCCACGGCGCGCGAGGTGAGCAGGTAGTCGCGCATCACGATGCCGTGCCGGCCCTCCTCCGCGGTCCAGCGGTGCACCCAGGTGCCCCAGGCGCCGTCGCGCCCGAAGAGCGAGGCGATCTCGTGGTGGTAGCTCGGGAGGTTGTCCTCGGTCAGCAGGTTCACGACGAGGGCGATGCGGCCGATGTCGGTGACCTTGGACTGGCTGGTCTCCCACGCCTCGCCGTCCTCGAAGAGGCCGGGGAAGTTGCGGCCGTCGGAGAACGGCACGTACTCGTGGGGCATCCAGTCCTTGGCGACCTTGAGATGGCGGTTGAGTTCCTTCTCCACCACCTCTTCCAGTGCGTACAGCAGTTGGGCGTCTGTCCACGCCTTCGAACTGCCGATGTGGGGAGAGGCGATCGTCACGGGGGCTCCTGGGGACGGGAGGTTTACCTACGGCTTCGTAGGTTACGTGACCGTAGGTTAAGGCGGCGGTAAGGCCACAGCCAAGCCCGAACCTCGCAGTGTGTGCTCACTCACTGTTATCCATGCAGGTCAAAAGCGTTTACGTGCGGACAAGTCGGGCATTGTCGTTCCCGGTTCCCGGCAGCTGACCGGGAGCGATGTCCCGGAGTCCGTCCGCGTCCAGCAGCAGCCACCGGGTGATGCCCAGGGACTTCAGGAACGGTACGTCGTGGCTCGCCACGATCAGCGCGCGCCCTCGTACGCCTACAGCGCCGATGTCAGGCGGCGTACGCCGGACAGGAAGTGCGCCAGTCTCGCCCGGATGTTGTCGGCCGTGGCGCCCGGCTCGACGCGTGCCACGTTGTCCACCCGGGACGGCGCGTCGTCGAGGACGTCGACGACGACACCATGGGACACCGGAGACGCTACGAGCGGGTACCTCCGACACGCGACCGAATGCGGCTCGTCCCGGGTTCAGGGCTTCACGCGCACGCGGCTCTCAGGACGGCCCGCCCAGCAGATCCGTCAGATCGCCGTCCAGATCCATGAAGCGGTACTCGTCACCCACCGGGACCAGTTCCTGCGCCCGCTGCAGGAAGCGGCGCAGCTCGGACGTCCGGACATGCACCATGGCGATGCCCTCGGCGGCGTGGAACTCCAGCACCGTACGGTCGTACCCGAACGGCCGGACCCGCACGTCGCCGACGCCGGCCGGTCCGTCCATGCCGGTGGCGAGCAACTCCCGGGAGAACTCCCAGAACACCTCGGTGCCTTTGAGTGTCGCCGGGCCCGGGAACGCCATGCGGACGGCGAAAGGGTCCTGGCGGTCGTAGTGCAGAGTGGCGGGCAGGGTCTCCATACGCGGCGCGGACGCGACCATACGGGCCTGCACGGACTGCTCGATAACGCTGGACAAGACCAGCTCCCTCTCGCCTCGGACGACGGTTCCCGGCATTGGAGTAGACGACGGAACGCACCCGTCCGTGCACCGGCGGACGGCGTGAGCTGCGTCACCGCCCCCGCCCCCTCTGATCAACTGCCCCGTTTCGCGCGGGGCACCCTGGACGCGCCCCCACCGGTGGGTTGGCCCCAGCGCCATGAGGGCCATGGGGAAGACGAGACGGCTTCTGGCACCGGTGCTGTGCGGCGCGGCGTCGACCGCCGCGCCGGCCGCACCGTCGGCGCAGGCCACGATGGACGGGCCCGAGGACCGGGAGCCGCGATGGTCGCTCACCACGACGGGAACGGACGCGTAGCGGCAACAGCCTCCCGCCGCACCTCTCAGAGACGCGCCGCGGTGCGGACGAGGCCCGCGACGGCCAGGGACCGGCTCTGCGGCGGCCAGGCGACGACGGTCGTGATCGACGGTGTGTCGAACCCGGCCGTCGCGTCGAACGGCCGATGCAGCAGGGCCACATCGGCCCGGCCGTCCCGCAGCAGCTGTACCTGCTCCCCGATCCCGCACAGCAGCAGATCCACGGTCACCGCATCGGGCTCCGCCGCGTAGGCATCCAGCAGCTTCGCCAGGAACTCGCTCGACGCGCCCGCCTTCGTCGCGAGCACCACACCCGCTCCGCCAGGCGTGGGCGCGGCACGCCGCGTACGGCGCTCCGCGGCTGCCACCGCGTCCAAGGCCGCCCGTGCCTCTCGCAGCAGCACCGTCCCGGCGCCCGTCAGTGTGACCGCGCGGCTGCTCCGATCCAGCAGTGCCGCCCCGAGACGACGCTCCGGGATCACGGGCGGCGGACCGCAGGAGCCGAGCACGGTCGACCTCGCGAGGGTGCGGGCGGCCGTGGACACCAACGTCTTCGGTGTCATCCGCGTGACCAACGCGATGCTGCCGATGCTGCGCCGCTCGGCGTCGCCGCGGATCGTGAACGTGTCCAGCAGCGTCGGCTCGCTCACCCTCCAGACCACGCCCGGCGCGGAGACGGGGCCGGTCGCCGTCGCCTACGCGCCGTCGAAGTCGTTCCTCAACGCCGTCATGATCCAGTACGCCCGGGAACTGAGCGACACGAACATCCTGATCAACGCCGCCTGCCCCGGCTTCGTGGCGACCGACCTCAACGGGTTCCGCGGCGTCGGCACCCCGAAGCAGGGCGCGGCGACCCCGATCCGGCTCGCGACCCTGCCCGACGACGGTCCGGATGGCAGGTTCTTCGACGACGCCGGAGAGGTGCCGTGGTGATGGGCCCGCGCCCGCTGCGCATCCTCGTGACCGGCGCGTCCGGCTGGGTCGGCTCCGCGGTGGTCCCCGAACTGTTGGCGGCGGGCCACGAGGTGGTCGGGCTCGCACGCTCCGATGCCTCGGCCGACGCGTTGAGGGCGGCCGGGGTTCCGTCATGAGGGTGTCGACGTGCTCGACCGGTGCGATGCAGGTCAACTCGAGGACGAACATGATCGCCAGGCTGAGGCCTGCCTAAACTGGGCGCCATGACAACGTTCCGGATGCCCGCCGACGAGGCCGAAGCCCGTGCCGTCCAGGACGCGTTGCGCTCGCGGGTCGTCCTGGACGAGCCGGGGCCGGCGCCGGGGACCGGCCGGGTCACCGGGGTCGATGTCGCCTACGACGACGCGCGGGATCTGGTCGTCGCGGCGGCCGTCGTCCTGGACTCGGCGACCCTTGAGGTGGTCGCGGAGTCCACCGCCGAGGGCCGTGTGACGTTTCCGTACGTCCCCGGGCTCCTCGCCTTCCGGGAGATCCCGGCCGTCCTGGCCGCGCTGGAGGGCCTGTCGGTGGATCCGGGGCTCGTCGTCTGTGACGGCTACGGGCGGGCCCACCCGCGCAGGTTCGGGCTCGCCAGCCATCTCGGTGTCCTCACCGGCCTGCCGGTCATCGGCGTCGCGAAGAACCCCTTCACCTTCCGCTACGAACACCCCGGGCCGCGACGCGGTGACTTCACCCCGCTCCTGGACGGGGACGAGGAAGTGGGCCGGGCCCTGCGCACACAGGAGGCCACGAAGCCCGTCTTCGTCTCCGTCGGGCACCGCACCGGCCTCGACAACGCCTGCGCCCATACGCTCGCGCTGGCCCGCGACTTCCGTCAGCCCGAGACGACACGCAGGGCCGACGCCCTGTGCCGGTCCGCTCTCCGGGCGGCGACCGGCTGACCGGGGCCACGGTTCGGGATCTGCTCGGGATCTGTTGCCGACTGAGTACATGTACGGATGTTCTTCGTCGAACATCAGGGGCAGGCTGGTACACATGATCGACCACCATGCACCCCAGATGAGCACCGGAACCGTACGTCTCTCCCAGCGCGGCGTGGCCGTGGGCATGACCCTGGGTGTTCTCGCAGGAGCCGCCTGGACCGTGTCCATGGTGGTCACGCTGGCGTCCTGGATGCTCTGACCGGGGCGGGGCCGGCCCGTTCCGGGGTCAGCGCACCGTCGCGACCCGGAAGCGCAGTCCGGCCGCCTGAAGCCGCTCCAGCAGCGCATCGCCCATCGCCGTGGCCGTCGTGACCTGACCCGACGTCGCCGGCAGGTCGTCGAGGGCGAGCGCGAGAGCCGCTTCGGCCAGCATCTTCGCCGTCTCGTCGTAGCCGGGGTCGCCGCCCGACACCTCCGTGTACACCCTCCGGCCGCCGCCCTCCCCGATGAAGCGCACCGTGAACCAGCTGCGCTTCCTGCGGTGTTCGCCGGGACCCGTACCCGCTTCGACCCGGGCCGACAGCCAGTGCCGCGCGGCCGGTATCCGGGCGGCCCCCGTCAGCAGGGCCACCGCCGCCGTACCGACGAGCGCCACCGGCAGATGCTTCACCGACGCGAAGTGCCGGTAGCGGAAGTCCGGGCCGTAGCGCTCCAGCCCGCGTGCGGACCTTTCCACGACGCGGGGGTCCAGGGTCGGCAGCGGCAGGGCCCAGGTGCCTGTCTCCGGGCTGAAGTGCGGCGCACCCTGCGGGGCGCGGGCCCGGCGGCCGACCAGGCGCGGCTCGTGCAGACGCCGTTCCCGCGCTGCCCGCACCGTCTGCGGTCCACGGCCCATCGCCGTGAGTGCCGAGGCGAACGTACCTCCCGAGAACGCCGCGTTGGTGCGGACGTAGCCGTCGATGGTCAGCGGAACGCCCTCGGGGAGCTGCTGGACGGTGAAGTAGGCGCCGAGGTCGTGTGGCACGGAGTCGAAGCCGCAGGCGTGCACGATGCGGGCACCGGTCTCACGGGCCCGGCCGTCGTGCTCCAGGTACATCCGGTCGACGAACTCCGCCTCCCCGGTCAGGTCGGTGTAGTCGGTCCCGGCCTCCGCGCAGGCGGCCACCAGCTTCTCGCCGTACCAGACGTACGGTCCGACGGCCGACGCCACCACGTGCGAGGACTCGGCGAGCTCGCGCAGGGCGTCGGCGTCGTCCGCGTCGGCCGTCAGCAGGGGAAGGTCCGTGCAGCGCGGGTGTCGGGCGGCGAGGTGCTCGCGGAGCTGCTCCAGCTTGCCTCGGCTGCGGCCGGCCAGGGCCCAGCGGCAGCCTTCCGGTGCGTGAGCGGCTAGATATGCGGCCGTGAGCGCCCCCACGAAGCCGGTGGCTCCGAAAAGGACGACGTCATAGGGGCGTTCTGCCCCGTTCTGCCTGTTCATGAGTGCCTCCGCAGGGCCGGCGCCGATGTAGCAGGCAGAGGCTAGCGGAGCGCTTCGTGGCGCTGCGCGGCTGGGAGGGTCCTGGTGCGAGAGGATCCAGGCAAGGAGCTAAGCGCTTGCTCGGCCAAAAGGGTTGTGCGAAGCGCGGTCCATTCTTAGCATCATCGATGTTACATCAGTTGTGTCATACCGCTGGGGGCTTGATGGCAAGGACAGGACACGGGCCCCAGGGCCCGCTGACCGGAGTGCGCGTCGTCGAACTGGCGGGCATCGGCCCCGGTCCGTTCGCCGCGATGCTCCTCGCCGACCTCGGCGCCGACGTGGTGCGCGTCGACCGGCCCGGAGGTTCGGTGATCGGCATCGAACCCGCCTTCGACCTCACCAACCGCAACAAGCGCTCGGTCCTTGTCGACCTGAAGACCGAGGACGGTCCTGGGCGGGTCCTCGACCTCGTCGAGCGCGCCGACATCCTGATCGAGGGCTACCGGCCGGGCGTCGCCGAACGCCTCGGCGTGGGCCCCGACGTCTGCCTGGAACGCAATCCGCAACTCGTCTACGGGCGGATGACCGGCTGGGGTCAGGACGGGCCGCTGGCCGATCGGGCGGGACATGACATCGGCTACATCGCGGTCACCGGCACCCTGTCCATGATCGGCAGATCCGGCGAACCGCCCACGGTTCCCGTCAATCTGGTCGGTGACTACGCGGGCGGCTCGCTCTACCTCGCCGTCGGTGTGCTCGCCGCCCTCCAGCACGCCCGGACGCCCGGCGGGAGCGGACAGGTCGTCGACGCTGCCATCGTGGACGGTGCGGCCCATCTCGCCACGATGATCCACGGCATGCTGGCGGCCGGCAGCTGGCAGGACCGGCGTGGCTCCAACCTCCTTGACGGCGGCTGCCCCTTCTACGGCTCCTACGAGACCTCCGACGGCCATTACATGGCGGTCGGGGCCCTGGAGCCGCGCTTCTACCAGGAGTTCACCGGGCTGCTCGGAATCGGGGTCGAGGCCCCCGACCGCGACGACTTCGGCCGCTGGGAGGAGCTGCGCGCTCTCGTCACCGACCGGTTCAGCACCCGTACGCGTGCCGAGTGGACCGAGGTCTTCGAGGGGACGGACGCCTGCGTGGCACCCGTCCTCTCGCTCCGTGAGGCGCCCCGACACCCCCACCTCGTCGCCCGCTCCACCTATGTGGAGCACAGCGGCCTCACTCAGCCCGCGCCCGCTCCCCGCTTCTCCGCGACGCCCGTCTCGGTACGCACCGGACCCGCGCTGCCTGGTGCGGACACCGAGGCCGTCGCTGCGGACTGGGGCCTGCCGGGCCTGTTGACCACCAGGAAGGGAACGACCGGCTGATGGAACTCTCCCTGCGGCTGGACTACACGGGCGACCCGCGCGCCGCCTGCGACGAGGTCGCGGAACTCGAGTCCGCCGCACTCGACGCCGTCCGGGTCGCCGAGGCGCACGGCTTCCGACTCGCCCACCCTCGCGACCGCGTGGAGGCCTTCCGCGAGGCCGGCGTCACCCTGCTCGATGTCACGCCCGTCGTCCCCGAGCCGGCGCGGCTGACCTCCACCGTCAAACACTGGCTCCAGGGGGCTTGAAGTGCTGCAGCGGCAGATCTTCACCGAAGAGCACGACGCGTTCCGCGAGACCGTCCGCACCTTCCTGGCCAAGGAGGTCCTCCCGCACTACGAGCAGTGGGAGAAGGACGGCATCGTCTCCCGCGAGGCCTGGCTCGCGGCAGGCCGGCAGGGGCTGCTCGGTCTCGCCGTCCCGGAGGAGTACGGGGGCGGAGGCAACGCCGACTTCCGCTACAGCGCCGTTCTCGCCGAGGAGTTCACCCGGGCCGGGGTCTCCGGGCTGGCGCTCGGCCTGCACAACGACATCATCGGCCCCTACCTCACCGGCCTCGGCACCGAGGAGCAGAAGAGGCGCTGGCTGCCCGGCTTCTGCAGCGGCGAGACCGTCACCGCCATCGCCATGACCGAACCCGGCGCGGGCTCCGACCTCCAGGGCATCCGCACCGGTGCGGAGGACAAGGGCGACCACTGGCTCCTCAACGGCTCGAAGACCTTCATCTCCAACGGAATCCTCGCCGACCTGGTGATCGTCGTGGCCAAGACCTCACCCGAGGGCGGTGCGAAAGGTCTCTCGCTGCTCGTCGTCGAGCGCGGGGCCGAAGGCTTCGAGCGGGGCCGCAACCTCGACAAGATCGGGCAGAGGGCCCAGGACACCGCCGAGCTGTTCTTCAGCGACGTACGCGTCCCCAAGGAGAACCTCCTCGGTGAGCTCGACGGCGCGTTCATCCACCTCATGAGCCATCTGGCTCAGGAGCGCATGGGCATAGCGGTCGCCGGAATCTCCGCCGCCGAATACCTCCTGGAGATCACCACCCAGTACGTCAAGGAGCGCGAGGCCTTCGGGCGACCGCTCTCCAAGCTCCAGCACATCCGCTTCGAGATCGCCGAGATGGCCACCGAGTGCGCCGTCACCCGGGCCTTCCTCGACCGCTGCATCGTCGACCACTCCGAGGGGACGCTCGACGCCGTCCACGCCTCGATGGCCAAGTGGTGGGCCACCGAGCTGCAGAAGCGGGTCGCCGACCGCTGCCTGCAACTCCACGGCGGATACGGCTACATGACGGAGTACCGCGTGGCCAAGGCCTTCACCGACGGCCGTATCCAGACCATCTACGGTGGCACGACCGAGATCATGAAGGAGATCATCGGCCGCTCGCTGCTCGCCTGACCTCCCCGCCCAGCACCGACCCCGAAAGGCAGCTGCCTTGAGTACCGAAGCATTCGTCTACGACGCGATCCGCACCCCCCGCGGCCGCGGCAAGGCCAACGGCGCCCTGCACGGCACCAAGCCGATCGACCTCGTCGTCGGCCTCATCCACGAGGTCCGCGACCGGTTCCCCGGCCTCGACCCGGCGGCCATCGACGACATCGTCCTCGGCGTCGTCAGCCCGCTCGGTGACCAGGGCTCCGACATCGCCCGGATCGCCGCGATCGCGGCCGGGCTCCCGGACTCCGTCGCCGGCGTACAGGAGAACCGCTTCTGCGCCTCTGGCCTGGAGGCGGTCAACCTGGCCGCGGCCAAGGTGCGTTCGGGCTGGGAGGACCTCGTCCTGGCCGGTGGCGTCGAGTCGATGTCCCGGGTGCCCATGGGCTCCGACGGCGGCGCCTGGGCCATGGACCCGATGACCAGCTTCGAGACCGGCTTCGCCCCGCAGGGCATCGGAGCCGACCTCATCGCCACCATCGAGGGCTTTTCGCGGCGCGACGTCGACGAGTACGCCGCCCTGTCCCAGGAGCGCGCCGCCATCGCCTGGAAGGAGGAGCGCTTCGCCCGCTCCGTCGTTCCGGTCAGGGACCGCAACGGGCTGCTCGTCCTCGACCACGACGAGCACATGCGCCCCGGCACCACCGCCGACTCGCTCGCCTCCCTGAAGCCCTCGTTCGCAGCGATCGGCGAGATGGGCGGCTTCGACGCCGTGGCCCTCCAGAAGTACCACTGGGTCGAGAAGATCGACCACGTCCACCACGCGGGCAACTCCTCCGGGATCGTCGACGGCGCCGCCCTCGTCGCGATCGGCTCCAAGGAGACCGGCGAGCGCTACGGACTCACGCCGCGTGCCCGGATCGTCTCCGCCGCGGTGTCCGGCTCCGAGCCGACCATCATGCTCACCGGGCCCGCCCCCGCCACCCGCAAGGCGCTGGCCAAGGCCGGGCTCACCATCGACGACATCGACCTCGTCGAGATCAACGAGGCCTTCGCCGGAGTCGTCCTGCGCTTCGCCCGGGACATGGGCCTCTCGCTCGAAAAGGTCAACGTCAACGGTGGCGCCATCGCACTCGGCCATCCGCTCGGCGCCACCGGCGCGATGATCCTCGGCACGCTCATCGACGAACTGGAGCGGCAGGACAAGCGCTACGGCCTCGCCACCCTCTGCGTCGGCGGCGGTATGGGAGTCGCCACCGTCGTCGAGCGTCTCTGACCGTCCCCCGGCCACCCCTGCCTACGGAGAAGACAAGCAATGACCGAGAGCACGACCATTCGCTGGGAACAGGACGAGACGGGCGTCGTCACCCTCGTACTCGACGACCCCAACCAGTCCGCCAACACCATGAACCAGGGCTTCAAGGAGTCGATCGCGGCCGTCGCCGAGCGTGCGGAGGCCGAGAAGGACTCCATCCGGGGCATCATCTACACCTCCGCCAAGAAGACCTTCTTCGCGGGCGGCGACCTCAAGGACATGATCAAGATCGGTCCGTCGAACGCCCAGGCCGCGTTCGACGCCGGAACCGCCATCAAGAACGCGCTGCGCCGCATCGAGACCCTCGGTAAGCCGGTCGTCGCCGCCATCAACGGCGCGGCACTCGGCGGCGGTTACGAGATCGCGCTCGCCGCCCACCACCGCGTCGCCCTGGACGCTCCCGGCTCCCGGATCGGCCTGCCCGAGGTCACCCTCGGCCTGCTGCCCGCCGGTGGCGGAGTCACCCGCACCGTACGGCTGATGGGCATCGCCGACGCCCTGCTGAAGGTGCTCCTCCAGGGCACCCAGTACACCCCGCAGCGGGCGTGGGAGAACGGCCTCGTCCACGAGGTCGCCGGCAGCCGTGAGGAGATGCTCGACAAGGCCCGGGCCTTCATCGACGCCCACCCCGACTCGCAGCAGCCCTGGGACGTCAAGGGCTACCGGATCCCCGGCGGTACCCCGTCGAACCCGAAGTTCGCGGCCAACCTGCCCGCCTTCCCGGCCAACCTGAAGAAACAGCTCGCGGGCGCGCCCATGCCCGCGCCCCGCAACATCATGGCCGCGGCGGTAGAAGGGGCACAGGTCGACTTCGAGACCGCGCAGACCATCGAAGCCCGCTACTTCACCGAGCTGGTCACCGGCCAGGTCGCGAAGAACATGATCCAGGCGTTCTTCTTCGACCTCCAAGCCGTCAACTCCGGCGCCAGCCGCCCGGACGGCGTCGAGGAGCGGCAGGTCCGCAAGGTGGCCGTCCTCGGCGCCGGGATGATGGGAGCCGGCATCGCCTACTCCTGCGCCCGCGCCGGCATCGATGTCGTCCTCAAGGACGTCTCCACCGAGGCGGCCGCCAAAGGCAAGGCGTACAGCGAGAAACTCCTTGCCAAGGCGCTTTCCCGGGGCCGTACGACCGAGGCGAAGCGGGACGAGCTGCTGGACCGCATCACCCCGACCGGAGACCCGGCCGACCTCGCGGGCTGCGACGTTGTGATCGAGGCGGTCTTCGAGGACACCACGCTCAAGCACAAGGTGTTCCAGGAGATCCAGGACATCGTCGACCCCGACGCGCTGCTCTGCTCCAACACCTCGACTTTGCCCATCACCGTGCTCGCCGGAGGCGTCAGCAGGCCCGTGGACTTCATCGGGCTGCACTTCTTCTCGCCGGTCGACAAGATGCCGCTCGTCGAGATCATCAAGGGCGAGAAGACCGGCGGCGAGGCCCTGGCGCGTGCCTTCGACCTGGTGCGCCGGATCAAGAAGACCCCGATCGTCGTGAACGACTCGCGCGGCTTCTTCACCTCGCGCGTCATCGGCCACTTCATCAACGAGGGCGTCGCGATGGTCGGTGAGGGTGTCGAGCCCGCGTCGGTCGAGCAGGCGGCGGCACAGGCCGGCTACCCGGCCAAGGTGCTCTCCCTCATGGACGAACTGACGCTCACCCTGCCCCGCAAGATCCGCGACGAGACCCGGCGCGCCGTCGAGGCGGCGGGCGGCACCTGGGCCACGCACCCCGCGGACGAGGTCATTGACCGGATGGTCGACGAGTTCGGCAGGCCCGGGCGGAGCGGGGGAGCGGGCTTCTACGAGTACGGCGAGGACGGCGGGCGGGGTGCGCTCTGGCCGGGCCTGCGCGAGCACTTCACGAAGCCCGGCACCGACGTGCCGTTCGAGGACATGAAGGAGCGGATGCTCTTCTCCGAGGCCCTGGACAGCGTCCGCTGCCTGGAGGAGAACGTCCTCATGACCGTCGCCGACGCCAACATCGGCTCCATCATGGGCATCGGTTTCCCTGCCTGGACGGGCGGCGTACTCCAGTACATCAACGGGTACGCGGGCGGCCTGCCCGGCTTCGTGGCGCGTGCCCGGCAGCTCGCGGAGCGCTACGGCGACCGCTTCCTGCCGTCGCCGCTGCTGGTGGAGAAGGCCGAGAAGGGCGAGACCTTCCACGACTGAGGGCGGCGCCCCTGGCGGGCCGTGTTCACGCTTCCTCGCTCGCGGTGAACGCGGCCCGCAGTTCCTCCTTCAACGACCGCTGGAAGGCGGTCAGCAGCGCCTGGAGCACCATCGGCTGCATATGGGCCGACAGCGACTTCATCGCCTCCACGTGTTCCGGGTCCGACTCCCGCTCCCGGTAGGGGTTCCACACCTCGTCCCGGAACAGCCGGGTCAGCTCGTGGGCGGCCGCGCGGGTGTGCTCCAACAGCACCGTGCGCGCGGCCAGGATGGTCTCGTGGGCGATGGGCACGTCCAGGAGCTCCACCCCGAGCCTCAGCAGACCCGGGTCCACCAGGAAGGGCCCCTCGGCCTCCCCGGGACGCTCCAGGACACCCATGGCCGCCAGCCGGTCCATGTCCTGCTCGCTGAGGGCCCTGCCCGCCCGTCGCTCCAGCTCGGTGCGCTGCACGTCCTCGGCCGAGTCCGGCGCCCAGGACGCCACCAGGGCGCGGTGGATCGCCAGATCCTGCGCGCTCAGGTCCGGCGGCAACTGCTGGAGGTAACGCTCGATCGCTGCCAGGGTCATGCCCTGGTGCTGGAGTTCCTCGATGAGGGCCAGGCGGGAGAGGTGGTCCGGCCCGTAATGCCCGACGCGACGGGGCCCGATCATCGGAGGCGGCAGCAGGCCTCTGGTGCTGTAGAAGCGCACGGTGCGCACGGTGACTCCGGCTCGCGCCGCCAGTTCGTCGACGGTCAGCGTCGGCTCGTATGTCCCGGTCGCCATGGCTGCTCCTTGTCACGGACGGGCCCGTCCTGACGGGCCTGGGTCGATCAGGTGCAACAGTATTGCTGTCGCACCACTGTTGTGAAAGTGCCGAGGTGGGACGACTCCGGCGCCGAGGGTTGTCGGGAGGAGTTTGCGCACGTGGGCACCCGTTCATGCCGCCGGTCTGCGGACAGTCTGACGGCCGACACCGGTACCGCGGGAAGGGGGCCACCTGTTGACGCTGCCCGGATTCGGCCGGACCGCCTGGACCGGCAGCACCGGCTACGTGTCAGTGGGCGCACGTACCGTGAGGGCATGCCGGGGATCACCTACGTACAAGGCGACGCCACCAGCCCCCAGGGCAAGGGCGTCAAGCTGATCGCGCACTGCTGCAACGACCTGGGTGGCTGGGGCAAGGGCTTCGTCCTGGCCCTGTCACGCCGCTGGCCCGGGCCGGAGACCGCGTACCGCCGCTGGTACCGCGAGCGCGCGGGCAACGACTTCGGGCTGGGAGCCGCGCAGTTCGTCCAGGTCGAACGGTACATGTGGGTGGCGAACGTGGTGGGCCAGCGGGGGATACGCACCGGCAGCAAGGGAGTGCCGGTGCGTTACGAGGCGATCGGCGCCGGTCTGGAGAAGGTGGCCGCCGAGGCCGCCGAGCTGGAGGCCTCCGTCCACATGCCGCGGATCGGCTGTGGGCTGGCGGGCGGCACCTGGTCCAGGGTCGAACCTCTCATCACCGACCGCTTGGTGAGCCGCGGCATCGAGGTGACGGTGTACGACTTCGGTTGAGTGCCGCCCCCGCGGGGGTGCTCCGCCGGCCGTAGCACGCACCGTCGCCACCGCAGCCTTCCGCCGCCTTCCGCCGCCTTCCGGCGTCTCCGGTTCGGCGTCGCAGGCTGCCGTCACGTCGAAGACCAGCAGCCGTGCGCACTCGAACGTGGCATGCATCCGTCATCCCGTCGCCCGAGCCCCCGTAAGACTCCGCCGGGCACGCACAGGGCCGGCCGAAGTCCGCCGGGAGGTGGTGAATGCCCGCTGCTCGGAGGGAGCGACCGCTTGGAGGGCGCGGGCGGCGGACATGGCTGGCCTCCGGACGGGGGAGTTACAAAGGGATGAATTAAGTCTCACTGTTGCGTTGTCGATATGGTTGAGTGATTGCGAAACGACGGGGAGGGTCCATGGCGGCACCGGGTGACAAAGAGACACTGTTGGCCAGGGCGCTCGTCGAGACGCCGCCGTCCGACGCGCTGACCGAACAGATCCTGGACGCGGCACGCGAGCAGTTCATGACTTTCGGGCTGCGCCGCTCGACGGTGGACGACGTGGCCAAGCGTGCCAAGGTCTCGCGGGTCACCGTGTACCGGCGGATCGGCAACAAGGACAGCTTGGTCTCCGCCTGCCTGCTGCGGGAATACCGCAGATTCGTGGTGGACGTGGACGAGGCTGTGGCCGCACTGCCCACCATGGAGGACCGGCTCGTCGCCGGCTTCGTCGCCGTCCTCAAGCACATCCGGGAACACCCGCTGGTGGGCGGACTGCTGCGGCTGGAGCCGGAGATCATGCTCCCCTTCCTCACGCTGGAGAGCGGCCCCGCCTTTCTCGCGATGCGCGAATATCTGGCCGGCCGGCTCCGCCACGCCCAGCGCGCCGAAGGGCGGCCGGAGACGGACCCGACACCGGTCGCCGAACTGATGGTGCGGATCACCGTCTCCTTCCTCCTCAACCCGTTGAGCTGCTTCGAGCTGGACGACGACGAGCAGGTGCGCGCCTTCGCCCGCCGCTATCTGGTGCCACTGCTCAACGCCGCGTGACCGCCCTCAGCACCGGGCGTGCGCTTCCTGCCCGGCTGGACCGTTCGGACGGCCATCTCCCGGGGCGTCGCGAACGACGTCAGGTCCGCCCCCGGTGCGAACCGCCGTACGGTGACCGAGCGCGGCGCCGCAGAGGCCCGCAGTCCTGCGACAGCAGGCCGGAGGACACTCGACGCCTGCCCGGCACCCGGCGGGCGCGAAGGGCAAGGTGGTGCTTTCGCCCCAGCCGTGCGGCGCGCCGTCCGCGCGCCCCGAGCGCGGCCCGGACCCGGCCGGCGCTTCCGGCCCGTGGCACCGCGGCGCGGATGTCCTCGATGCCGTGCGCCGTACGATCCGTTCCGGTCGTCATGGCTACTCCAGGGGCAGAGGTTCCAGCGGACGGTTCTGCGCCCAGTGCGGACCGAGGTCATCGAGCTGGTATCCGAAGGGGTAGCTGCGCGGCCGGGGGCGGGAGGGCAGCCACCGGGGCCGGGCGGGCAGCAGCCGTACGCCGCGCGACCGGGCGCGCACCAGGCGCACGGCCGCCGCCCGGACCCACCGTGGCTGGGCCGGGAAGCCCAGCGCCCGCAGCAGTGGCTCGTCCAGCAGAGCGAGCGAGAAACTGGCCACCAGGGGCCGCAGCGGGGCCGGGTACCAGGCGGCCATGACCCTGAAGGTGGCGTTGGCGACCCGGCGGTTCGCCGGGTCGTAGGCGAACATCCGGTCTTCGTAGGAGTCGAGCAGCTTCTCGAATCCCTCGTAGGTGTCGGGGACGCCTTCGATGCCCATCATGGAGGCCATCCGCCGCCCCGCCTCCGCCAGCGCCCCCGCCTCCTGAGCGCACAGGGGGCGCCATCCGAACCGGTCGATCCAGCGTTTGGGGCCGACGACCGTGGTGGCCAGCACATAGAGGTAGTCCTCGTTCGGGATGCGGTACTTGCCGTGTATCCGGTTGAGATGGCGGGCCGCGGCCCGGGCGCGTTCCGAGTCGAAGCCGTCGGCCGCCATCTCGTATCCGAACAGGACGGTGTCGTCATAGCGTTTCTGACCGTTGCGCTCGAACTCCTGGGTTCGATCGAGAAGTACGGAGATCCTCGGCACGCCGTAGTCGCGCAGGAAGGCGACACTGATGCCCTGCCGGTAGTCCCACGGGAACTCGTACTGGGACATCAACCGGAGTATCTCCGCGCAGTCCCGAGCCGGATCCATCCGGCGAATCTCGCGCAGTCTGCTGTAGCGGCCCATGGTGTGCAACCTCCTCTGTCTCTGTGAATACGGCCGTTCACGTGCGTGGCCGGCGGTGAGGCCGGTGTGGCGGACGTCCACTCACCGCGGCATAGGGAACGTGACGGCCCCTCCTGCACTGCGAGTCAAAGTTACAAATACTATTGACGTGTTTCACGAGGTGCGTCAACACTGCTGACACAGATTCGAAGAAGGGGCCCCATGGACAGGAACTCCGGCCTCCGTGCCGCCCGTGGCAGCGGCTGGGGCGTGTTGTTTGTGGGCGGCGCAGTCGGCCAGGACGCCCGGGGCCGTCGGGCTGAGCTCCAGCCTTTCGCTGACCGTCTCGTCGCCGTAGGCGGAAGGAGGTACCGATCCGTCGGCTCCCCGAAGCCCTCTGCCCGGAGCCAAGGCCGCGCACTACCCTCCGGTCACTGTCAGCACCCGACCGCAGTGCTGCGCGAGCGCCTCGGCCTGGACCGGGCCCTCACGAGGAACGCGCCCCGCGCCGCTTCGCCCGGCTGGTACGGGTGCTCGTGAAGCTGCTCCCGTCGCCCCTGCGGGTCGGGGGCGCGCTCGTGATCGCATACTGGAACACACACGGGCCCGGCACCGATCCGGCCGCCCGCCGACCCTTGGGAGCACCCGCATGACCAGCGCAGGAGAGCCCGCACCGCCCCCGCCGGGCGGCGTCCTGTGGAGCCTTACCGGCGACATCCGCGGACTGCTGATGCTGCCCGCCGCGCTGACCCTCCAGGTCGCCCATCCCGCCGTCGGCGCCGGAGTCGACGACCACTCGGTTTTCCGTACGGACCCCTGGGGGCGCGGCGAGCGCTCCCTGAGCTCGCTCCAGCTCTGGGTGTACGGAGGGGAGGCCGCCGTGGAGGAGGGACGCAGGCTCAGGAAGCTGCACCGCACGATCCAGGGGACCGACACCCGGGGCCGCCGCTACCACGCGCTCACACCCGCGAACTACGCGTGGGTGCACGCCACCGGGTTCCCCGTCTACCAGCACGCGTCGCGCTATCTGGTGCGGCCGCTCACCGAGGCGCAGGAACGCGCCCTGTACCGCGAGTGGCTCCAGGTCGGCCGGATCCTGGGCATCCACGACCGGGACATGCCGCAGACGATAGAGGAGTTCTGGCCGTACTACCGCAAGATGCTGGCCGACGAGGTGGAGGCCACCGCCGTCGTACGGGAACTGGTGGACACGGACATTCCCGTACCGCCGCCCGACCGGGGGCCGCTCGTTCTGCGGCTGCTCCTGAAGGCGCTGTGGCCCGTGCTGTTCCCGCCGCTGGCGCGGTTCCGGAGTTTCATCACCGTCGGGCTGATGCCGCCGGACGCCCGCGAGGCCATCGGGCTCGACTGGACCCCCGAGCAGGAACGGCGTCTACGGCGCTTCGGCGCCGTGGTCCGGCGGATCGTGCCGCTGCTCCCGGAGCGGCTGCGCTACCTGCCGCTCGCCAGGTCGGCACGAGCGGAGTGGCGGGCCGGTCGAAGGCGGCCGGGCTGATCCTCTGCGGGCCCGTGGCTCGCAGGCCAGGTGGCGGGCCCGCCCGGCCGGCAGGGGGATCAGGCCGAGGCACGGCGGACCAGTTCGGTCGGAGTGATCACGGACTCGGGCCAGGCCCCCCTGTCGCTGTTCAGCCGTTCCATCAGCAGCCGTACCATCAGCCGTCCCATTCCCTCGACATCCTGACGGACCGTCGTGAGCGGCGGTACGGCGGCCTCCGCCACCGACACCATGTCGTCGAACCCGACCACGGCCACGTCCTCCGGCACCCGGACGCCCCGCTCCCGCAGCACCCTCAGGGCACCCGACGCCATCAGGTCGTTGGACACGAAGACGGCGTCGAGACCGGGGTGGGCGTCCAGCAGATCCGCCATGGCCCGGGCCCCGCCCTCCGCGGTGAAGTCGCCGTCCGCGACGAGTTCCCCTCCTGCGTCCGGCAGCACGTCGTGATACCCGTCGATCCGGTCGAGTGCCGACGTCTGGTCGCGGGGCCCGGCGATGTGCGCGATGCGCCGTCGGCCGAGCGAGACCAAATGGCGTACGGCCTCGCGGGCCCCGCCCCGGTTGTCGCAGTCGACGTAGGGCACCTGCGGTGCGTCCCCGCCGGCCGCCGGGTGATCCGGGCGGCCCCCGTAGACCGTGGGGACCCGGAACCGCCGGAGGATCGCGGGCAGTTCGTCGTCCGTGTGCAGCGAGAAGGCCAGCACACCGTCCACATGCCCCCCTGCCAGATAGCGGGTGACCCGGTCGAAGTCCCCGCTGCCCTCCACCAGGAGCAGGACCAGCTGCGCGTCGTAGGCGTTGAGCTCGCGGCTGATCCCGCGGATCTGGCGGGAGAAGAACGGGTCGGAGAAGATCCGGAACTCGGGCTCGTCGATGATCACGGCCACCGCGCCGTTGCGCCGCGTGACCAGCGTCCGCGCCGCGTGGTTCGGGATGTAGCCGAGCTCGTCGACCGCCCTGCGTACCTGGTCCACGAGGGGCTGCCGCACCCCCGCACCGCCGTTGACGACACGGGACGCCGTCGCCCTTGACACACCGGCACGGGCGGCCACGGCCTCCAGGGTGGGCCGGGTGTCACATGTCGGATCGGAGTTCGGGTCGGGCAAGAGTCGCTCCTCGTACACGCGCGTCCCGGCTGGGAGCGGCTGGAACTGGCGGGTTCGGCACGAACGCCGTCAGCCTAACCGCCTGGTCCAGGCAGTCGGACGGATGATCGCACCACGATCACGCGACATATCGGCTCGCAAACGGTCAAGCCGGAACGGCTTGTTGATCCGCCGAGATGTACACCGCGTGTGGTACTGCCTACGAAGAGCGAATTTCGCACTGCGTGAAAGGTGCCACTTGTGTCACACGACGAGCAGGATCCGGGCGGGCGGGGAGACTATCTCCCGGTCACGGCCGATCTACCCGCCGAGCCGCATCACGGCCGGCGCCCAACGACCGACCGGGTGGTCTTCGGCGTCACGGCGGTGCTCACCGTCGCCTTCGTGGTCTGGGGTTCCACGGCCACCGACTCGTTGGAGGACTTCTCCAGCAAGCTGCTCAACGGGCTCATCCACAACGGTGGCTGGGCCTTCATGCTGGCGGCCTCCGGTTTCGTGGTCTTCGCCCTCTGGCTCGCGATCAGCCGTTACGGGAAGATTTCGCTCGGACAGGAGGGTGAAGAACCCGAGTTCCGTACGGTCTCCTGGGTCGCGATGATGTTCAGCGCCGGCATGGGAATCGGCCTGATGTTCTACGGCGTCAGTGAGCCGCTCGCCCACTTCGTCAATCCACCGCCCGGCACCCATCCCACGTCCGCCGCCGAGGCGCTGCAGGCGGCCATGGCCACCACCCTGTTCCACTGGACCCTGCACCCCTGGGCGATCTACGCCGTCGTCGGGCTCGCCATCGCGTACAGCGCCTACCGCCGGCACAGAAGGCAGACGATCAGCTCGGTCTTCGTCCCGCTCATCGGTGAGGAGCGTGCCCACGGACCCCTCGGCCGCGTCATCGACATCCTCGCCATCTTCGCGACCCTGTTCGGATCCGCTGCCTCGCTGGGGCTCGGCGCGCTCCAGATCGGCAGCGGTTTCCAGGAGCTCGACTGGATGGAGAAGACCGGCACCGGGCTCCTGGTCGCGATCATCGCCGTGCTGACGGTCGCCTTTGTCGCCTCCGCCGTGTCCGGAGTCGAGAAGGGCATCCAGTGGCTGTCCAACATCAATATGGTGCTGGCCCTGATCCTGGTGATCTTCGTCTTCATCGCGGGGCCCACCATCATCGTGCTGGATCTGCTGCCCACCTCCGTCGCCGCGTACTTCGGTGACCTCGCCCAGCTCGCCGGGCGCACCGAGGCCACCGGAAAGGGGAGAGTGGCCGAGTGGCTCGCCAGCTGGACGGTCTTCTACTGGGCGTGGTGGATCTCGTGGACGCCCTTCGTCGGCATGTTCATCGCCAGGATCAGCCGGGGCCGGACGATCCGTCAGTTCGTCGGCGGCGTGATCCTGGTGCCCAGCACTGTCAGTCTGGTCTGGTTCGCCGTCTTCGGCGGGTCGGCTATCCGGCTGGAAGAGGCGGGACAGCTCGCAGGCGTAGGCGACACCCCGGAGGCACAGCTCTTCGGCGTACTCCAGCAGTTCCCGGTCGCGACCCTCATGAGCATCCTGGTGATGGTCCTGGTCGGCATCTTCTTCGTCTCGGGCGCCGACGCCGCGTCAATCGTGATGGGCACGCTCTCCCAGAAGGGCGTCCTCGAACCCGCGAAGTGGGTCGTGATCTTCTGGGGCGTCGTCACCGGCGCCGTGGCGGCGGTGATGCTGCTCATCGGCAACGGCCAGGGCGACGCGCTGGCAGGTCTGCAGAATCTGACCATCCTGGTGGCCGCACCCTTCACCATCGTCATGATCGGCATGTGCGTCTCCCTCATGAGGGACCTGCGGCACGACCCGATGATCGTTCGCAGGGAGTTCGGCGTGGAGGCCGTCGAAACCGCGGTCATCCAGGGACACGCCAGGTACGACGGGGATTTCGAGATCCGGATCGGTCCCGGTCCGGCGGAGGTCACCAGCGACGACCGGCACAAGGAGAACCCGCAGGGCTGATCCGGTGCCCCGGTCCGGCTCCCTCCTGTTCCTCCGCGCAGGCCTCGTCCCGGTCAGGTCGCCGCGGCTCAGCCCACCAGCTGGGCCGTGGCCCGTGAGCAGCCCCGGGCCACCGCCAGTCGGACGCCGCCGTGCCCGTAGTCGCCCCCTCGGCAGTCCGCCGCCCGGCAACTCCTGCGCCTCGACGCGCACCCCCGGCCGTCCCGGGCCGGCCGCAGCCGTACCCGGTGGCCGATGACGCGCCCCCGCCGTCCCAGGCCGTATACGCGCACACCGCGCGACGATGTCCTCGGCCGTTCGCGGGCCGGGCTCGGTACGCGGTTCGTCCACCTCCGCCACCCCGCCCACCACCAGCCCGTGGCCGGGGCGCCGGACCGGACCCGCACCCGCCGGCCGCGCTCAGCCGGCAGCAGCGCCGTGGTCTGCCCGCTGACCCCGCCACCCACCACGATCACGTCCGCCGTCGCGCTCCCCCCTGCTGCTGTCGCCGTATCGTCTCGAGCCCGCCGGGAAGCGGAACGGGCCATGGCCCCACCCATGGTCCGGCGGAGAGACGGCCGCCGGAGGTTCGTTAGGATCGGGACCCTGATGACTGCCACTCTCGTCGCCAAGGAACTCGCCGCCGGGCACGGTGACCGAACCCTCTTCGCCGGACTCGACCTCGTCGTCGCGCCCGGCGACGTGATCGGTCTCGTCGGAGCCAACGGCGCCGGTAAATCCTCGCTGCTCCGGCTGCTCGCCGGGCTCGACCGGCCGGAGGAGGGCGAGCTCCGGCTCTCCCCGCCCACCGCCACCGTCGGACACCTCCCGCAGGAGCCCGAGCGCCGGGCGGGGGAGTCCGTACGGGAGTTCCTCGCCCGCCGCACCGGGGTCGCCGAGGCCCAGGCCGCGATGGACTCCGCGACCCAGGCACTGGTCGACGGGGCGCCCGGCGCCGATGACGCGTACTCCGACACCCTGGAGCGCTGGCTCGCCCTCGGTGGCGCCGACCTGGACGAGCGGGCGGAGGAGGTGGCCGCCGACCTCGGCCTCACCGTCGGCCTCGACCTGCCGATGACCGCGCTCTCCGGCGGCCAGGCGGCCCGCGCCGGCCTGGCCTCGCTCCTGCTCTCGCGTTACGACGTCTTCCTGCTCGACGAACCCACCAACGACCTGGACCTCGACGGTCTGGAGCGCCTGGAGCGCTTCGTGTCGGGCCTGCGGGCCGGCACCGTCGTCGTCAGCCACGACCGAGAATTCCTGATGCGCACCGTCACCAAGGTCCTGGAACTCGATCTCGTCCAGCAGGAGATCAATCTGTACGGCGGCGGCTACGCCTCCTACCTGGAGGAGCGTGAGCGCGCCCGCGCACACGCCCGCGAGGAGTTCGAGGAGTACGCCGACAAGCGCTCCTCACTCGAGGGACGCGCCCAGATGCAGCGGGGCTGGATGGAAAAGGGTGTCAAGAACGCCCGCCGCAAGGCCACCGACAACGACAAGATCGGTCGCAAGTTCCGCAGCGAGGCCAGCGAGAAGCAGGCCGCGAAGGCCAAGCAGACCCAGCGCATGATCGAGCGCCTCGACGTCGTCGAGGAACCCCGCAAGGAGTGGGAGCTGCGGATGGAGATCGCCTCCGCACCGCGCTCCGGATCGGTCGTCGCCACCCTCCGCGACGCCGCCGTCGTCCGCGGGGGCTTCTCCTTCGGCCCGGCCACCCTGCAGATCGACTGGGCAGACCGGGTCGCCGTCACCGGCCCCAACGGGGCAGGCAAGTCCACGCTGCTCGCCGCCCTGCTCGGCAGGCTTCCGCTCGACGCGGGCCACGCCACGCTCGGCGCGGGCGTCGTGGTGGGCGAAGTCGACCAGGCCCGCAAACTGTTCCACGGCACGGAGAGCCTGCTGGACGCCTTCTGCGCGGCCGTCCCCGACACCGAGCCGGCCGAGGTGCGCACTCTGCTCGCCAAATTCGGCCTGCGAGCGGCCCATGTCCTGCGCCCCGCGACCACGCTCTCACCCGGCGAACGCACTCGGGCCGGCCTCGCTCTTCTCCAGGGCAGGGGCGTCAATCTGCTCGTCCTGGACGAGCCGACGAACCACCTGGATCTGCTGGCGATCGAACAGCTGGAGTCGGCACTGGAGGCGTACACAGGGACGCTGCTGCTGGTCACGCACGACCGGCGGATGCTGGAGGGGGTCCGGACGACCCGCCGCGTCGAGGTGTCGGACGGCAAGGTCACCGAGTCCGGCTGACCGCGAGGGGCCCGTCCCTCCCCGAGGGAGGGACGGGCCCGGCCGGACGGTCCGAGCCACAGCCGACGTACCTGATGTCGGACGAGGAGTGGACGCAGTCGGTGCCGTCGGCACCCGAGCCGCCCCGCCCCGCCCGTCCGCCGCGGTCTCGGATCAGCGCTTGCGGCCGCCCGAATCGGAACCGCTCAGCCCGGCCCGCCGCAACGCGTCCGCCATCGCGCTGTTGGCCGGCGCGGCCGCCGGAAGCGGGGCACCGCCCTGGCCACCGCCCCCGCGCCGGTCACGGCCCTGGCCGCCGGCCTGACGGACCCCCTGGCCGGCGGCTTGCCCCTGGCGCTGTCCCTGGCCCTGGCGCTGGCGGGGCGGACGTTCTCCGCCGCCGCCCTGCCCCTGCCCGGACTTCTCGCGCCGGCGCCCCTGCCCGCCGCCCTGGGCCGCCCCGGCCTCGTCGTCCAGCCGCAGCGTCAGCGAGACGCGTTTGCGCGGGATGTCGACGTCCATGACCTTCACCTTCACGATGTCGCCGGGCTTCACCACATCCCTCGGGTCCTTGACGAACGTCCGCGACATCGACGACACATGGACGAGGCCGTCCTGGTGGACTCCGACGTCCACGAACGCGCCGAACGCCGCCACGTTCGTGACGACCCCCTCCAGCACCATCCCGGGGGCCAGGTCGCCGAGCTTCTCGACGCCTTCCTTGAACGTGGCCGTCCGGAAGGCCGGACGCGGGTCCCGGCCCGGCTTCTCCAGCTCCTTCAGGATGTCCGTCACCGTCGGCAGACCGAACTTCTCGTTCACGAATTCGTCGGGCCGCAGCGACCGCAGGACGTCCGAGTTGCCGACCAGCGAGGCGACATCGCCGCCCGTCCGCTTCACCATCGTCCGCACCACGGGGTAGGCCTCCGGGTGAACACTCGACGCGTCCAGGGGGTCGTCGCCACCCCGGATCCGGAGGAAGCCCGCGCACTGTTCGAACGCCTTCGGGCCCAGCCGAGCCACATCCTTGAGCGCGCGGCGGGAGCGGAACGGGCCGTTCGCGTCCCGGTGGGCCACGATGTTCTCGGCCAGCCCGGATCCGATTCCGGACACCCGCGAGAGCAGCGGCGCCGACGCGGTGTTGACGTCGACCCCGACGCCGTTCACGCAGTCCTCGACCACCGCGTCCAAGGAGCGCGACAGCTTCACCTCGGACAGATCGTGCTGGTACTGGCCGACGCCGATCGACTTCGGGTCGATCTTCACCAGTTCGGCCAGCGGGTCCTGCAGCCGGCGCGCGATCGATACCGCGCCGCGCAACGACACGTCCATGTCCGGGAGCTCGTGCGAGGCGAAGGCCGACGCCGAGTACACGGAGGCGCCGGCCTCCGAGACCATCACCTTGGTCAGCTTCAGCTCAGGGTGCTTGTCACACAGTTCACCTGCGAGCCTGTCGGTCTCGCGGGACGCCGTGCCGTTGCCGATCGCGATCAGATCGACGTGGTGCTCCTTGGCGAGACGCTCCAGCGTGGCGAGTGACTGGTCCCACTTGTTCGCCGGCACGTGCGGGTGGATGACATCCGTCGCGACGACCTTTCCCGTCGCGTCCACGACGGCGACTTTCACGCCCGTACGGAAACCGGGGTCGAGACCCAGAGTCGCCCGGGTGCCGGCCGGCGCGGCGAGCAGCAGATCGCGCAGGTTCGAGGCGAAGACGCGTACGGCCTCGTCCTCCGCCGCCGTGCGCAACCGGAGCCGCAGGTCGATCCCGAGGTGCACCAGGATTCGGGTACGCCATGCCCAGCGCACCGTGTCACCGAGCCATTTGTCCCCGGGCCGGCCGCGGTCCGCCACGCCGAAACGGCGGGCGATCATGTTCTCGTACGACGAAGGGCCCGGCTGCTCCGACGGTTCCTCCGGCTCCAGGACGAGGTCGAGCACGTCCTCCTTCTCACCCCGGAGCATCGCGAGGATCCGGTGCGAGGGCAGTGCGGTGAAGGGCTCGGCGAAGTCGAAGTAGTCGGCGAACTTCGCGCCCGCCTCCTCCTTGCCTTCCCGTACCTTCGCGACGGCCCTGCCGCGAGACCACATGCGTTCGCGCAGTTCGCCGGTCAGATCGGCGTCCTCCGAGAAGCGCTCGGTCAGGATCGCCCGGGCGCCGTCCAGCGCCGCCGCCGGGTCCGCCACACCCTTCTCGGTGTCGACGAAAGCCGCGGCCGCCGTGAGCGGGTCCATGGACGGGTCGCCGAGCAGCCCGAGGGCCAGGGGCTCCAGGCCCGCTTCGCGCGCCGTCTGCGCCTTCGTCCGGCGCTTCGGCTTGAAGGGAAGGTAGATGTCCTCCAGCCGCGCCTTGGTGTCGGCCGCCCGGATCTGCCCCTCCAGGGCGGCGTCGAGTTTGCCCTGTTCACGTACGGACTCGAGGACCGCCGTGCGGCGGTCCTCGAGTTCCCGCAGATACCGCAGCCTCTCCTCGAGCGTGCGCAGCTGCGCATCGTCGAGCATCTCGGTCGCTTCCTTGCGGTAGCGCGCGATGAACGGCACGGTCGACCCGCCGTCGAGCAAGTCGACGGCCGCCTTCACCTGACGCTCGCGTACGCCGAGCTCCTCGGCGATCCTGCCTTCGATGGACGTCGTCACGGTTTTCCCGACTCGCCTTCTCGTACTGGCTGTGCTGGCTGTGCCACTGGGGTGGTCCACACTCGGGTGGGCCCCTTCGCCTGCATTGTGCCGGGTGACCGGGGGCCGTGTCGCGTGACCTGGTCGATCACGGCCCCGACGTCCTGTCGGACGGGGCGGTCAGGCGCGCCGGGTCCTGCCGCTGCGCGATGCGCCACCGAAAAGGCCGGCCAGGAGCCGGAAGGGCAGAGTCACCACAGTGGCAACGGCTGATCCGACGGTACTCAGAGCGTTTGCGATCGCACGGAACACGGTGTGCCTCCTTCGTAGGGTGTGCCTACCGCCTGGCCGGTTCCGCCCCTCGTAAACGTGTGCGGGCTCAGCCCTTGCCGACCAGATCATCCGGGAACGCCCCGGCGGAGGCCGCCGCGAACAGGAATCCGCGGCCGAGTTCGGTGAGCCGGTCCACACGTGCGGCGCCCAGGTGCTCGTACGGTGCGGCGTCCATGCGGTCCGTCGCCTCCTCCAGCTCCGCCCTGAGTGCGGTGCCCGCGTCGGTCAGCTCGCCTTCCGCGTCCAGCACACCCCGGACACGCAGACGCTCCACCGCCGCGTCCCAGTCCGCGCGTCGCCAGCCGCGGGTGGCGAGGATCCAGTGCGGCGCCATGCCCTTGCCGGTGGCGGTATGGCTGACCAGAGCCTCTAGCGGGTCGAGACCGGCCGTGAGCAGCGCGGCCAGGTGCCCGTCCCCGCGGTGCTCGCGCAGCAGCGTCGCCGCGTGCCAGTAAGCCAGATGCGGCTGGTCCGGCACCTCCAGGTCCGCGTGCGCGGCGTACAGCGGGCGGGCGTGGCGGGTGCAGGCCTCGGCGGCACGCAGGGCCAGCCCGGCCGCCTCCGCCATCTCCGGGGAGGCGAGGACCTCCTCGCCGAGCACCCGCCGGAGCGTCGAGTCGGCGGCCCGCAGGCGGGCGCCGAGAGCCCCCTGGGGGGTGATGTCCGACCAGACGGCGGGCAGATGGCGGGCCACGAGCTCGTGGTTGAAGTTGTAGAAGGCCGCGGTGACCGTGCCCGCCCCGGCCGCGCCGAGAGCCGCACCGCGCGCGGCGAAGTAGACCCGGCTCGCGTCGTCGATGCCGAGCTCCCCGAACTCCTTGCCGAGGTCGGGGGAGAAGTAGACACAGGAGTGCAGCGGATTGAGCGCGTTGTGACAGCGGCGTCCGGCACGCGGGGGAAGAGTACTCATGCCTGCACGTTACCGACTGGTTGGTACGTGGGGTAGTCCAGGGGCAGGACCGACGGACCGTGGGGCCCGCATGGCAGGAAAGGTGGGGATCTCGTCATTGCGGTCATCGGGCCGTCCGCCCAGGATGGCGGGCATGAAGCAGCGATCAGTACTCGTCGTCCTCTTCGACGGCGTTCAGAGCCTCGACGTGAGCGGCCCGATGGAGGTCTTCGCCGGTGCCTCCCGCTCTCCCGGGGTCTCCTACGACCTGCGCACCGCCTCACTCGACGGAGCGCCGGTCCGCTGCTCCAGCGGCCTCACACTCGTCCCCGACTGCACCCTCGCGGACGCTCCGGGGCCCGATTTGCTCCTCGTGCCGGGAGGCGCCGGCACGAGGACGCCTGACCCGGAGCTGGTCGGCTGGCTCCGCACGCACGCCCCGCGGGCCCGGAACCTGGTGTCGGTGTGTACCGGCGCCCTTCTCCTTGCCGAGGCCGGCCAGCTCGACGGCCACCGGGTGACCACCCACTGGTCCGTGTGCGAGACGCTCGCCCGGATGTATCCGGCGGTACGCGTGGACCCCGACCCGATCTTCGTACGCGACGGACGCCTGGCGACGTCGGCCGGCGTCACCGCCGGAATCGACCTCGCGCTCGCCCTGGTCGAGGAGGAACACGGGCGGGACGTGGCGCTCACCGTCGCCCGCAATCTCGTCGTATTCCTGCGGCGCCCCGGCAACCAGGCCCAGTTCAGCGCCCATCTCGCCGCGCAGACCGCCGTCCGCGAGCCCCTCCGTGAGGTCCAGCACTGGATTACCGGGCATCCGGACGCCGACCTCTCGGTGGTGGCGCTCGCGGCCCGCGCCAGGCTCTCGCCCCGCCACTTCGCCCGCGCCTTCCAGGCCGAGACCGGCCTGACCCCCGGCCGGTACGTCGAGCGCGTACGCCTCGAACAGGCTCGCCGGCTACTGGAGGACACGGCCGACGGCGTCACCGGCATCTCTCGTGCCAGCGGCTACGGCACACCGGAAGCGATGCGCCGTGCCTTCGTCAAGGCCCTCGGGACGGCGCCCGCGGAATACCGGCGCCGCTTTCGCTCCCAGCCCGTCACCTCATGACACCACCCGCGGAAGGACCATCCATGCAGATTGCCATCGTGCTCTTCGACCGCTTCACCGCGCTCGACGCCGTAGGCCCGTACGAGATGCTCAGCAGGGCCCCCGGTGCCGAGACCGTCTTCGTCTCCGAGCGGCCCGGGGCCGTGCGCAACGACAGCGGAAGCCTCTCGCTCGTCGCCGACCGTACGCTCGCCGAGGTGCCCGCCCCGGACGTGGTGATCGTCCCCGGAGGCCCCGGGCAGAGCGACCAGATGGAGAACGAGGCGCTGCTCGGCTGGCTGCGGAGGGCGGATGCCGGCAGCACCTGGACGACCTCGGTATGTACCGGCTCCCTGCTGCTCGGAGCCGCCGGACTGCTCACCGGCCGGCGTGCCACCTCGCACTGGCTCGCCCTCGACGTCCTGAAGACCTTCGGGGCCGAGCCGACGGGCGAGCGGGTGGTCGTCGACGGCAAGTACGTCACCGCCGCCGGGGTCTCCTCCGGCATCGACATGGGCCTCACCCTGCTCGGCACGATCGCGGGTGACGAACACGCCCAGGCCGTCCAGCTGCTGACCGAGTACGACCCCCAGCCGCCCTACGACGCGGGGTCACCGGAGAAGGCCCCGGCGGCCATGGTCGAGGAGTGGCGGGCCAAGAGCCGGTTCATCACGACGTAGACGCTGTTCCTTCCGACCCCGTCGTACAGCTGAAGCGGGGAGCGCGGCGCTCCAGGAAGGCGGCGACCCCCTCGGCGGTGTCGCCGCTGCCGCGTGCCTGCTGAGACCAGTGCGCGTCCCGGTCCTCGCGGCCGTCGGCGAACTCCTTCGCCGCGGCCTGGGTCAGCTGCGAACGCGACGCCAGGACCCGCGCGAACGCTCGTACCCGGTCCTCCAGCCCGCCCTCCGGCAGGACCTCGTCCACCAGACCGGTGCGCAGTGCCCGTTCCGTCCCGATCAGCTCACCGGAGAACAGCAGGAACTTCGCGGCGGCCGGACCCACGAGCGCGACCAGCCGGCGCGTCGACGACGAGGGATAGACGATCCCGAGCTTGGCCGGGGTGACACCGAAGGAAGCGCCCTTCTCGGCGAAGCGCAGATCGCAGGCGGCTGCGAGCTGGCTGCCGCCTCCCACGCAGTAGCCGCGCACGGCGGCGAGCGTCGGCCGGGGGAACGCCGCCAGGGCCTCTTCGGCCCGGACGGCGAGAGCCTGCGGCCGCCCGCCAGGGTCCCGGAGCGAGGTGATGTCCGCACCGGCACAGAAGGTGTCCCCGGCGCCGGTGAGCACGAGAACGCGTACGCCGGGGCGGGCCTCCAGCCTCTTCAGCAGTACCGGCAGCGCCTGCCACATGTCCGCGGTCATGGCGTTGCGCTTGGCGGGGTTGCTGATGACAACCGTGGCGACGCCGTCCACAACCGTGTGCTCCAGCCGCGGCTCCGTCCGTGCCGCCTGCTCCCCTAGGTCCATGCGCAGGATGCTATCCGTACGGCTCGAACCTATGAGCAAGAAGGGTCGAAGCAGGCACGCACCGTGAGGAGCGTCGAAGGCAGGACCCACGACCGCGGGCAAGAAGCTGAACCGGAGCTTCGGCGGGCTCGCCCTGCTCGGCATCCTGCTGGTCGTCGCGGGGCTCGTCGGGGGACTCGTCGGCCTCATTGACGCGGTCCAGGCCCGCGGCACCGCCTACTTCTGGCTGGGCGTGGTGGTCGCCGCGCTGAACATCGCCGTGGGGGTCGTCGTCATCCGGCACCCGGAGGGCACGGCCGAGGCGCTGACCATGTTCGCCGCGCTGCTCTTCCTCACCGGAGGCGTGTTCCGGCTGGTCGGCAGCGTCGTCGTACGCGGCCCCAGTTCGGCTGGACGCTGCTGCAGGGAGTCTTCGGGCTGTTGCTGGGGCTGCTGGTTCTCTTCGACCGGCCGCACAGCAGCCTCTATGTGCTCGGCTGCTTCCTTTCGCTGGCCCTGCTGTTCGACGGGCTCGGGCTGATCGCGATCGGGGTGGGCGGGCGACGGGTCGTCAGTGGTGACGGACCAGATGGCGCCCGAAGAAGGCGAGAAGTAGTCCGATCACCTGACGCTGTCATACTCACCCGGTCAAATTGCCCCTGGAAGTGACCACTTGTAGTCAGCGCTGCGGCCCCGACCACACTCTTCCCGACACTCATTACTCGATGGTCAGCGACACGCGAATCGAGAGCGGGTGCCGGTCTATGGAGAGCCGTGGGAGAGTTCCGGCCCATCCCGTGTCGTACGAAGGGGTGTGGCGCTTCACCGCCCCCGCCGTCGACGTCTCGGTGCCGCAGGCCCGGCACGCCGTACGGGACCTGCTCGAGCGGCAGGGCGTACCCGTCGAGGACGACATCCTCGAGGCGCTGCTGCTGATCGTGTCGGAGCTGGTCACCAACGTGGTCCGGCACGCGGCGCTGCTCTCGCCCGAACTGGCGGTCGAGGTGGCCATCGGGGCGGAGTGGATCAGAGTCTCGGTGGAGGACAACCACCCCTACCGCCCGACGGCGCTGGTCACCGACTACGCGCAGACCGGCGGCCGGGGACTGCTCCTGGTGCGTGAGATCACCACCGAGGCGGGCGGTAGCTACGACGTCGAGCACACCGCCGGCGGCGGTAAAATCATCTGGGCGGCCCTGCCCCTGAAGGCGCAACTCTGACCGCCCCCTGTCCGGTGCGTTTCACCAGCCGGCGGACGGCCCCGTCAGCTCCCTGATCGCGGGCCGCGCGGCGTCCAGCACGGTCATGAACCACGCCGAGAACGGTGCGGCGGCATGCTGCTCCGCGAGTTCGCCGGAGGTCACGAAGGCCGTCTCGCCGACCTCCTCCTCGTCCGGTCGCAGGGGCTCCTGCACCATTCCGACGAACAGGTGGTTGAACTCCTGCTCCACCAGGCCCGACATGGGGTCGGGGTGGTTGTATCGGACCGTGCCTGCCGCGGCGAGCAGCGAGGGCGAGACCCCCAGCTCCTCGTACGTACGCCGGGCGGCCGCCGCGAACGGTGCCTCTCCCGGGTACGGGTGGCCGCAGCAGGTGTTCGACCACACGCCGGGGGAGTGGTACTTGCCGAGCGCACGACGCTGCAGCAGCAGCCGCCCCTGCTCGTCGAAGAGGAAGACGGAGAACGCCCGGTGCAGCTGGCCCGGGGCCTGATGCGCGGCAAGCTTCTCCGCGGTGCCGATGGTGGTGCCGTTCTCGTCGACCAGTTCGAGCATGATCGCGTCTGCTGTGCCGTTCGACGAGCTGTGCGCCGCGGTGGCTGGTGTGGTCGGCATACCCATCCTTCGCTTTGGTTCCCGGCCTCGTGCGCCGGACCCCTCGAGTGCGGTCAAGTCTGCCGTACAAAAGCCGCTTGTCCGCACTGCGGGTGCTGGCATGTCCGTCCCGCCCCGTCCCGGAGGACGGGGCGGGACGGACACCGTGTCAGCCCCCGAAGGCCGCCGGGTAGTGGATCGCGCCCCTCGGCACCGGCACGGAATCGTCGAGGACCAGTGCCATCATCGCCTCGTCGGGAACATCGAAGCCCGGCCTGATCCCGAACCGCGACGCCGGCACGAAACCGAAGGCCGGGTAGTACTCCGGGTGCCCGAGCACCAGGACGAGTGACTCCCCGCGCAGCCGTGCGGCGTCCAGCACCGCCCGGACGACCGCACGCCCGGCGCCCCCGCGCTGGTGAGCCGGCGCGGTCGCCACCGGGGCGAGTGCGAGTGCCGGGGCGTCCCCGACCCGGCACCGGGTCAGCAGGGCGTGGGCCGCGACGGAACCGTCAGGGGCCTCGGCCACGTACGAAAGTCCGGGCAGCCATGCCCCGGGGTCGGTGCGCAGGGTGTCGACCAGATCGGCCTCGTCCCGGGCCGGGAAGGCGGCCGCGACGACCCCGTGCACCGCGTCGCGGTCGGCGGCCGTCTCGGGGCGGGCCCGCCAGCGGGGATCGCGGGGGCGCAGCACATAGCCGGCGTAGCCGTAGTCCGCGCCGTGGAGGCGACGCACCTCGAGCTCCTCACGGGTGGCCGCGAGCGCCTCCGGCATTCCGGGAGCCGACGGATCCGCCGCGGCGGCCCGTGCGGCCAGCGGTACGTAGTACTCGTCCCAGTCGCTGTCGGGCTGCACCAGCACCCCGAGCACATTGCAGCCCGACTGCACCGCCGCGGCGGTGTTCGCCGCGACGGGGCGCAGCGAGGCATGCCGGTCCCAGAAGGCGCGTGCCCCTGCCGACGGGGAGCCGGTGGTCCAGACGCACTCGGTGATCACCATCGACCCGCCGGGGACGAGCAGCCGCTGCCAGTCCCGCAGCGCGATGTCGAACCCGATGAGGTACGCGGAACCCTCGGCCCAGACCAGGTCGTAGGACCCGTCGGCGAAGTCGGGGCCGGAGAGGTCGGCCATGTCCGCCCTGACGGTACGGATCCGGTCACCCAGCCCACGGGCCTCGGCAGCCCGGGTGAGCTCGTCGAGGAACGGCTGGTGCAGATCGACCGCTGTCACCTCGGCGCCCGCCTCGGCGGCGAGCAGCAGGGCTGCCCTGCCCGGGCCGCAGCCCAGGTCCAGGACGCGCGGGCGGTCCGGCTGCGGGCCGGCCATGGCGAGCAGCTGCCGCGTGGTGGCATCGGAACCGGGACTCTGCCGGGGCAACCGGTGGTGCAGTTCGAAGAAAGCGGTGTACGTGTGGTCGGTCAAGACGGGAACCCTTGGATGAGAGGGCCCCGGCCGACGCCGCGTGCGGAGTGCCGAGCGGTCAGCCGGTGACCCGGGAGATGAGGAAGGACCGATTGCCGCGCATGGCAGCCGACATCGTGGCAGTCATCAACCTCAGCTCCTTCCCTCTTCACGGGGCTCCGGGCTCGGAGACACGACGCACATCCTAGCACGGGGCCCCGGTGGCGCTCCTGCGGCTCAGTGGCAGAGCCGCGCCTCGTGCTCCGCGTGCCCGCTGGGCTCCAGCTGGAAGGTGCAGTGCTCGACGGCGAAGTGATGGCCGAGGCAGCCCTGCAGATCGTGCAGGATTTTCTCGTGTCCGATCGAGTCGAGCATCTCCTGGTGCACCACCACGTGGGCGGACAGAACGGGCATGCCCGAGGTGATCGTCCATGCATGCAGGTCATGGACGTCCAGCACTCCGGGCAGAGCCGTGATGTGGGCGCGCACCTCGTCCATGTCGACGCCCTTGGGTGCCGACTCCAGCAGCACGTCGAGCGTCTCCCGCAGGAGTTTCACCGTACGGGGGACGATCATCAGGCCGATCAGCAACGAGGCGATGGGGTCAGCGGCCTGCCAGCCGGTGGCCATGATGATGCCCGCCGCCACGAGCACCGTCACCGAACCGAGAGTGTCCGCGACGACCTCGAGGTAGGCCCCCCGCACATTGAGGCTGTCCCGCTGTCCGCGCATCAGCAGGGACAGGGAGACCACGTTGGCGACCAGGCCGACGGCCGCGAACGCGATGGCCAGGCCTCCCCTGGTCTCCGCCGGGGTGATGAAGCGGTCGACGGCCTCGAAGACCAGGTAGCCGCCGACGCCCAGGAGCAGCAGGCAGTTGGCCAGCGCGGCGAGGATCTCGGCGCGCGCATAACCGAAGGTGCGGTTGGGACCCGCGGGCCTGTTGGCGAAGTGGATGGCCAGTAGGGCCATGCCCAGCCCCAGTGCGTCGGTCGCCATATGGGCCGCGTCCGCGAGCAGGGCGAGCGAGTCGGCGAGGAGCCCGCCGACGATCTCCATGACCATGACGCAGAGCGTGATACCCAGCGCGACCCGGAGCCGGCCGCGGTACGCGGCGGCGGCCGTGCCCGTCGGTGGCGGCCCTCCGTGCGTGTGCCCGTGATCGTGGCCAGCCCCCATACGAACGCCTCCGTACACCCGTCGTGTCCCTCGGACAGCTCGGGCGCACCTCGCCCGATGCGGCCAGTGAACTACGGGGGAGGGGTACGGGGCAACACGGCACTGAACACCGTTGTCATATGCTCTGACCTGCGGAAACGATCGCAGGTCAGAGTGTCGCCGGAGTGCGTTCCCTCACTGTGCGGCGCGCGCCTCCGGGTGGCGCAGGCACCAGCCTTCCCAGGCCGACTCCACCATCTCGCGCATCCCGCGGCGTGCCGTCCAGCCCAGCTCTTCCGTCATCCGGGCGGCCGACGCGACCGCCCGGGCCGCGTCTCCGGGCCTGCGGGGCTCGATCACGGGTTCGGTGCGCAGGCCGGTGACCTCCCCCACCAGCTCCGCGAGCCGGCGCACCGATACGCCCTCGCCCCGGCCGATGTTCACCGTGAGGTCCCCGCCGTCCGAGCTCCTGTCCAGATGCCCGGCGACGGCGAGGTGCGCCTCCGCCAGGTCGGCGACATGGATGTAGTCGCGCACACAGGTGCCGTCCGGTGTCGGGTAGTCGTCACCGAAGATCCGCGGCGCCTCTCCCCGCGTCAGCCGGTCGAAGAACATCGGTACGACGTTGAAGACACCCGTGTCGGCCAGCTCGGGCGCGGCGGACCCCGCCACGTTGAAGTACCGCAGGCAGGCCGTCGACATGCCGTGCGCCCGCCCCGTCGCGCGCACCAGCCACTCCCCGGCGAGCTTGGTCTCGCCGTACGGGTTGATCGGCGCGCACGGCGTCGACTCCGTGATCAGCTCCACGTCCGGCACGCCGTAGACCGCCGCCGAGGAGGAGAAGAGGAAGCGCCGCACGCCGGCCGCGACCACGGCCTCCAGCAGTACGGAGAGCCCGGTCACGTTCTCCCGGTAGTAGAGCAGTGGTTTCTCGACGGACTCGCCGACCTGCTTCTTCGCCGCGAGGTGCACCACACCCGTGACGGCGTGCTCCGCCAGCACCCGGTCGAGCACCGTGCGGTCCGAGGCCGAACCTCGCACCAGCGTGACATCGGCGGGCAGCCGCTCCTCGATGCCTGTGGAGATGTCGTCGAGGACGACGACCCGTTCGCCGGCTCCCGTCATGGCCTTCGCCACATGTGCCCCGATGTAACCGGCCCCGCCTGTGATCAACCACGTCATGCAGGCCAGCTTATGCGCTGCGCGGACGCGGTTTGTGGGGTGAGGTGTTGATCGACGATGATGACCGCGAACGGCGCCGCATGATGGCCGATTCGCCCGAACGGAGCACAAACGGGCGGTGAACTCGGTCTTCCGTTCATCCGATAGCCTCAGCCGACGTGCCGCCGGCCCACCTCCGGGCCGTTATGCCGCGCGCCGTTCCCGTCAGCACCAAGGAGTGAGTTCGTCTGTCGACCGCCATCCTCACCGGTGCACCGGTACCCGGATCGTCGCTCGAGAACGATCTGCGGTCGCTCGGCTTCGACGTGACTGCCGCAGCCGGTGCCTCCGAGGCCGCCGAACTGCTCGCCGCGGTCCCCGCCAGCAAGCGCGTCGCGCTCGTGGATCCCCGCTTCGTCGGCCACGTCCACGCCCTCAGGCTAGGACTCACCGACCCCCGTTTCGCCGCCGCGTCGATCCCCGGAGCGCTCACCGCGCAGCCCGAGGCCCGTCCCGCGCTGCTCCGTGCCCTGCGCAGGGCTGTGGCCGCAGGTGATGCCGGGAGCCCCGTCGCGTCTCCCGGTGCCGGACCCGTCACCGAGGACCGCACGGTGCCCGGCCGGCTGGCCGTGGCCCTGGACACGGAGGGCACCGCCGTGCAGCGCCCCGAGCTGGGTTCACTCACGGCCGTGGTGCCCACCGGGGCCGAGGAGCGGACAGCCGCACGGACCGCCGTAGCAGCCGTCGACGACGAGGCCGTACGGCTGCGCAGTGCGGTGAAGGCCCACGACGGCTTCTTCACCACGTACTTCATCAGCCCCTACTCCCGCTACATCGCCCGCTGGTGCGCCCGCCGGGGCCTCACCCCGAACCAGGTCACCACCGCCTCGCTGATCACCGCGCTGATCGCGGCGGGCAGCGCGGCGACCGGCACCCGTGGCGGTTACGTCGCGGCCGGAGTGCTCCTGCTCCTCTCTTTCGTCCTGGACTGCACCGACGGACAGCTCGCCCGCTACTCGCTGCAGTACTCGACGATGGGCGCCTGGCTGGACGCCACCTTCGACCGGGCCAAGGAGTACGCGTACTACGCGGGCCTCGCCCTCGGCGCCGCCCGCGGCGGTGATGACGTCTGGGTCCTCGCGCTCGGCGCGATGGTCCTCCAGGCCTGTCGCCATGTCGTCGACTTCTCGTTCAACGAGGCCAACCACGACGCGGTGTCCAACACGAGCCCCACCGCCGCGCTCTCCGACAAGCTCGACAGCGTCGGCTGGACGGTCTGGCTGCGCCGGATGATAGTGCTGCCCATCGGTGAACGCTGGGCCATGATCGCCGTGCTCACCGCCGTGACCACGCCCCGGATCGTCTTCTACGCCCTGCTCGTCGGCTGCGCCCTGGCCGCCTGCTACACGACGGCCGGCCGGCTGCTCCGCTCGCTGACCCGCAAGGCGCAGCGCACCGACCGGGCAGCGGGAGCGCTGGCCGACCTCGCTGACTCGGGCCCGCTCGCCCAGGCAGCCGCCGCCGTACTCCGCCGCCCGGGCGGCGGCTTCAACGCCCCGCTTCTGGCGCTCGCCGGAGCGCTGGTGATGGTCGCCGCGGCTCTGTTCGCCCCCTACGGCGGCTGGCTGACCGCGGGCGCCGCAGTGGTGTACGCGCTCGTCTCCGGACTTGCCGTCTCGCGGCCGCTCAAGGGCGCGCTCGACTGGCTCGTCCCCCCGGTCTTCCGGGCCGCCGAGTACTGCACGATCCTCCTGCTGGCCGCCCGCAGTGACGTACCGCACGCCGTTCCCGCGGCGTTCGGCCTGGTTTCGGCCGTCGCCTACCATCACTACGACACGGTGTACCGCATCCGGGGCGGCACCGGAGCGCCGCCCCAGTGGCTGGTGCGCACCATCGGCGGGCACGAAGGCCGGACGCTGGTCGTGGCCGTCCTCGCCGCCGTACTGACCCGCAGTACAGATTTCACCACGGCTCTGACCGCAGTCGCGGTCGCCGTGGCTCTGGTGGTGCTCGTGGAGTCCATCCGCTTCTGGGTGTCCTCCTCAGCCCCCGCAGTACACGACGAAGGAGAACTCGCATGATCGGCCTCGTACTGGCTGCCGGTGCCGGACGCCGTCTGCGTCCTTACACGGACACGCTGCCCAAGGCCCTGGTGCCGGTGGACGGCGAGAAGACGGTCCTGGACCTGACGCTGGCCAACTTCGCGGAGGTCGGACTCACCGAGGTCGCGGTCGTCGTCGGCTACCGCAAGGAGGCGGTCTACGCCCGCAAGGCCGAGTTCGAGGCGAAGTACGGCGTGACTCTGACGCTCATCGACAACGACAAGGCCGAGGAGTGGAACAACGCCTACTCACTCTGGTGCGCGCGTGAAGTCCTGAAGAAGGGCGTCATCCTCGCCAACGGCGACACCGTGCACCCGGTCTCCGTCGAGAAGACCCTCCTGGACGCACGCGGCAAGGGCCAGAAGATCATCCTCGCCCTCGACACGGTGAAGAACCTCGCCGACGAGGAGATGAAGGTCATCACCGAGGGCGGCAAGGGCGTCCGGCGCATCACCAAGCTGATGGACCCGGCCACCGCGACCGGCGAGTACATCGGCGTCACGCTGATCGAGCCCGACGCCGCAGAGGAACTCGCCGACGCGCTGAAGGCCACCTTCGAGCGCGACCCCGACCTCTACTACGAGGACGGCTACCAGGAGCTCGTGAACCGCGGCTTCACGGTCGACGTCGCCCCTATCGGCGAGGTGACGTGGGTCGAGATCGACAACCACGACGATCTCGCCAGGGGCAGGGAGATCGCGTGCCTGTACTGACCCGCCTCATCCCGTCCCCGGTCGTCGTCGACATCCGGCGTGGCGCGATGGATGATCTGGCCGGTCTCCTTGCCGACCAGCGGATCTCCAATTCCGGCAGGCTCGCCGTCGCCATCAGTGGCGGCTCGGGACAGGCGCTGCGCGAGAAGCTCGCGCCGTTCCTGCCCGGCGCCGACTGGTACTGCGTGGCCGGCGGCAACATCGACTCCGCCGTGAAGCTCGCTGACGACATCAAGGGCAAGCGGTACGACGCCGTGGTCGGCCTCGGCGGCGGCAAGATCATCGACGTGGCGAAGTACGCCGCGGCCCGGGTCGGCCTGCCTCTGGTATCCGTCGCCACGAACCTTGCCCACGACGGTCTGTGCTCGCCGGTGGCGACGCTGGACAACGACAACGGGCGCGGCTCCTACGGCGTGCCGACGCCGATCGCGATGGTCATCGATCTTTCCGTCATTCGCGAGGCCCCGGTCCGCTTCGTGCGCTCCGGCATCGGTGACGCGATCTCCAACATCTCGGCGATCGCCGACTGGGAGCTCTCGCACCAGGTCAATGCCGAGCAGGTGGACGGACTGGCCGCCGCGATGGCCCGTACGGCCGGCGAAGCCGTTCTGCGTCACCCCGGAACCGTGGCCGACGACAAGTTCCTCACCGTCCTGGCCGAGTCGCTGGTGCTCTCCGGGATCGCGATCTCGATCAGCGGGGACACACGGCCGTCGTCCGGCGCCTGCCACGAGATCAGTCACGCCTTCGACCTGCTGTACCCGAAGCGCGCCGCCAGCCACGGCGAGCAGGTCGGCCTCGGCGCCTGCTTCGCCATGCACCTGCGAGGCGCGCACGAGGAGTCGCTGCACATGGCCTCCGTGCTGCGGCGTCACGGGCTCCCGGTGCTGCCCGACGAGATCGGCTTCACTGCCGACGAATTCGTGCGGGCCGTCGACTACGCGCCGCAGACGCGCCCGGGACGCTTCACGATCCTGGAACACCTCAACCTGTCCATCGACCAGATCAGGGACGCGTACGCCGACTATGCAAAAGCCATCCATAGCTGAACTCCGTCCGGTCGTGCACCCTCCGGGTGTGAAGGACCGGCGCAGTGGCGAGCACTGGGCGGGTCGGCTCTACATGCGCGAGATCTCGCTGCGCATCGACCGGCACCTGGTGAACACCAAGATCACGCCCAACCAGCTGACCTACGTGATGACCGTCGCCGGTGCGCTGGCGGCGCCCGCCCTGCTGGTCCCGGGCATCCCGGGTGCCCTGCTCGGCGTCCTCGCGGTCCAGCTCTACCTGCTGTTCGACTGCGTCGACGGCGAGGTGGCCCGCTGGAAGAAGCAGTACTCGCTGGGCGGGGTCTACCTGGACCGGGTGGCCGCGTATCTGTGCGACGCGGCGGTGCTGGTCGGCTTCGGCCTGCGTGCCGCCGACCTGTGGGGTCCGGGACGCATCGACTGGCTCTGGGCCTTCCTGGGGACGCTCGCCGCGCTCGGCGCCATCCTGATCAAGGCCGAGACCGACCTCGTCGGCGTCGCACGCCACCAGGGCGGGCTGCCGCCGGTCAAGGAGGCCGCGTCGGAGCCGCGCTCCTCCGGTATGGCGTTCGCCCGACGTGCCGCCGGAGCGCTGAAGTTCCACCGGCTGATCCTCGGTATCGAGGCGTCGCTGGTCATCCTCGTGGTGGCGGTCCTCGACGTGGTCCGGGACGACCTGTTCTTCAGCCGCCTCGCGGTCGCGGTCATGGCCGGCATCGCCCTGCTCCAGACCCTCCTGCACCTGGTGTCGATCCTGGCGTCCAGCAGGCTGAAGTGAGCTCACCCATGAAACTCGGCGCGGTCATCATCACCATGGGCAACCGACCCGAAGAACTGCGCGCCCTTCTCGATTCGGTCGCCAAGCAGGACGGCGACCGGATCGAGGTGGTCGTCGTCGGCAACGGTGCCCCGGTCCCCGACGTCCCCCCGGGCGTACGGACCGTCGAGCTGCCCGAGAACCTGGGTATTCCGGGCGGCCGCAACGTCGGCATCGAGGCGTTCGGTCCGTCCGGCGCCGATGTGGACGCCCTGCTCTTCCTCGACGACGACGGGCACCTGCCGAACACCGACACCGCCGAGCTCTGCCGGCAGGCGTTCGATGCGGACCCGAAGCTCGGCATCGTCACCTTCCGCATCGCGGACCCGGACACCGGCGTCACCCAGCGACGGCACGTGCCGCGGCTGCGGGCCTCCGACCCGATGCGCTCCTCCCGTGTCACGACGTTCCTCGGCGGCGCGAACGCCGTACGCAGCCGGGTGATCGCCGAGGCCGGCCCGCTTCCCGGCGAGTTCTTCTACGCGCACGAGGAGACCGACCTCGCATGGCGGGCCCTGGACGCCGGCTGGATGATCGAGTATCGCGCGGACATGGTGCTCAACCACCCCACCACCGCCCCCTCGCGACACGCGGTCTACCACCGGATGGTGGCCCGTAACCGCGTCTGGCTCGCCCGCCGGAACCTGCCCGCACCGCTGGTTCCCCTCTACGTCGGGGTCTGGCTGCTCCTCACCCTTGTCCGCCGGCCCTCCCTGCCCGCCCTCAAGGCATGGTTCGGAGGCTTCCGTGAAGGCTGGACCACGCCCTGCGGACCCCGGCGCCCGATGAGGTGGCGTACGGTGTGGCGGCTGACCAGACTGGGCCGGCCACCGGTGATCTGAGAGGCTTCTGTCTCTGAGACCATGAGCCGTATCCATTCCGTACGGGGTACCTGTCCGCCTTGGCCGCGCCTGCGACCGGCTGCGCATCGTGAAGACGAGAGTTCTTAACTGTGAGTGACACGACCCACGACGGCGGGATTGCGTTGAGCAGCCCGCCGTCCGCCGACGAGGGACTGAGCGCGTCCCAGCTGGCCGACAAGTACGGCTTGACGGTGAGCGGCGCCCGGCCCGGGCTGTACGTGTACATCCGGCAGCTCTGGGGCCGGCGGCATTTCATCCTGGCGTTCTCGAGGGCGAAACTGACCGCGCAGTACAGCCAGGCCAAGCTCGGCCAGCTGTGGCAGGTGGCCACACCGCTGCTGAACGCCCTGGTCTACTTCCTGATCTTCGGCCTGATCCTGGGCACCAGCAGGGGGATGAGCCAAGAGGTCTTCGTCCCGTTCCTGGTGACCGGAGTCTTCGTCTTCACGTTCACACAGAGCTCGGTCATGGCAGGGGTACGGTCCATCGCCGGCAACCTCGGCCTGGTCCGGGCCCTGCACTTTCCCCGGGCCTCGCTGCCCGTCTCGTTCTCGCTCCAGCAGCTCCAGCAGCTGCTCTACTCCATGCTCGTGCTGCTCGCCGTGGCGATGGGCTTCGGCAGCTATCCAAGGCTTTCCTGGCTGCTGATCATTCCGGCGCTGGCTCTGCAGTTCGTGTTCAACACCGGCCTGGCGCTGATCATGGCCCGGCTGGGCAGCAAGACCCCCGACCTCGCCCAGCTGATGCCGTTCGTCATGCGTACCTGGATGTACGCCTCGGGCGTCATGTTCTCGATTCCCGTGATGCTGGCGGACAAGCCGCAGTGGATCGCTGATGTGCTGCAGTACAACCCGGCCGCCATCTACATGGACCTGGTCCGTTTCGCACTGATCGACGGCTACGGCTCCGAGAACCTGCCGGAGCACGTCTGGGCCGTCGGGCTCGCCTGGGCGCTCGTGGTGGGCGTCGTGGGCTTCGTGTACTTCTGGAAGGCAGAGGAACGGTACGGCCGTGGCTGAGGAATCGTCCCAAGGACACATCCCCACCGTGATCGCGGACGACGTACACATCGTGTACCGGGTCAACGGCACGGGCGGCGGCAAGGGCAGCGCCACCGCGGCACTGAGCCGGATCATGCGCCGCGGCAAGGGCGAACCGCGTGGTGTGCGCAAGGTGCACGCGGTGCGGGGCGTGTCCTTCACCGCCTATCGCGGCCAGGCCATCGGGCTCATCGGCACCAACGGTTCGGGCAAGTCCACACTGTTGCGGGCCATCGCCGGCCTGCTGCCGACCGAGCACGGCAAGGTGTACACCGACGGCCAGCCGTCGCTGCTCGGTGTCAACGCCGCCCTGATGAGCGACCTGACCGGTGAGCGCAACGTCGTACTCGGTGGCCTCGCGATGGGCATGAGCCGCGAGGAGATACGCGCGCGGTACCAGGACATCGTGGACTTCTCCGGGATCAACGAGAAGGGTGACTTCATCACGCTGCCCATGCGGACGTACTCGTCCGGCATGGCGGCGCGCCTGCGGTTCTCGATCGCGGCAGCCAAAAACCACGACGTCCTCATGATCGACGAGGCGCTGGCCACCGGTGACCGTAAGTTCCGGGTCCGCTCCGAGGAACGGATCCGCGAGCTGCGCAAGGAGGCGGGCACCGTCTTCCTGGTCAGCCACAACAACAAGACCATCAGGGACACCTGTGACCGGGTGCTGTGGCTGGAAAAGGGCGAGCTCCTGATGGACGGTCCCACCGAAGAGGTACTGAAGGCCTACGAGCGGGAGACAGGCAAGTAACCGTCGCGTGCGTGTGGGCCCCGCCCGAGTGCAGCGGTGAGTGCCTCACGGTGTGCGGCTCCGTGGCGGGAAGGCACGCAGGCGCGGTAGAGGCCCCAGGGCGGATCTCCTCCCGGCGGATGACGTCAAGTGCCCTGCTTTTGGGGAAAGTTGACAGCGGTCGACGCGTTGCAGGAGGAGGTGCCGCACCCCGGCGCGGCCCTGGGAGCTGTGCAACGTAAGCTGTGACGGTGCTGATTCGCGGCCATGTGGGGTGATACGCCCCCGGCGCATCGCCCGTTGTGCGCATGTCGCACTCGGCCGGACGAGCGGCGTGTCCGAAAAGGGATGTTTTGGGTCGGCAGTGTAGAACGGGAGATATGACGGCAATGATGGAAAATCTCCAGCTCCGACGTGGTTTTGCCGTCCCCGCGTCGGGCGGTACGCGGTGACCCGTACCCAGCAGGCGCGCGCCGACGCCGCCGCAACCGCCACGCTCGACAAGGCCGCCGACGAGAACTTCCCCGTCGCCCCCTTCTTCCTGCCCCGTGCCTGGCGCGACGACCTGATGGCCGTCTACGGATTCGCTCGCCTCGTCGACGACATCGGTGACGGCGATCTGGCTCCGGGCGGCGCCGACGCCCGTCACCTCGGCCTCGATCCCGGGCAGAGCGAGGACCGGCTCGCCGCGCTGGATGCCCTCGAAGCCGATCTGCACCGTGTCTTCGCGTCCACCGGTGACGGCCCGCGCCACCCCCTGATGTGCGCCCTGCGCCCCACCGTGCGGCGCTGCGCGCTCACCCCCGAACCCTTCCTCGGGCTCGTCGAAGCCAACCGGCAGGACCAGAAGGTCCGCCGCTACGGGACCTACGGGGACCTGCTGGCCTACTGCGAGCTCTCCGCGAACCCCGTCGGCCGCCTCGTCCTGCAGATCACCGGCACGGCGAGCCCCGAACGGATCCGCCGCTCCGATGCCGTCTGTACCGCGCTGCAGATCGCCGAGCACCTCCAGGACATCGCCGAGGATCTCGGCCGTGACCGGATCTATCTGCCGGCCGAGGACATGGCCCGCTTCCATGTCGGCGAACCGGACCTGGCAGCACCGTCCGCAGGTGCGGCGGTACGCTCGCTGGTCGCGTTCGAGGCGGAGCGCGCCCGTGACCTGCTGGCCGAGGGTGTCCCCCTGGTGGGCAGCGTCCACGGCCGGCTCAAGCTGCTGCTCGCCGGATTCGTCGGCGGAGGACGGGCCGCCCTGGGCGCGATCTCGGCGGCGGGTTTCGACGTACTGCCCGGACCGCCCAGACCCACCGCGCCCAGACTGCTGCGCGAAGTGGGAGATGTTCTGCGAAGAGCGCACAGAGAGGGGTGAGCCGGACCGTGGAGGGACAGACGACGTACATGTCGGCACCGGTACAGGCCGCATACAGCTACTGCGAGGCCGTCACCGGACAGCAGGCCCGCAATTTCGCGTACGGCATCAGACTGCTGCCGCACGAGAAGCGGCAGGCCATGTCGGCGCTGTACGCCTTCTCCCGTCGGGTCGACGACATCGGCGACGGCGAGCTGGATCCGGAGACCAAGCACATCCGGCTGGAGGACACCCGGGGACTGCTCGGCCGGATCCGGGACAACGCCGTCGACGAGGACGACACCGACCCGGTCGCGGTCGCGCTGGCCGACGCCGCGCGCCGGTTCCCGCTGCCGCTCGGGGGCCTCGACGAGCTCATCGACGGCGTACTGATGGACGTACGTGGCGCGACCTACGAGACCTGGGGCGACCTGAAGACGTACTGCCGGTGTGTCGCGGGTGCCATCGGGCGCCTCAGCCTGGGCGTTTTCGGGACGGAAGCGGGTGCGCCCGGCGCCGAACGGGCCGCGGAGTACGCCGACACCCTCGGCCTGGCACTCCAGCTCACCAACATCCTGCGTGACGTCCGCGAGGACGCCGGCAACGGACGTACGTACCTGCCCGCCGACGACCTCGCCAAGTTCGGCTGTTCCGCCGGATTCCACCAGGCCACCCCGCCCCGGGGGTCCGACTTCGCGGGTCTGGTGCACTTCGAGGTCCGGCGCGCCCGGGCGCTCTTCGCCGAGGGCTACCGGCTGCTGCCCATGCTTGACCGCCGCAGCGGTGCCTGCGTAGCCGCCATGGCCGGCATCTACCGTCGGCTCCTCGACCGGATCGAACGCGATCCCGAGGCCGTTCTTCGCGGCAGGGTCTCGCTGCCCGGCCACGAGAAGGCGTACGTTGCGGTGCGAGGGCTGTCAGGTCTCGACGCGCGGTACATCTCACGGCGGACGGCCAGGGGGAGGGTCTGATGACGGGTCCGATCCGACGTGCGGGGCGGGCAACCCAGGACCGCCCCGACACGTCCCTGTCTGCGACGACGCGGAGTACGCCGCCGACCATGGCTGCACGGCGAAGGGAGCAGGCGTGACCGGCCGGAGCCCTTGGTCCTCCCGCGCGGTGGTCGTCGGCGGCGGCCTCGCCGGCGTCACCGCGGCGCTGCGCCTCGCCGACGCGGGGCTGGACGTGACCCTGCTCGAAGGCCGCCCCCGGATCGGCGGGCTCGCCTTCTCCTTCCGGCGCGGCGACCTGTCCGTCGACAACGGCCAGCACGTCTACCTGCGCTGCTGCACGGCCTACCGCTGGTTCCTGGACCGGATCGAGGGGGCTCACCTCGCCCCCCTGCAGGACCGCCTCGACGTGCCCGTGCTCGACGTGGGCCGGCCTGCTCGGCCGAGGCTCGGCCGACTGCGCCGCACCGGGCTGCCCGTCCCGCTGCACCTCGCCGGAGGGCTCGCCGCCTACCCGCACCTCTCGCTCGCGGAGAAGGCCGGTGTCGCCCGCGCCGCACTCGCGCTGGGCCGTCTCGACCCCGCCGACCCCGCGCTCGACGGCATCGACTTCGCCACCTGGCTCCGCCGCCATGGGCAGTCGCAGCGCACCATCGAGGCCCTCTGGGACCTGGTCGGCGTCGCCACGCTCAACGCGACCGCGCCTAACGCCTCCATGGCCCTGGCCGCGAAAGTCTTCAGGACGGGGCTCCTCACGGCACCGGGCGCCGCCGACATCGGCTGGGCCAGAGTGCCGCTCGGGGACCTACACGACACCCTCGCCCGCAAGGCACTCGAAACGGCGGGCGTGGCGATCCACCTGCGCACCCGGGCCGGTTCCCTCATCCGGGCCGAGGACGGCCGCTGGGCCGTCGAGACCGACGGCGGACGCTTCGACGCGGACACCGTCGTCCTCGCCGTGCCGCAGGGCGAGACCCACCGGCTGTTGCCCGAAGGGGCGCTCGAGGACCCCGGCCGGCTGCTCGACCTCACCGACGCACCGATCCTGAACGTGCACGTCGTCTACGACCGCAAGGTGCTGCGCAAATCGTTCTTCGCCGCGCTCGGCTCACCTGTGCAGTGGGTCTTCGACCGCACGGAGTCCTCCGGTCTCCAGGGCGGCGGGCAGTACCTCGCGGTGTCCCAGTCCGCGGCGCAGGACGAGATCGACCTGCCCGTCGCCGAACTGCGCAAGCGCTATGTGCCCGAGCTGGAGCGGCTCCTCCCGGCGGCGCGAGGGGCCGGGATCCGCGACTTCTTCGTCACCCGGGAACGCACCGCGACCTTCGCACCGACGCCGGGCGTGGGCCGCCTGCGGCCGGGTACGCACACCCGCGCCCCTGGGCTGTACCTGGCGGGAGCATGGACCGCCACCGGCTGGCCCGCCACGATGGAGGGCGCCGTCCGCAGCGGCCGCAGTGCCGCTGACGCCGCGCTCCAGGCCCTCGGCCGGCCACATGAACATCCGCTGCAGGAGGCGGCATGAGCAGTACCACCGGAACAAGAGGAGAGTCTGTGACCCCGGCGAATCCGGCTTACGACACCGTGGCGGACACCACGGACGTCACCGCGCTTCTGGAGCGCGGAAGGGCCCTGTCAGCGCCGGTGCTGCGAGCTGCCGTGGACCGGCTGGCGCCGCCCATGGACACCGTCGCGGCCTACCACTTCGGCTGGATCGATGCCCAGGGCCGACCGGCCGACGGGGACGGAGGCAAGGCCGTGCGTCCCGCGCTGGCCCTGCTGTCCGCGGAAGCTGCGGGCGCCCCGGCGGAGGCCGGGATCCCCGGAGCCGTGGCCGTCGAACTCGTGCACAACTTCTCGTTGCTGCACGACGACCTGATGGACGGCGACGAGCAGCGCCGTCACCGCGACACCGTATGGAAGGTGCACGGCCCCGCCCAGGCGATCCTCGTCGGCGACGCGCTCTTCGCACTGGCCAACGAGATCCTGCTGGAGCTCGGCACCGTCGAGGCCGGCCGGGCCGCCCGCCGGCTGACCACGGCCAGCCGCAAGCTGATCGACGGTCAGGCCCAGGACATCTCCTACGAGCACCGCGAGCGGGTCACCGTCGAGGAGTGCCTGGAGATGGAGGGCAACAAGACGGGTGCCCTGCTTGCCTGCGCCGTCTCCATCGGCGCCGTGCTCGGCGGAGCCGACGACCGTACCGCCGACATCCTGGAGGCGTACGGCTACCACCTCGGCCTCGCCTTCCAGGCGGTCGATGACCTGCTCGGGATCTGGGGCGACCCGGAGTCCACGGGCAAGCAGACCTGGAGCGATCTGCGCCAGCGCAAAAAGTCCCTGCCCGTCGTGGCCGCGCTCGCCGCGGGCGGCCCGGCCTCGGAGCGTCTGGGCGAGCTGCTCGCCGCAGACGCCAAGAGCAGCGACTTCGACAGCTTCTCCGAAGAGGAGTTCGCCGCCCGTGCGGCACTCATCGAGGAGGCGGGCGGCCGCGAGTGGACCGCCCAGGAAGCCCGCCGGCAGCACGCGGTAGCCATCGAGGCGCTGCACGGCGTCGACATGCCGGAACGAGTGCGGGCGCAGCTCACCGAGCTCGCCGACTTCGTCGTCGTACGAAAGAGATGATCACCATCCAGATATGACTCGCAGTCGCCGGCGGGCGCCCCACAGGGCGCCCGCCGACGGAGACCCCAGCACAGCAGAGGACCAAACTGCACGAAGGGGAAGCCATGACAGCGACGACCGACGGAAGCACCGGAGCCGCGAACCTCCGCGCAGCCTCGGCCAGCGATCCGACCGAATCAACCGACGCCGCGGACGACGCGTTCGCCGTCGCACGGCATGCCGCGGAACGCTCGGTGGAGCACCTCCTCGGCAGGCAGGACGCGCAGGGCTGGTGGAAGGGCGACCTCGCCACCAACGTCACCATGGACGCGGAGGACCTGCTGCTCCGTCAGTTCCTGGGAATCCAGGACCCTGACACCGTAAAGGCCGCGGCCCGCTTCATCCGGGGCGAGCAGCTCGGCGACGGCACCTGGAACACCTTCTACGAGGGGCCGCCCGACCTCTCCGCCACCATCGAGGCGTACGTCGCCCTGAGGCTGGCCGGAGACCGGCCGGACGACCCCCATATGATCCGCGCGGCCCGCTGGGTCAGGGAACAGGGCGGCATCGCCGAGTCCCGGGTGTTCACCCGGATCTGGCTCGCGCTCTTCGGCTGGTGGAAGTGGGACGACCTGCCGGAACTCCCACCCGAACTGATGTTCTTCCCGAAGTGGGTCCCGCTCAACATCTACGACTTCGGCTGCTGGGCCCGACAGACCATCGTGCCGCTCACCATCGTTTCCGCGAAGCGTCCCGTACGGCCCGCCCCGTTCACCCTGGACGAACTGCACACCGACCCGGCGTGCCCCAACCCGCCCAAGGCCACTGCTCCAGCGGCCAGTTGGGACGGCGTCTTCCAGCGGCTCGACAAGGCGCTGCATCTCTATCACACCGTCGCCCCGCGCAGACTGCGGCGCGTCGCCATGAACGCCGCCGCCCGCTGGATCATCGAACGCCAGGAGAACGACGGCTGCTGGGGCGGCATCCAGCCGCCCGCGGTGTACTCCGTCATCGCGCTGCACCTGCTCGGATACGACCTCGACCACCCGGTCATGCGGGCGGGACTCGACTCGCTCGACAGGTTCACCGTGTGGCGTGAGGACGGCGCCCGCATGGTCGAGGCCTGCCAGTCCCCGGTCTGGGACACTTGTCTCGCGACCATCGCGCTCGCCGACGCGGGGGTGAGACCCGACCATCCGGCGCTCGTGAAAGCGGCCGACTGGATGCTCGGCGAGGAGATCGTGCGGCCCGGCGACTGGTCCGTACGCAAGCCCGAACTGGCCCCGGGCGGCTGGGCGTTCGAGTTCCACAACAACAACTACCCGGACATCGACGACACCGCCGAAGTCGTCCTCGCGCTGCGCCGCGTCAACCACCCCGACCCCGCCCGGGTCGAGGCGGCCATCGAACGCGGAGTGCGCTGGAACCTCGGCATGCAGTCACGGAACGGCGCCTGGGGAGCCTTCGACGCGGACAACACCAGCCCGTTCCCCAACCGGCTTCCCTTCTGCGACTTCGGTGAGGTCATTGACCCGCCGTCGGCCGATGTCACCGGACATGTGGTGGAGATGCTGGCCGTCGAGGGGCGGGCGCACCATCCCCGTACCCGCCGGGGCGTCGAGTGGCTGCTCGCCGAACAGGAGTCGAACGGCGCGTGGTTCGGCCGGTGGGGTGTCAACTACATCTACGGGACAGGCTCCGTGGTGCCCGCGCTGATCGCGGCCGGGCTGCCGGCGGCGCACCCCTCGGTGCGGCGGGCCGTCGACTGGCTGAACTCCGTCCAGAACGACGACGGAGGCTGGGGCGAGGACCTGCGCTCCTACCGGGAGGAGAAATGGATCGGCCACGGCAGCTCCACCGCCTCCCAGACCGCGTGGGCGCTGCTCGCCCTCCTGGCCGCGGGGGAGCGGGAGAGCAGGTCCGTGGAGCGAGGAGTCGCCTGGCTCGCGGACACCCAGCAGGCCGACGGTTCCTGGGACGAACCGCATTTCACCGGGACCGGTTTTCCCTGGGACTTCTCCATCAACTACCACCTGTACCGGCAGGTCTTCCCTCTCACCGCGCTGGGCAGATACGTGTACGGCGACCCCTTCGCCCACGTTGCCGGAACCGGCAAGGGGGCCTGAGCAGATGGGTGGTGCGCAGGAGCCGCCCGGTCCCACCACGCCGCTGCTGATCGCCTGCGCCCTCGGCATCGAGCGCTTCGCCCTCCGTACGGGAAGGAGGGGCGGCGGCGTGCAGGGCCCCGGCCCGGTGAGCATCATCAGGTCGGGGATGGGCCCCCGGGCGGCGGAGGACGCCGTCCGGGTCGCCCTGGGACAGGAGGGGGCCGGAGGCGCGGCGGTCATCGCCTCCGGCTTCTGCGCCGGGCTGGAACCCGGTATGCACCCGGGTGATCTCGTGGTGGCCGAGGAGACCCGGGACACCGGCGGCACCACGGCCTGCACCGGCACCGGCCTGCTGGTCGAAGCACTGGTCAGGGCCGTACCCGGACGCACGGTCCACACCGGCCCGCTGAACGGCTCCGGACACGTCGTCCGGGGCGCGGAGCGGGCCGGCCTCCGGGCCACCGGTGCCATCGCGGTGGACATGGAGTCCGCCGCCACGCTCCGCACCGCCGTGCGGACAGGACCACGCCCTGTTGCCGCCGTACGGGTGGTCGTGGATGCTCCAGAGCATGAGCTCGTCCGTATCGGCACGGTCCACGGTGGAATATCGGCATTCCGCGTTCTTCGTGCCGTGCTCCCGGCATTTCATGAATGGCACCGATCTTTGCTGCTCCCCAGGAGGTGAGCCCAGATGGCCATGCCGCTCCGCCAGTCCATCAAGGTTGCGACGTATCTCTTCGAACAGAAGCTCCGCAAGCGGGACAAGTTTCCGCTGATCGTCGAGCTGGAGCCCTTGTTCGCCTGCAACCTGGCGTGCGAGGGCTGCGGGAAGATCCAGCACCCGGCCGGAGTGCTCAAGCAGCGCATGCCGGTCGCGCAGGCCGTCGGGGCGGTGCTGGAATCAGGCGCCCCGATGGTCTCCATCGCCGGTGGCGAGCCGCTGATGCACCCGCAGATCGACGAGATCGTGCGGCAGCTGGTGGCGCGGAGGAAGTACGTCTTCCTCTGCACCAACGCCATGCTGATGCGCAAGAAGCTCGACAAGTTCACTCCGTCGCCCTACTTCGCCTTCGCCGTGCACATCGACGGACTGCGGGAGCGGCACGACGAGTCGGTCGCCAAGGAAGGCGTCTTCGACGAAGCGGTGGAGGCCATGAGGGAGGCCAAACGACGCGGCTTCCGGGTGACGACCAACTCCACCTTCTTCAACACCGACACCCCGCAGACGGTCATCGAGGTGCTGAACTTCCTCAATGACGAGATGAAGGTCGACGAGATGATGATCTCGCCCGCCTACGCCTACGAGAAGGCCCCCGACCAGGAACACTTCCTGGGTGTCGAGCAGACCCGCGAGTTGTTCAAGAAGGCCTTCGCGGGCGGCAACAGGAGCCGCTGGAGGCTCAACCACTCTCCGCTCTTCCTCGACTTCCTCGAAGGTAAGGCCGACTTCCCCTGCACGGCCTGGGCGATCCCCAACTACTCGCTCTTCGGCTGGCAACGGCCCTGCTATCTGATGAACGACGGGTACGTCCCCACCTACCGGGAGCTCATCGAGGACACCGACTGGGACAAGTACGGCCGCGGCAAGGACCCGCGCTGCGCCAACTGCATGGCGCACTGCGGGTACGAGCCCACCGCGGTACTCGCCACCATGGGGTCGCTGAAGGAATCCCTGCGAGCGGCCCGGGAGACCATCGGCGGGAACCGCTGATGCCATGAGCACGCATCCGGACGACAGGAAGAGGCCGGGGCCCCACCGGGGGTTCCGGCCGTGACCGTGAGCCGAGAACAGGACCAGGGAGAAGGGCCCGGGCGTGACGCTGCTGGATTCCATCAAGGGGCCGCAGGATCTCAAGGCACTGAGCCCACCGGAACTCGGTGCGCTCGCCGAGGAGATCAGGACCTTCCTCGTCCGGTCGGTGGCGAGGACGGGCGGTCATCTCGGCCCCAACCTCGGGGTGGTCGAACTCTCCATCGCCCTGCACCGGGTCTTCGACTCACCCGTGGACCACATCCTGTGGGACACCGGGCACCAGCACTACGTGCACAAGCTGCTGACCGGGCGGCAGGACTTCTCCAGGCTGCGCGGCAAGGGCGGCCTCTCCGGCTACCCCTCCCGCGCGGAGTCCGGGCACGACGTCATCGAGAACTCCCATGCCTCCACCGTGCTCGGCTGGGCGGACGGCCTCGCCAAGGCCGACGAGGTGCTGGGGCGCCGGCGCCGTGTGGTGGCGGTCATCGGCGACGGGGCCCTCACGGGCGGCATGGCCTGGGAGGCCCTCAACAACATCGCCGCGGCCCGGGGCCGCCCCCTGATCATCGTGGTGAACGACAACAAGCGCTCGTACGCCCCCACCATCGGCGGCCTCGCCGATCACCTCGCCACACTCCGGACCACCGACGGCTACGAGCGCTTTCTGGCCTGGGGCAAGGGAGTACTCCAGCAGACGCCGGTCGTCGGACAGCCGTTGTACGGGTCGCTGCACGGCGCGAAGAAGGGCTTCAAGGACACCTTCGCACCGCAGGGCATGTTCGAGGACCTGGGCCTCAAGTACGTCGGTCCGGTCGACGGCCATGACACCGCGGCGGTCGAGTCCGCGCTGCACCGGGCCAAGCGCTTCCACGGCCCGGTACTGGTGCACTGCATCACCGAGAAGGGCCACGGCTATCCGCCGGCCCTGGCCGACGACGCCGACCGCTTCCACGCCGTCGGCAGCGTGGACCCGCTGACCTGTGAACCGCTCGTGGTGCCCGCCGCGGCGTCCTGGACCTCGGTGTTCGGCGACGAGATCGTGGAGATCGGCGCCGAGCGCCCGGACGTCGTCGCGATCACCGCGGCGATGCTGCATCCGGTCGGGCTGACCCGGTTCGCGGAGAAGTTCCCCGACCGTATCTGGGACGTCGGGATCGCCGAGCAGCATGCGGCGGTCTCCGCCGCAGGGCTGGCCACCGGGGGGCTGCACCCGGTCGTCGCCGTCTACGCGACCTTCCTCAACCGGGCCTTCGACCAGTTATTGATGGACGTCGCCCTGCACAGGTGCGGGGTGACGTTCGTCCTGGACCGGGCCGGTGTCACCGGGGTGGACGGTCCCTCGCACAACGGCGTGTGGGACATGTCCGTACTCCAGGTCGTCCCGGGGCTCCGGATCGCCGCTCCGCGCGACGCCGACCGGCTGCGTGAGGAACTGCGCGAGGCCGTCGACGTCGACGACGCGCCGACGGTGGTCCGGTTCCCGAAGGAGTCGGTGGGGGAGCCGGTCCCGGCCGTCGGGACGGTCGGCGGGATGGACGTCCTGCACCGGGCACCGGACCCCGACGTCCTGCTGGTGGCCGTAGGGGCGCTCGCCCCGCTCTGTCTGCAGACAGCGGACCTGCTCGCCGGAACCGGAATCCGCTGCACGGTCGTCGACCCGCGCTGGGTCAAACCGGTCGACCGTCAGCTGCCCGCGCTCGCCGCACGGCACGCGCTGGTGGCGGTCGTCGAGGACAACAGCCGGGCGGGCGGAGTCGGCTGGGCCGTCGGACAGGCGCTGCGGGACGCCGACGTCGACGTACCGCTGCGGACGTTCGGCATCCCCGAGGCGTTTCTCGCGCATGCCGCACGGGGTGAGGTATTCGCGGAGATCGGGCTCACGCCGGTGGAGATCGCCGGACGCATCAGCGCGGCGCTGGAGCGCCGCACGGCAGCGGGAGAGCGGACCTTGCCGAAGGAGAACGGGGCATGAAGGACGAACGGCCGGGCTTCGATCTGGCACGGCTCCTCACGGAACGAGGCGCTGAACGCTACGAGCTGCACACCAGGCACCTCAATCATCAGCTGCCGCGGATGCTCCACACCCTCGGTTTCGACAAGGTCTACGAGCGTGCGCAGGGCGCGTACTTCTGGGACGCGGAGGGCAACGACTACCTGGACATGCTCGCCGGCTTCGGTGTGATGGGGCTCGGCAGGCACCACCCCGTCGTACGCCAGGCGCTCCACGACGTGCTGGACGCCTCCCTCGCGGACCTCACCCGCTTCGACTGTCAGCCGCTGCCCGGGCTGCTGGCCGAGAAGCTGCTGGCGCACAGCCCGCACCTGGACCGCGTGTTCTTCGGCAACAGTGGCACGGAGGCGGTCGAGACCGCCCTGAAGTTCGCCCGGTACGCCACTGGCAAGCCGCGGATCCTCTACTGCGACCACGCCTTCCACGGGCTGACGACCGGCTCGCTCTCCGTCAACGGCGAGAAGGGCTTCCGGGACGGCTTCGCGCCCCTGCTGCCCGACACGGCCATCGCTCTCGGCGACCTCGACACGCTCCGGCGCGAACTGGAGCGCGGTGATGTGGCCGGGCTGATCGTGGAACCTGTCCAGGGCAAAGGCGTCCACGCCTCACCACCCGGTTTCCTGCGGGAGGCGCAGGAGCTGCTGCACCGGCACAAGGCCGTGCTCATCGCCGACGAGGTGCAGACCGGGCTCGGCAGGACCGGCGACTTCTACGCGTATCAGCACGAGGAGGGCGTCGAACCCGATCTGCTCTGTGTCGCCAAGGCGCTTTCCGGCGGGTACGTCCCGGTCGGCGCGACGCTCGGCAAGGACTGGATCTTCAAGCGCGTCTACTCGTCCATGGACCGGGTCCTGGTCCATTCCGCGAGCTTCGGAGCCAATGCCCAGGCCATGGTGGCCGGGCTCGCCGTTCTCGCCGTCATGGAGCAGGAGGAGACCGTCGCGAACGCCCGTCGCACCGGGGATCTGCTGCGCGAACGGCTCGCCGCCCTCGTGGGCCGCTACGAGCTGCTGCACGAGGTGCGCGGGCGCGGGCTGATGATCGGGATCGAGTTCGGCAGGCCCTCGTCCCTCAAGCTGCGCAGCCGCTGGACGATGCTGCAGGCGGCCCGCAAGGGTCTCTTCGCGCAGATGGTGGTGGTGCCGCTGCTCCAGAAGCACCGGATCCTCACTCAGGTCTCCGGTGATCATCTGGAGGTGATCAAGCTGATCCCGCCGCTGGTCATCGGAGAGCCGGAGGTCGACCGCTTCGTGACCGCCTTCACCGCCGTCATGGACGACGCGCACAGCGGCGGCGGGCTGATGTGGGACTTCGGCAGGACACTGGTGAAACAGGCCGTCGCCAACCGCTGATGGCCCGCCGCCGGAGACTCAGCCAGGCTTGCCTCTGAGGCAAATTATTTGCCTCAGAGGAAAAGTCCTGGCCCAATGGAGGTATGAATCCTCCTGACGGTGGGGTGCCCGACGAGATCCCGGGGATCGCGCCACGCCTGCGCGATCTGCGCCGTAGTCGTGGTCTCACCCTGGAGGCCGCGGCCGGCCGGGCCGGACTCTCCCCGGCCCACCTCTCCCGGCTCGAGACGGGCCGGAGGCAGCCCTCGCTGCCGATGCTGCTCGGCCTGGCCCGTGTCTACGGTACGACCGTCTCGGAACTTCTGGGCGAGATGCCGCCCGAACGTGACGCGATCATCCGCGGCGGCCCGCTCGACGGCGCGCCGGGCGGAGCCGGGGCGGGTGGCTGGCTCTACCGGCAGGCGGGCGGATCGGGCCGTGCCATGCAGGCGCTGCGCGTCCGCGTCCCGTACGGGACCGAGGGTGATCTCGTACGCGTCCACCCGGGGGAGGAGTGGCTGTACGTCCTCGACGGCCGGCTGCGGGTGGTGCTCGGCGAGACCGTGCACGACCTCGATCCGGGCGACAGCGCGCACTTCGACTCGCTGACCCCGCACCGGATCGCGGCGCTCGACACCGGTGGGGCGCGCCTGCTCTTCGTCCACACACTGCTGCAGAGCCCCGCCGCCGAGCTGTGCCTTGGCAGCGGGATCCACCGGCTCTGATCCGGCACGCCCTCACCGGGCGCCCCTGCGGGGCGTCCCCACCGGGCGCCCCACCGGGCACCCCTTCGTCACCCCGGCCCCAGTGGCCGGAAGAGAGGACTGTCATGTCCGATTCGGAGTACTACGACCCGCTCACCCCGCGCAGGCCGAAGAGTGCGGACACCCAGGAGCGGCGAATGCCCCGCGGTGTCGTGATCCGGCTCTTCGCCTATCTGGTGGCCGGACATGTCGTCGCGGCCTTCCTCTTTCTCCTGTTCACCGTGGCCGGCAAGGGCTGAGTCCCGGCGTCACGCGCCCTCGACGAGGCGTTCACGCAGCTTCGCCCGGGTCTCGTGGCTGATCTTCAGCCCTTCGAGGATGTAGCGGTCCGTGCTGCCCCATATCTCCTCGATGGCGGCGAAAGCCGCGTCGAGGTACTCGACATGGGCACCGAAAAGCGGATTGAGCAGCTCCATCACCTCGTCGGACATGCCTGCCGACGAGGTGTCGCTGCGCCGCACCCTGTAGCGGCGGTGCGCGTCGTTCGACTTGAGGTAGTCGGCCTCGATGGCCTCCCTCTCGACGCCGACCGCGAGAAGCGAGACCGCGACCGACAGGCCTGCCCGGTCCTTGCCCGCAGCACAGTGCATCAGCGCCGGCACACTGTCCTCGGCCAGCGCGTGCAGGACGCGGCTGTGTTCGGCGGTGCGGTCCTTGATGATCGAGCGGTACGAAGCGATCATCCGTTCCGTTCCTCTGCCGTCGGCCAGGATCGAGCGGAGCTGCTGAATGTTCCCGTCGCGCACCAGCCGCCAGAACTCCGCGCCGTCGGCCGGGTCGGAGAGAGGAATGCTGACATTCCGGACGCCGGGCAGCTCTACGTCATGACCGTCGAGCTTGTGGTCGGCGGCGTTGCGGAAGTCGAAGATCGTGTGCAGGCCGAGCCCGGCGAGGAAGGCGGCGTCGGCCTCGGTGGCGTGGGCGAGGTGGCCGCTGCGGTAGAGGCGCCCGTACCGGACGGTGCGGCCGTCCGCGGTCGGAAGCCCGCCGACATCGCGGAAGTTGCGGACGCCGGCCAGACTGACGTCCGTCGGGTCGGGGCCGGCCGGCGGGACCGCTGGCAGCTGCGTCACAAGGACTCCTGAGTGTCGGGCGTCGGCGCCGCTCGCCGACGGGGGCACGTCCGCGACGATACGACATGGCTGCACCAGGCAAACCGTCCATGTCGCCGTGACGTCGGCCCGCCCGATGAGTCGACGTCCGCGTCATGTCCGTATTGGTCTATTTAGTGGAACATGCCCTGCTTGTGGGGTAGATGGGCTCAGGCGGGTGAGCGGGATCATATCCGTGACCGTGCGTGGTGAAGAGCCCAGGGGGTATTCCGGACGCTGCGCGGAAAGCCAAGATCTGTAATCCACGGAGTGTGACGGGAATTTCGTGCCAGAAATGAAGCGTCGATTCCGGTTCGCAATGCGCGGCTTGTTCGCAGCGTCCCGGCTCGCTTACGGTCACGGTCAATCCGGACGGAACGCCTAATCCTGCCGCCGCCCGGAATCCGCACCGACTCACGTGTGGCAGGAGCGGGGGAACCAGGTAAGCCGCCGGCCGGAGGGATCCGGTACGGCTCGGGGTTAAGTTGCGCACGGCGCGGCCGGGCATCTCCAGTCCGAACCCGACAGCTCACCTCGTAGGCGACGGAGAGGAATTCCCATGCCCGCACAAGGCAAGCACCGTCGTCCGAAGTCCCGCACGATCGCCCGAGGCGTCCTTGCCGCGGGGACCGGTGGCGCCGTTCTCGCCCTCCCGCTGATCGGCGCCACCGGCGCCCATGCCGCCGAGCAGGCCGCTCCGGCCGCCAAGTCCGGTGCCGCCCAGGGCGTCCCCGCCTCGGCGGGGAAGAGCTCCCCGAAGAGCTACTCCGTGCTCTCCGGTGACTACCTGGCGAAGATCGCGGCCGACAAGAAGATCAAGGGCGGCTGGCAGAAGCTGTACCAGGACAACCGTGACGTCGTCGGCGAGAACCCGAGCCTGATCCTCCCGGGCATGAAGCTGACCCTCGGCGCCAAGACGTCGGACTCCGCCGGCAAGTCCGCCGAGGCCGCACCCTCCAAGGCCGCCGCACCGTCGACGCCGAAGACCGCCGCTCCGGCCGAGAAGCCGGCCGCCGCCACCGAGGAGACGGCTGTGAAGACCGTCGACGCCGGTGCGTCGGAGAGCGACAGCTCCGGCTGGGCCGCCCCGGTCGAGAACCCCAACGTCACCACCCAGTACCGCGCCTCCGGCGCCAGCTGGTCCAGCGGCTACCACACGGGCTCCGACTTCCAGGCCGCCTCCGGCACCAGCGTCCGGTCCATCGGCCCGGGCACCGTGGTGTCCGCCGGGTGGAGCGGCTCGTACGGCAACGAGGTCGTCATTCAGCACAGCGACGGCATGTACTCCCAGTACGCCCACCTGTCCTCGCTCGAGGTCTCGGCCGGTCAGACCGTCACCGGCGGCCAGCAGCTCGGTCTTTCCGGTTCCACCGGCAACTCCACCGGCCCGCACCTCCACTTCGAGGTCCGGACCGGCCCGAGCTACGGCTCGGACGTCGACCCGATCGCCTACCTGCGGTCGCACGGCGTCTCCATCTGAGAGGCAGCACCTGACGGTGAAGGAGAGGGGCGGTGCGCGGTGGCGCGCCGCCCCCTCCTTATTCCGGCTTTACCAAAAACTGACCGGGTGGTTTTTCTCACCCCCCGTCAACCCCTTATTACGGTCGCGTAGGTCACATTCGCCGGTGCAGGATAAGCCCTTGTGGCAGACGATTCGAGAAACAATCAGCGAGGCATCATCGGGTCGTACGCAGCGATTGGCGACAGCTTCACCGAGGGAGTCGGAGACCCCGGCCCCGACGGGACGCTCGTCGGCTGGGCGGACCGGTTCGCGGTTCTCCTCGCGGACCAGCTCCCGGTCCCCGATGCGATAGTCGGCCCCGCGGACGACCCGCACGGGAATTTCCGGTACGCCAATCTCGCCGTACGCGGACGCCTCCTCGACCAGATAGTCGAGGAACAGGTCCCCCGCGCCAAGGAGCTGGCACCAGATCTGGTGAGCTTCTGCGCGGGCGGCAACGACATCCTCCGTCCCGGTTCCGACCCGGACGACGTGGCGGAACGCTTCGAGCGTGCGGTTGCCGAGCTGACCCAGACGGTCGGCACCGTTATGGTCACGACAGGGTTCGACACCCGTGACATCCCCGTGCTCAAGCACCTGCGGGGCAAGATCGCCATGTTCACCGCGCATGTCCGGTCCATCGCCGACCGATACGACTGCCCGGTGCTGGATCTGTGGTCCCTGCGGTCCGTGCAGGACAGGCGGGCCTGGGACAACGACCGGTTGCACCTCTCGCCGGAGGGGCACACCCGGGTCGCGCTGCGCGCAGCTCAGGTCCTCGGCCTTGAAGTGCCGACCGACCCCGACCAGCTATGGCCCCCGCAGGCACAGCGCGGGACGCTCGAGGTGCGGCGCGACGACATCCAGTGGGCGCGTGAATACCTCGTCCCGTGGATCGGCCGCCGACTGCGCGGGGAGTCCTCCGGGGACCACGTCGAGGCCAAGCGCCCCGACCTGCTGCCGCTCTGACCGCTCAGCCGCCGGCACACCGTCAGCGGCGGACGAAGGGGAGCGGTCGCCGGGCCGGACCCGGCGCCACAAGCCCGTCCGGGGCGGCTGTCCGCGTCGGACGGGCGGGTATCCGCTCCAGCACGCCGCCCGCGAACACGTCGTACAACGGCAGTGTCTCCAGATGCACATAGCCGATGTGGCAGTCGCACACATCGAGCGGGCAACCGCGTGGGCCGAGCGAGCTACGGTAGCTGCCGTCGTAGAGATTGCCCAGCTCGGCGCGGACGAAGTGACAGCGGCGCACCGTCCCGTCACCGTCCACCGAGATGACCGACTCGCCGGTCCGGCAAGGCAGCCCGCGCGAGCGGTGCGGATGCCTGCTGTAGGGGAAAAGCGGGTCCAGAGCCGTCCAGCGGTCCGCCTGCTCGTCCGTGTAGGTGTGCCCCTCGGCGGCATTGACCCAGAAATACACCTCGGGCGGCAGCGCGGTGCGCAGCCGGCGGGCCTCCTCCAGATGTTCGTCGAGGCCGACGATCCCGACGCTGTAACGCACCCCGAGGGCCGTCAGCTCCCGGCACCGGCCGAGGAACCGCTCGTACGGCGTCTGGCCGGGGTGGTAGGTGCACCACAGGGCCACCTTGTCGCGCTCCGCCTCGGCCAGCCAGCCCGTACGGCCGCTGAGGTTGGTCTGGATCGCGACCCGGCCGATGTGCGGCAGCCGCGAGAGCTCGGCGAGCGTCTTCCGGTACCAGGAACGCACCAGACCCTCGCCCCACGGGGTGAACAGCACGGACAGCCGGTCGCCGGTCTGCGCCGCGGCCCACGCGGTGAACCGCTCCAGAGCCGCACGATCGGCCCGCAGCTGCTCCCCGCTGTCCCGACGCTTGGCGAACGGGCAATAGGGGCAGTCGTAGTCGCACGAGGCCAGGGGGCCCCGGTAAAGGATCGTCAGGTCCATGCTCACCTCACTGTTCATCCGCCTGTTCACTTCGCTTCGTACGCGGCCATCGCGGCCCGCACTGCAGGGGAGAACAGCTCCGGGCCCAGCGCGTCCGAGTGGGCCAGGCCCTCGGGGGACAGGCGCAGCAGGGCGGGGCCCGCCCCCTCGTCCAGCCAGCCGCGCGCGGAGAAGAGCTCCAGTTCGGCGGAGAAGTCGTCGTACGGATCCGTGCCGAAACGATCGCGGTACTCGGCGGGCCGCGCACCCTCGGCCTGGAGGAGCGACTGCAGGAGGTGGCGTCGGCGCGCCTCGTCGGCGTCGACGTACCGGCCGACCTCCGCCCGGGAGAAGTCCGGTGTCGTGGTGAAGCCGTCGATGATGCCCCGGATCTCCCGCATCTCCACCGCGTAGTCGAAGGAGTAGTGCAGCAAGGAGGTGTACGAGCGGGCGCCGCAGCCCAGCCCGATCATGCCGTCGGTCTGGCAGGCGTAGTCCTCGGGGCCGGTGCGCGGGGCGTCCGTGCGGCGGAACATCCGCATCGACACCTGCTCGTAGCCCTGGGTCAGCAGATGGTCGCGGCCCGCACGGTACAGCCGCAGCCGCTGTTCGTCCCAGGTGGTGTCCGGCCCGTTGGGCGCGTCCGCTCCGGTGCCCGACCGCCCGAGACCGGTCAACGGGCGCACGTACAGCGGGTAGAGGTACAGCTCCTCCGGGCGCCAGGCCAGGGCGGCGTCCAGCGAGGTACGCCAGCTCGTCTCGGTCTGGCCCTCGATGCCGTAGATCAGGTCGATGTTGAGGACCGGGATGCGGGCATCGCGGATCCGGCCGAGGGCCGCCTCCACCTCGGAGCGGTGCTGGGGACGGACGGCAGCCCGGGCCTCGGAGTCGACGAAGCTCTGCACACCGATACTGATCCGGGTGGTACCCCGGTCAGCCAGCACGGCAAGCCGGTCCGCCGTCGCCGTGGACGGCGAGGTCTCGACCGACAGCGGCACCGCTCTCAGGTCGGCCCCCATCCGTGTCTCCGCGATGTCGCAGAGACGCTCCAGCTCGCCGGCGGTGAGGAAGGTGGGCGTGCCGCCACCGAACGCCGCGGCGGCGAAACGCACCGGCCCGTCGTCGCCCAGCGCGTCCCGGACGCTGGTGGCCTGCCGTTCGAGCGCGTCGAGGTAACGCGTCGTCAGCTCCCCGGGGGCACCGATCCGGGTGAACAGATTGCAGAAGCCGCAGCGGACCTCGCAGAACGGTATATGGACGTAGAGGGAGAGCGCGTCCTTGCGCTCCGCCGCCCAGAGTTCGCTCAGCGGCGGACGTCCGCCGGGCCGGTCGTCGAGCGGGCGGTAGGCGGTCTTGTGCGGGTACGCGTAGACATAGCTGCGGTACGGGCTGGTGCTGTGTGTGGTGCCGGTCATCGGCGCGCCCCCGGTTCGAGGAAGAAATGGGCATAGGGAACGGTCCATACGGCTTCGTGACCGATGCGGTGGCCGGTGTAGCCGTCGTCGCCGTACGCAGTGCCGTGATCGGAGCAGACGATGGCGAAACACCTGCGACGGCTGCTCGCCGCCGCGAAGAGGCGCCCGATGTGCCGGTCCACGTACTCCAGGGCCGCGGCGTGGGTCGCTCTGGAGTCACCCGTGTCGGCGGTGGCGCCGGGCAGATGGAACCAGTTGGGCTGGTGCATCGCCGACACGTTGACGAAGAGGAACAGCCGCTGCTCCTCCGGGAGTTCTGCGACAACCTGCTCGGCGCGCGAGACCTGCGCCTCGAAGGACGTCGGCGACGCGACACCGAACTCCGGCTCCCAGTGGCTTTCCTGGAACATGTCGGGCAGCACCGAGCCGAGCGGCGGCCGGCGGTTGAAGAACCCGACGCCGCCGACGCACACCGTGCGATAGCCCACGGCGGCCAGGCCGGAGAGCAGATCGGGGGTCTCGTGGACGAAGGTGCCGTCCGCGGTCGACTCACTGCCCGCGAAGCGGGCGGCGAACAGCCTTGGGTGGGGGCCGGGTGCGGCGGGCGTCGGCAGGAAACCGGCGAAGATCGCCTGGTGGGAGGCGTAGGTGAAGCTGCCCGGGGCGTGTCTCTTCTCCCAGACGCCGCCGGGCAGATGCCGGACGAGATTCGGGATGCGCCCGACCGCGGCCAGTTCCGCGGCCACGTCGAACCGCAGGGTGTCCAGGGTGACGAGCAACAGATCGTGACTTCCCACGACGGCGTTCATGTCGGGGTTCGGGGCCTCCACGTCGCGGGAGGAGGGATCAGGGGGCATCGGTGACACAGTCGTTCCTTGCTCGGTCGTCACGTCTCAGGCCGGCACCCAGGTGGTAGTCGCCCCGTCGGCCGCCGTGTGCGGAAGCCGCCAGTACGGCGGCGATCTGCGCGCCGTAACTGTCCAGCCCCTCGGCGCCGCTGCCCGGCAGGCCGGTCAGACGCGGCAGAAGATCCCCGAAGGCATTCACCTCGCCGACGGCGAAGCGCCGCCATCCGGTCGCGGGCAGCAGATCGACGCCCACACACAGTGTGTCCGGGAAGCAGGCCGCGGCACGCTCGCACACGGCCAGGGCGGCACTCCAGCTGCCGCCCGACGCCTCGACCGCTGCACGCACCCCGTCCAGATCCCCGCGTGCGCCGCCCAGGTGCAGATTGGTCATGGGGGACCGGCTGGTCCGTACGACGGCGTGGGTCGCCCGCCCGGCGACCACCACGACCCGGAGGTCGGCGACCCGTCCTCGCTGGGAAGCCTTGGGAAGCCAGCGCTCGATGTGCAGTCCGTCCGGGGCCAGGGCGTCGACGAGCGCCGCCACCTCGCGCTCCGTCGTGCAGTGGCGCACCCGCAGGGAGTTGAACAGCCGGCCCTCCTTGTCCCGCTCCACGGAGGTGGCTGCCCGTATCCTCGGGCCGGCCGTTTCGATGGCCATCACCCCGGAGGCCGAAGAGCCGTGAGCAGGCTTCACGAACACCCTCGGTATGCGGTGCTCCGCCATCAGCCGGCGTACGTCCGCCCACCCTCGCACGGGTCCCGCGTCAGGACCCGAGGTGGGGGAGTCCGGCACCGGCACCCCGGCGGCGTCCAGCACGCCGTGACAGAGCCGTTTGTCGAACAGCACCGCGATGTCCCGGGGGTCGTCAAGTAGTAACGCACCGGCCGCTGTGGCCGCTCGTGCCACCTCCTGAACGGCCGCGATGAAGCGCGCGTACCAGCGGGCCGACCCCTCGACCCTGGTCGGGTCGTCGTCGCCCCGCAGCAGCCGGTCCACCTCGGCGTCCTCACCGGGGGAATCGACACGCACGGTTTCCCCTGGGAAAAAGACCGCTTCTCCCCGCAGCACCTCCAGCCAGGACACCGTGCGCGCGGCGGGCAGCCCGGCGGCGCGCACGGCGTCCTGGAAGAGGCCGACCCTGCGGTTGGCGGGAATGCCGACGATCGCGAGGCGCGGCTGCCCGCTATTCGCTGACGGCGACATAGCGGGCCTCGTCCTCCTCGGTATCCCAGTGCTCCGCCTCGGCGAGATCGACCCGTGTACCTGCACGGGTGCACAGCACCTCGATACGGGAGACGAAAGGGGCCGAGACCAGATCAGCTGCGGGCAGCGCCTTGGCCCCCGTCGGGCCGGGCAGGGTGTGGACCGGCGGGCCGTGAAAGACGTCGGGGTGTGTGATGTCGGTCATCGCGCCCTCACTCCGCGACCGCGGTGTAGCGGCCCTCGGGGCCGAGGTTGTCCCACGGCTCGCAGCGATCGGACAGATCGACCGACACACCGTGCGGCTCCAGGGCCTCCGAGATACGGCGCTCCATGGCCTCGGTCAGGAAGTGATGGTGCAGGTCGAGAGAGGCGAGATGAGTGAGCGGCTGGCCCTCGAGCAGCGCGGCCGCGCCCTCGTCGCCCAGCGTGCCGTTCGACAGATCGAGGGTGCGGAGTTGCGCGACGACCGGCGCCGAACCGAGCGCGGCGGCTATCTCGTTCTGCAACTCGCTGTTGCGCAGGCCCAGGTGACGCAGTCGGGGGAACCGGGTGCCGGTGAGCAGCGGAGCCAGGTCCGGGACGACCGCATCGCCCCCGTACGCGGAGACGCCGAGCCAGAGGTCCAGACTCTCCAGCGCAGGCAGCTCGCTGTCCAGCACGCCGCGCAGCGCCTCCGCGGGCAGCCCACCGCTCTCGATGGTGAGCGCACGCAGCGACTCGTGCTTGGCGGGAGGAAATATCAGGTCCGTGCCACCGCGTACACCGAGATGGGTCAGGCCCGGGAATGCGGAGAGCAGAGCGGTGACGTCCGACTGCTCGATCCAGGAGATCTCGGCCTCCTCCGCCGTCAGGTCCCCGACGAAGACTGCCCTGAGCGAGGTCAGCCGGCCGGCCGCCGCGACGACGAGCCCGATGGGATAGGCAGAAGTCTGTTCGAACGACTCGCCCCACTGCCCGATGATCAGAGCCTCTACACCTGACGGATCGACGGCTTCGAGGAAGGCGTTGAACTTGTCCTCCCAAGTGGCGTCCCCGTCATCGGAAGCGTACGGGGCGATGCTGATGCGCCAGGCCGCGGCATCGGCCGGGGGACGTGCCTTCCCCTCGGTCTCGCGCTGGAAATCGACGGCCGGAAGGCCGAGCAACTCGTGCAGACGGTCAGCGTCGGACATGGCACCGAACTCCTGATACTGGGGGCGGCTGATGTCCGCAAGGTTTATCAAGCGCCACTGACAACGGCGTGACCGGGGGACGCTGTGGCTGCGGCTCGGACGCCGGCCGGCCGTCGATGTCAGACCCCTCTCGTAGCGTTTTCCCTGTGACCGGCACGAAGGGTGCCGGGACGGAGGGGAGACGTCTGTGTACCGGCAGGGCGATGTACTGATAGTGGCGCTGGAGGAGTCGGACGTGCCCGCGCACTTCCTCGGAGCGCAGGGCGAACTACGAGACGGGCGAGGGCGGCTGGTCCTGGCACTGGGCGAGGTCACCGGTCACGCGCACGCGGTGCAGGGACCGGGCCGGCTGATGCGGGAGGCGGGGCCGTTCGGCCCGATGCTGCTCCATCTCCCCGACGGCGGACGCGTGGTCCACGAGGAGCACGCCGCGATAGCGCTGCCGAAAGGCTGGTTCCGCGTCGTGCGTCAGCGCGAGTACGCCCCGGGCGCGGTCCGCATCGTCGCGGACTGACCCTCCTGCGGTGGGCGGTGCGGGCTTTTGAGGTGGTCCGGCTATGTGCAGTCAGGAAACAAGGAACAGGGGCGGGAATACCGATGCAGTACGTGAACACGTGGCGAACCGTGGCGGCGGCGACGGGCAGGGCCGACAGGCGCGCGGCCGAGGACGGGGTGCGGCTCGCCTACCGCGGCGCGGGGCTCGCGGAGCCCGAGCGCATCATCTGGGCGGACTCGCCCAGAGCGGCCGTCGAGGTGGTGGAGAAGCTGTCCGACGCGGGACGCTCGGTGCGCGAAGAGGTCCGCACCCGTCCCTGGGCGGAGGAACGCCGCCGGATGTACGACGAGCTGGGCCCGGCCGGCTGGTCCGCCTTGTGGTCCGCCACCGGAGCCCAGCTGTGGGAGACCACCGCCGCACTGGCCGAAAGGATACGGACGGGAGTCGTCGCCGAGCTCGCCACACGGCCCGACGACGAGTCCGGCATCCGCCTCGTGCTGCTCGACGCGGTCCTGGGACAGCACGACGCGGCCTGGCTCGCGGCCTTCGACGGCCGCGGCGACCGGCTGACCGGCCTGGCAGAGGTCGCGCGGAACGCCGGTTGGTGGTGGCCCTACGAACACGCCGTGGTGATCAGTGAGCGGCCGGAGGCACTCCACCGCGACGAGGCGGGACGGCTCGACCGAGGCGACGGACCGGCCCTTGCCTACCCCGACGGCTTCGCCCTGTACGCCTGGCGCGGAATGCCCGTGCCGGCCGAGTTCCTCGACGGCCTGGCGAGCCTGACTCCGGACCGTATACGCGCCGAGGAGAACGCGGAGCTGCGCCGCGTGATGCTCGAGTACTACGGCTACGACCGCTACCTCTCCGAGTCGGGCGCCGAGCCGATGCACCGGGACGGGACCGGAATCCTCTGGCGCATCGCGATGGAGGGCGACGAGGACGTCGTGATGGTCGAAGTCGTCAACTCCACCCCCGAGCCCGACGGAACGCACCGCACCTACTGGCTGCGGGTACCGCCCAGGACCCGGACCGCGAAGGAGGGAGTCGCCTGGACGTTCGGACTCGAGGGAGAGGCCTACGCGCCGGTGCGCCAGACCTGACCGGGCACCTGGCCGCCCCGCGCCGGCCCGGGCGTATGCGCCCGGCGTCCTCAGGCGGTCAGAACCTCGTCTTCGATACCGAGTGCGCGGGCGAGCGCCTCCTCGGTCCACTGCAGCATGGTGGCCCGGGAGAGCGGACCCGCGTACGACGCCATCTGGCCGGCCGTCCAGGAGCGCTGTCAGCCGCGCCAGGCCACGGACATCGGATCCTCGCAGTGGAACTCACCCGCTGCGGCACCCTCCTCGATGACCTCGGCCAGCTCCGCCTTCCACTGCTGGTCGAGATCTCCGGCCACGTCGCGCAGCACCGGATCACGCAGGGCGGACGCCCATCGATCCACAGCCGCCACCCCTCGGCCTGACCGGTCGGCGCGTACCAGCCAACGGCGGCCCGGAGCCTCCGGACGGCGCTGGTGCGGCGGGTCAGCAGCGTACGCAGATGGGCGAGATCGGCCTCCGCCGTGTACGCGAATGCGACGGCCACGTCGGAGATCCGGACCGCAGATACGCCCCGGACCTCGATCTGCTCGACGGTAGCGCGCAGGAGCTCCTCACGACGCTCAGCCATGCTCAGCCGTACTCTCGCCACGCCGTCACCCTGACCAACCCTGGTCCGGACATCCGGCCCCGTGCTCGGCGGCCTCCCGGTGCGAGGGGGCAAAGCTGTGAGCGCGCGCAGAGCACGGGACGTGAGATCGCCGCCCCGGATGCGGAATCCTCCGGGGGGTACGGACGTTGGAGTCGGCATGACGGACTTCGAACCCGGGCGCGAGGCGCTGCTCCGAATCTTCGGAGAGTACGACGGCGGGGTGCTGGTCACCCTGAAGCGGGACGGCAGGCCCCAGCTGTCCAACGTGAACCACGCCTATTACCCCGAAGAGGGGGTGATCCGCGTGTCCGTCACGGAGGGCCGGGCGAAGACCCGTAACCTCCGCCGGGACCCGCGGGCGAGCTACCACGTGACCAGCGACGACCGGTGGGCCTGGACTGTCGCCGATGTCACCGCCGAGCTGTCCCCGCCCGCCGCCGACCCGTACGACACCACGGTCGAGCAGCTGATCACGCTCTACCGGGACGTCCGTGGGGAGCACCCCGACTGGGACGACTACCGCCGGGTGATGGTCCAGGACCGCCGAGTCGTCCTGGCCTTGCGGATCGGGCATGTCTACGGTCAGCCGCGTGCCTGATCCGATCCGACCTGCGGCACAGCTACGACACGGCTCCGGAGCACGCGCATGTGTGCTCTGTTCACTGTCGAGCCCTCGCTCTGTCGCACCCCCCGACCATAATGAGACGACCGACTCCCTCTGGAGATGTTGTGACCGGCGCTGACAACCAGCCCTCGCTCCGTACCCGACTCCGCTCGCTGCGCCCCGACGCCTTCGGGGCGGACTCGGCCGGGGCGCGGATGGAGCGGATCCGCTGTTCACCCAATTTCGCCGACGGAGCGTTCCGGAATCCGGAAGGCGCTCGGACCAGGCCGTCGGGCTCGATGCTGGAATTCGCCAAGGGGTACTTCCGCAAGGAGGAACGGGCCCGCAGATCCCCGCTCGGCACCGTGCCCGTCCATGCCACGACCCCGGCCGATCTGACTGCGCCGTCGGCGACGGGGCCGCGGGTGACCTGGCTGGGCCATTCCAGCGTGCTCACTGAGATCGACGGCAGCCGGGTCCTGTTCGATCCGGTCTGGGGCGAGCGCTGTTCGCCGTTCGCCTTTGCCGGACCCAAGCGGCTGCACCCCGTCCCGCTGCCGCTCGCATCGCTCGGGACCGTCGACGCCGTCGTGATCTCCCATGACCACTACGACCACCTCGACCTGCCCACGATCAAGGCCCTGGCGAGGACGGACACGGTCTTCGCGGTGCCGCTCGGTGTCGGAGCTCACCTGGAGCGGTGGGGTGTATCCCCGGAGCGCATCCACGAGCTCGACTGGAACGAAACCGCGCGGATCGCGGGCCTCAGCCTGACCGCCACCCCCGCGCGGCACTTCTGCGGGCGCGGACTGCGCAATCAGCAGCACACGCTCTGGGCGTCATGGGTCGTCGCAGGCCCGGAGCACCGGGTCTACCACAGCGGAGACACCGGCTATTTCTCCGGATTCCAAAAGATCGGGGCCGGGCACGGGCCTTTCGACGTGACGATGATCCAGGTCGGCGCCTATTCGGAGTACTGGCCGGACATCCACATGTCGCCCGCCGAGGGGGTCCAGGCGCACCTCGACCTGCAAGGCGGCCGGCCGCACGGGGTGCTGCTGCCGATCCACTGGGGCACCTTCAACCTCGCACCGCACCCGTGGGCCGAACCGGGGGAGTGGATGAAGGATGCTGCTGAGGAGGTAGGGCAGCCGGTGGCGTTCCCCCGTCCGGGTGAGCCGTTCGAACCGGCAGGGGAACTTCCTTCGGATGCTTGGTGGCGTGCGGTGTCGGCGCCGATTGCGCACCCGTGGCGTCGCTCGAAGGTGACGGATACGGCACCGGTGCACCGCGAAGAAGTCGACCTTGCGGGCGAGCGGTGACGGAGGGCGACGGGGATCCCGAGCAGCTCGCTCGGTTGCTGGGTGACACGCTGTGCGAGGAGCGGGACCGTCTATGGGGGGCTATCGGCGGCCCGTCCCGAGGGGGACGGGCGGTGGTGCCGCGACAGTTCACACCGTTGCCCTCCGCACGGGGCTCCTCGCGCATTCTGGTCAAAACCCGCACGGTCCGACTGGGGGGTTGACAGTCGTGCGGTCCTGAACTTGGAGGACTCCGCAACGGTTGGCATTGGAAGTGGGCCAAACAGCCGGCCGCTTCGGCGACCCTGCCGGGGGCAGTGCCGGCCCGGCCCGCAGCCGGTGCACCAGCTCCTGCACCGAGCAGCAGGCAACCGAGTGGAAGACCCGCTATGCGGTCCGCTCCGGAGTCGAGGGCACGGTCAACGAGTTCACCCGCGGCCACGGCGCGCCTCAGTAGACTGCCACCGACCGCGGAAGCACCCCATCCCGCCAGCCGACCGCCCCTCCAGAACTACCCGGATCAGCACCAGATCCCCCCAGGACAGTCTGCCCGACGGCTCGGACAGCCTGGGCTACCGCCACAAGCGGAGCTCTTCGCACACCCTCGGAACGAGTGGACGTCGCACAACGCGACGATCCGCCACCACGGACCCCTCGCCGAGGGACGGCCGCGCCCAAGCGCAGTAGACAGGCAGCCCGTGATCAGTGAATGCACGGTACGCGAGCCCACGGAGAGTAGTACACCAAACTCAAGGACGCCGGGAACGGGGGGCGCTGCCGAGGATCGCAGCTACCATGACAGGCCGAGAAGATCCGTGCAACTGCACTACCTCGCATGTGAGTTGGTGCAGCAAGGGAGAGGTCATCGCGTGTACTTGAGCGTCCCCTTCGAAGACGGTGAGGTCTTCGTCGTCGAGTTGTCCGACGAGCAGGGCTCCGGGGTGATCCGGGCGAGTCGCGGTGACGAACTCTTCGCGACGTCCGCCGACACGTTCGAATCGGGCATGGCCCGGGTGCAGCGGGTGGCTGCGGCGATGCTGGAGCGTCTGGCCGATCTGCCACGCAAACCTGATCACGTCCGTGCCGAGTTCGGGTTGCGGGTGACAGCGGAGGCGGGCTTGGTCGTGGCGAAGGGATCTGGAGAGGCGCACATCAGGCTGGAGCTGGAGTGGGACCGCCCCGAGGGCGGCACGTGACGCCGGCAGGCGTGCCGGACTCCGCGTGGGAGCGGGGGGTGGCCCGGGTGCTACATGACGGCCGTCCCGTCGGAGTAGCGTTCCTTATTCCCGACCGGCTGCTCCTTACCTGCGCCCACGTCGTCGCCTCCACCGCAGGCATCCCGGACGACAAAGCGCTGCCGGACCTTCTACCGGTCACTCTCGACTTCCCGCTGCTGCCTGGTCGTCCCGAGGCTGTGGCCTCCGTGCATTTCAGTGTTCCGGTGGCCGGTGACAACAGCGGCGACGTGGCCGTCCTGCAGCTGAACGGCGAGCCCCCGCCGGGCGCCGTGCCCCTGCGGATCGTAGAGGCGGAGGACCTGGCCGGGCACCGCTGGCGGGCTTTCGGCTTCCCGCAGTACCCGGGACGTGGTGGCAGTAAGGACGCCGGGATTTGGACCCGCGGCAGCGTCGAGGGCCGTGAGGGTACAGGCTGGTGGCAGCTGACCTGCGACGCAGAGGCACCGTTTCCGCTGGCAGGCGGCTTCAGCGGGGCGCCGGTGTGGGACGAGGAATTCGGCGGCGTCATCGGCATCGTTGTCGCAGTCGAGGGGGACCCGCGGCGCCGGACCGGCTATGCCCTCACCGTGGAGTCCCTTACCCGGGAGTGGCCCCAACTGCGCAGAAGGCTGCTGGCGGACAGCCCGTACCGTGAACTTCTGGCGTTCACCGAGCAGGACCGCGCCATCTTCCACGGCCGTACGAACGAGACGCAGCAGCTGATCGAATTCATCGAGCAGCAGGTACCCGTACTGCCTGTGTTCGGGCCTTCCGGCGTCGGCAAGTCCTCGCTGGTCGGTGCCGGCCTGCTCGGGCACCTCGACAGTGAACGGTACGTGATCGCCCGCTTGCCCCATGGGCTGCGGCTTTCCGCTGAGGAGCTGCTTGCCTGGGCTCTGGCCTCGGCGGGAGACGCGGACACCATGCAGGCGGGGTGGCACGACCGCTGGACGGCTCTGGCTCGGCAGCTCACCGATGAACAGGGCATCCGTACCGCCGTGGAGCAGACACTGGCCCGCCACGGCGGACGATCCCGGCTGGTCCTGGTGGCCGACCAGTTCGAGACGTTACTCGCGGACGCGCCCGATACAGCCCTCCGGCTGGATGCCATGCTCGGCGTCTTGACGGCACGCCGTACGGACGGCAGCCGTCCCGCACAGGCCGTGGTCGTCACCCGGATCGACTTCCTCCCTCAGGTCGAACAGCTCCCCCATCTCCGTACGGCATGGGAGGCCACCTCCATGGTGGTCCAGCCGATGATGCGAGCACAGCTGCGGGAGGCGATCGTCCGTCCCTTGGAGGGGCACGCGGGGGTCCGTTTCGCCGACGGCTTGGTGGAGCAGCTACTGCGTGACAGCCCGCCCGGTCCGGCCGCGCTCCCGATGCTCGAGTACGCCCTGAGCCGACTGTGGGAGAGGCAGGAACGCGGATGGCTGACCACCACCGGGTACCAAGATCTCGGTGGCGTGGAGGGAGTGCTGGCGGGAGAAGCGGATCACAGCCTATGGGGCTGGGCGGACGATGCCGAGCAGCAGGCGCTGGAGCGGATCTTCATCCAACTTGTCCGTCCGGGTGAACAGTTGGATGCCGGGGAGCGCGGCCCGGACACACGCCGGGTCGCTGCCCGCACGCAGTTCTCTGCGGGTGACTGGGCATTGATACACCGGCTGGCCAGCACGCGGCTGGTTGTCGTGACGCGTCGCCCGACGGGGCGGGACACCGCTGAGCTCGCGCACCAGGCACTGGTGGAGAAGTGGCCGCGGCTGCAACGCTGGGTAGAGGGGAACCGGGAATTCCGCAGCTGGCAGGAGGCGTTACGGCGTTCCCTGCGGGCCTGGCAAGAGCAGGGTCACCCGCGCAAACCTGCCCTTGGCCGGAAGCAGATCGCCGAGGCTCGGCGGTGGATCGGCGCACGTGCCACCGAAATCTCCGTCGAGGAGGAGGAGTTCGTCGAGGCCAGCGCCCAGACCCAGCGTCGGCGCAGCCTGATCCTCGCGGGCCTCGCCGTTGTCATCACACTGGTCCTTGTCGCTGCCGGCCTGGCCACCCTCAACGCCCGCAGCAGCAGCAGCGAGCAGCGGGCCCTGGCCGCCACTCGAAGCCTGACGGAGCAGAGTCGGCAGCATGCCAACACCGACCCTGCCTTGGCAGCTCGCCTTGCCCTGGCCGCTCAGCGCATCTCACCGACCCCGGAGACCCGCGCCCAGCTCCTGGCCACGGTCTCCGCACCCTTGCAGGCCACTCTCACCGGGCACTCGGCAGAGGTGAATTCCATCGCCTTCAGCCCGGACGGCAAGAACTTCCTGACCGGCGGAGACGACGGCACAGCACGTCTGTGGGACACAGGAGGACGCCGACAGTCGGCTTCCTTTGACGCCAGCAGCACACAGGTGCAGACGGCGGCGTTCAGCCCCGACGACAGGACTCTCATCACCAGCGGTGACGGGTGGACGGTCCGGCTGTGGAACGCACACACTCGAAAGCAGACCGCTGTCCTGCCTGGCGCCGGGAGCCCGGCAGTCCTCAGCCCGGACGGGGACACGATCGCCACCGGCGGCCAGCGAGGCAAGGTCCTGCTCTGGGACGCCCGTACTCATCAGAGGATCGACGAGTTTCAGGTCGTCGACAGCGATGACATCGCTGTGCCCTCCCGCCTCGAATTCAGCCCGGACGGCAGGACCCTGGCAGTTGCCCTCAGCAACGTCCTCTCCAGCGACAGGGAGAAGGCTGCGGTGCAGCTCTGGGACGTCAGGGAGAGGCGCCGGACCGCCGCCCTGAGGACCGACACGGGTCTGACCCAGTCACTGGCGTTCAGCCCGGACGGCGCGACGCTGGCCACGGGGGCGAGCGACGCCACCGCGCGCCTATGGGACGTACGCAAGCACCGTTTGCTGGCCACGCTTACCGGACACAGCGGCACCGTGTTCGCTCTGGCCTTCAGCCCGGACGGCCAGACCCTGGCCAGCGGTGGCCAGGACCGCTCCGTTCGGCTGTGGGACGTCCGGGAGCGCACGGCCCTGACCGTGCTGAACAGCCATATCGGGTCCGTGAGAGCACTTGCGTTCAGCCCGGACGGCGCGACGCTGGCCAGCGGGTCCGCAGATGCCACGGTCCGGCTGTGGGACATGCGGGCCGGGAGGCCGCGCGCCACGATCGACAGGTCGGATGGTGCCATATCCCGAACCGTAGTTTCGCGACCCCTGGCCACATACAGCCCGGACGGAAAGATGCTGGCGGTCGGTGACAACAGCGGCGTCGTCCGCCTGTATGACGCTCGTGCGCGTTACATACTGGGCCGGCTGACCGGGCACGGTGGCAAGGTGAGCTCGGTACAGTTCAGTCCAGACGGCCGGTTCGTCGCTGCGAGCAGCTATGACAGCTCGGCGGTCCTGCTGTGGGACGCACACACTCACCGTCGCATTGCCACCATCGACGGCCACGGCAGGCCCGGGGACTCCGTCCTCTTCAGCCCGGATGGCAGGACCATCGTCACTAGCAATTATGCCGACCGGAAGACCCGCCTGTGGAGCGTACGGACCCATAGGCAGTTGGCCTCCATCGACGGTGGGGTCGGCTTGACGACCTTCAGTCCGGACGGCAGGACCATCGTGATCCGCGGCTCCCAGTCCTCGTCCGTGCGCCTGTTCGACGTTCGGACGCATCGTCGGCTCGGCACCCTCGACGCGGGCGGCAAGAGTGAGATCCGCTCTGTCACTTTCAGTCCGGACGGCAGCACCCTGGCAACGGCGAGCGGGGACGGAAAACTGAGGTTGTGGGATGTAAGCCGCCGAAGCCTCACCGCGATGCTCGCGGGGCACACCGATCTGGCGCAGTCGGTGGCGTTCACCTCGGACGGCGAGACTCTCGTCAGCAGCGGCCTGGACGGTGCGGTGATGCTGTGGGACGTACACACCCACCGTCGCCTTGCTACCCTCACGGGCCACGTCGGTGGTGTCTCGTCGGCCGTCGTCAGCCCGGACGGGAAGACCCTGGCAACGGTCGGCGATGACCGCGCAGTACGCCTTTGGGATATCGAAACCCATCAGAGGTCTGCTTTCTACACCGGCCACACCGGCGTCGTGAACTCGGCCCTGTTCGCGCCGGACGGAAACACTCTGGCCACCAGCAGCGCCGACATGACCGTACGGCTGTGGGACACCGGGGCCTTCAACGACCTTGCCACCCTCACGCACAAGGCCTGCACGACGGCGGGCAGGTCTTTCACCGAACGCGAATGGCGCCGCTACGTCCCCGAGGGAGTCGGGTACCACCGAATCTGCCCTGAGTGATAGCCGGAGTCATGCCGAGAGTCCGCTCTACGCCCCCGGCCAGGGACGAGTGTCACTGAGCTGGACACCGACCTTGCCAAACTGCTCGCACCAGCCTCCGACGCGAGTACGTGCACGTGCGGTATCGGAGGCCTTCCGGATCTCGGTTGGCTTCCGCAACTCCGTGTTGCCAGGAAGCCGCTGTGTCATGGTGCGATCAGCTGCGATCACCCCGTCGACGCGCACCCCGAGAGACGATCGACATCGAGGGCTTGATGTGGTCGACGTCGAGTGGGGGCACGTTTTTCTGCGGATCCGCCTGCATGACGCCTACCGACCGCTGGGGGTGGAAGGACTGGACGGGTGCCGGCTCGCGCTCTACATACTGGCACAGCGAATCTCGCTGACGGCGGGCCCGCTGAGGCTGCTCGACGGGGACTTCCCCAACCGGGCATTCATGGCGGGCATCGCCGAGTACAACCTGAACAAGGCGCTGCAACTGGTCCGCGACTGAACGCCCCCGCCGTATCAATCTGTCACTGTGTGGTGGGGCGGCCGGTTTCATTCGTCCTGCTGCCGTCTGTCCCGCGCGCGGCGTTCGGCGGTGGGACGGTCGGTGTGGCCCGCGGATCGGCGCTCCTCGTCCGTCCACTTCTGGGTGTCGCGCGGTTCGACGTACGGTTCCTCGTCCGCCGGACGGCCGCTGACGACTGCTCTCTCCCGAGCCATCTCCGCGTCGAACTCGAGCCCGAGTAGGATCGCCAGATTCGTGATCCACAGCCAGACCAGAAAGATGATGACACCGGCGAGGGCCCCGTACGTCTTGTTGTAGGAACCGAAGTTGGCCACGTAGAACGCGAAGGCGGCCGAGGCGACCAGCCAGATCAGCAGGGCCAGCAGGCTGCCCAGGGAGACGAACGTGAAGCCCCGGCCCTTGGCGTTCGGCGCGGCCCAGTACAGGATCGCCAGCATGATGGCCACCAGCACCACGAGGACGGGCCACTTGGCGATCGACCAGACGGTCATGGCGGTGTCGCCCGCCCCCAGTGCCGTGCCGACCTGCCGGGCCAGCCCTCCCGTGAGCACGACGATCAGGGCGCTGATGCAGGAGAGGATCATCAGCACGAGGGTCAGGCCCACGCGCACCGGGAGTACTTTCCAGGCCGGGCGGCCTTCCGGCACGTCGTACACGACGTTGGATGTGCGGATGAAGGCGGCGATGTAACCGGAAGCGGACCACAGGGCGCCCAGTAGGCCGACGACGGCCAGCACGGAGCTGGTCCCACTGCTGGACTGCAGCTGAGTCACCGCGTTGGTGATCACGTCCCGGGCCGAGCCCGGCGCGAGCTTCTGGATGTTGTCCAGGACGGTTCGCGTGGCGGAGTCGCCCGCGATGCCGAGCAGTGCGACCAGCACCAGCAGGGCGGGGAAAAGCGCCAGGATGCCGTAGTAGGTCAACCCGGCAGCTCTGTCAGTCAGTTCGTCCTGCTTGAATTCTTTGACTGTGCGTTCCAGTACGTGCCTCCAGGAACTCTTGCTGACCTGGGTCGGTGAATCAGGAGGCTTGCCGGGCTGTTTCATGGACGTTTACCCTCCGTTCTGTGCATGGTGATGTGTGCCTTCAGCGATTCCGGGCGCACCAGATTCCATCATGACGATTCATATGAAATGCGCCTCATGGCTTCATCTAGCCGTTTCAGTGCTGGGGCGGAACGCTTGCTGGGCACCCCTTGGGCGAGCGCGGAGCAGCCGGGCCGGCCTACCGGTTCACCACCGGAACGATTCCGCCGGGCCGAGGTCGCGGCGCGGAAACCTGCATCCGCCGGGCGCGGCCGCCGTGGCGACCGGCGCCTCGGCGGGCCGTGCGGACCCGGTGGCCAACGCCGGTCCTCCGGGTGCGAGTTCGCCCGTACTGGTTTCGCCACCTGCGGATCCGTCGGCGCTGTCTGTCACAGCAGATGGTCTGAGGGGCCTTCGCCCTCCCGCAACAGCCATTCCCTGACCGGCGGAGCTCGGTCCAGAAGCCGACTCACCCGCATGCCTTCTTCGCGTGACGTCACCCTCGGCAGTGGGATGAACTCGTCGGGAAGTACATCCAGAAGGCTCACCACGCGCTCTCCCGTGCGCAGCGTGATCAACAATTCGCACCGCAGCTGACGTGGAACGTCCGGGCGGTGGGACAAGCTCTGCCACACCGCCGGCCAGAGGTGATGGGCTCCCTTGGCCGCCGCATGCCTCAGTACCCACGCCGGGGCCAGCCGTTGGCTGAGGCCGAGCTCGTCCGCCCGCTCCTCCAGCCTGATCAGCGCGACCGTGTCGATGACCTTCACCTCGCGGAGCAGAGGCTGATCCGAGTCCATCGCGCCATGCTGCCCGACTGCATCCCTCGACGCGGAGCCGGCCCCGTCGACGGTCAGTCCGCAAGCGGTTCCGACGCCAGCCAGTCCGCGTAACGGGTGGGGGCGACCGAGGCGTCCTCCTTGCCCGTGAGGACGTCTCCGTGCACGGCGGCGAACATGCCGGCGGTGTCGTCCGTGATGACGGTACGGCTGATCGAACGGGCCGCGAGAGTGATCCTGCCGAGTTCGTCGAGCGGGAAGACCTCGGGTCCCGCGATGTTGTGAATCCCCTGCAAGGGAGGACCTGCGGCAACTCCGGCGACCGCGTCGGCGACGTCCTGGGCGGCGATCGGCTGGATCGGGGTGGGGGGTAGCCGGACGGTGTCACCGTCGGACGTCCAGCTCAGGATCGCGTCGACGAACTCCATGAACTGTGTGGCTCGGACGATGGAGTACGGGACCGGTCCCGCTGCGAGAATCTCCTCCTGGAGGGCCTTGGCGCGGTAGTAGTCCAGTTCGGGTACCTGGTCTACGCCGACGATGGACAGCACGACGAAGTGGCCCACCGCGGCCTTCCGGCCGGCGTTCAGCAGGTTGTCCATCGACTGCCGGAAGAAGGCCGATGCCGCCTCGTCGAAGGTCGGGGAGTTCGTCAGGTTGACGATGACGTCGGCGTCGGCGACCGCCTTCTCCAAGCCCTCGCCGGTGACGACGTCCACGCCCGTCGACTTCGAGTGCGGCACTGCCTGGTGCCCATCGGCGGCCAGCTTCTTGACGACCTTCGATCCGATGAGCCCCGTTCCACCGATCACCGCGCATTTCATGCCAGACCCTTCAGCCGGAGGACGCTCTCAATTCCGTTGCAGCTCACCGCTCCACTGAAGCACGCCCTCCTCCGGACTGCACGCGCTCCGCCTATCCGGCGCCGGTGACCGCGGCGGCTGCTGCCTCGTGAGCGCGGGCGGCGCTCGGCAGGCGCGAGACCAGGCTCACCGGCCTTGATGCGGCTGGTGCCGACCGGTGCGACCGGGAAGGCGGAGGGGCGTGCGTGTGATGCCGACGATCGGGTAGTCGGCAGCACAAGGCGTAACCGAGCGAAAGAAGGGGTTGCTTTTCTTATGTCCTCCTCCCTCGTCGAAACCGTCGACATCAAGGCGCCGGTCAGCGTCACCTGGGCCCTGTGGAGCGATGTGACGCAGTGGCCGAAGTTCCTGAGCCATGTGCGGCGGGTCGATCCGATGGATGAGCGCCGGTTCTCCTGGCAGCTGTCCCTGCCGGGGGCCGACAAGAGCTTCGTCGCGGAGCTCACCGAAGTCGTTCCGCAGGACCGGATCGCCTGGAAGACGATCGAGGGCGTGCACCACGCCGGAGTGGTCACATTCCACAGGCTCGACGACACTTCCAGCAGGGTCGCCCTGCAGATCGAGTACGACCCCAGCGGGTTCGTGGAGCGCTTGGGCGCCCTGACCAACCTCGACTCGGCACTGGCCAACTACGACCTGGGTGAGTTCCGGAAGCTGGCCGAGTCCACGGCGGCGGGTGACGGCCCTCGGGGGCTGTGACCAGAATGCCTGGCAGACGGCAATCGCCCGTGCGCACTTCTGAGGTGCGCACGGGCGATTGCCGTCTGCGGCGGAGCCCGGGCCGGGCTCAGCGTTGTGACGGCGCGGCAGGATCAGGCTGACGGTCGGCGGCCGCCTCATCGGTGTCCGCGTCCTGCCCGTGCGGTTCCACCGGCCGGTGTGCTGCCGCCGATTCTCGTGCCGTGCGCAGTGGTGACTGGGTCCACTCGGCGAACCACCAGACGCCGGCCACCACGCACGACCACAGGAGCCCGCCCAGCACCGCACGCGGCCATGGTGCATGCTCCGCCCACCGCTCCACGGCGGTCAGCACCACCCAGCCGCTGAGCAGCACGGTCAACACTCGTACACGCCTATATCTGAACATCCAGGCCCCGTACCCGGCCGGTGAGGGATTACGCAGCGTGATTTCCATGGGAATGCGCCGAGGCGAGTGGACCGGTGTCCGATGCGTACGGGTGGGGCGGTCTCTGCCCGTGGAACGGGGGTTGTCGCCGACGACGGAAGCGGGTGGGATGAACCCCATGGAGAAAGCGCTTTCACCGCACTACGCCGAACCCCTGGCACCCTTCGACCACCTCGATCACCGTTACCGCGGCGAGAACCCGGTCCGCACCCTCGGTCATCTCTTCCGTCCCGACCGTGGCCGGCTGGCCCTGGCGGTCGCCATATTCGTCGTGAAGCACAGTCCCATCTGGCTGCTTCCGCTGATCACCGCCACCGTCCTCGACGTAGTCGTCCAGCACGGCCCCGAGTCGGGCATCTGGAAGGCGAGCGGCGTACTGCTGTTCATCCTCGTGATCAACTACCCGCTCCACCAGTGGTACGTACGGTGCCTCGCCGGCAGCATCCGGCGCATGGGTACGACTCTGCGCTCGGCCCTCTGCCGCCGGATGCAGCAACTGTCCATCGGCTACCACTCACGGGTGAGTTCGAGCGTGCTGCAGGCCAAGGTGGTCCGCGATGTCGAAGCCGTGGAACAGATGGTCCAGCAGAGTTCCGACATGGGTCTCGGCGCCGTCGTCACGCTGATCGGCGGGCTGGTCGTCATAGGTGTGCGCGTGCCCGAGTTTCTTCCCGTCTTCCTCGTCGTGGTGCCGGCCTCCGGCTTCCTCGTGATGAAACTGCGTGGACGGCTGCGCAGTCACAACGAGTCCTTCCGTCGCGAGGTCGAACAACTCTCCTCCCGCGTCGGCGAGATGACCACGCTCATCCCCATCACTCGAGCCCATGGGCTGGAGCGGACCGCGCTCGGCCGGGTCGACGGTTCGCTGCGCCAGGTGTTCGCGGCCGGGATGCGCCTGGACATGCTCAACGGCCGCTTCGGGTCGCTGGCCTGGGTCATCCTCAATACGCTCGGTGTTCTGTGCCTGACGGGCTCCGCCCTGGTGGCGTACCACGGGTGGATGGCCATCACCCCTGGTGATGTGGTGATGCTCAGTTCCTTCTTCACCGTGCTGACGGGTTCCGTGACGACACTGCTGGGTCTTGCTCCGATCCTCACCAAGGGCCTGGAGTCGGTGCGCTCGGCAGGTGAGGTGCTGCAGGCACCTGACCTGGAGAACAACGCCGGCAAGGCACGTGTCGAGAGCGTTGTCGGCCGCATCGACTTCGAGGACGTCGGATACACCTACGAGGACGGGGAGCCGGCGGTCGACGGGTTCACCCTGTCCGCGCGGCCGGGGGAGACCATCGCGCTCGTCGGGGCCTCGGGTGCGGGCAAGTCCACCGTGCTCAACCTGCTCATCGGGTTCATCAGGCCCACCTCGGGCCGCATCCTGCTCGACGGAACCGATATGGCCGGGCTCGACCTCCGGACCTACCGGCGCTTCCTGTCGGTGGTGCCCCAGGAGTCGATCCTCTTCGAGGGCAGCATCCGCGACAACGTCACGTACGGCTTGGGGGACACGGACGAGGAGACGCTGATGCGTGCCCTCCGGGACGCCAACGCGCTGGAATTCGTGAACGGCCTGCAGAGCGGCCTGGACACGGTCATCGGTGAGCGCGGCGCGCAGTTGTCGGGCGGTCAGAAGCAACGTCTCGCCATCGCTCGGGCGTTGATCCGTGATCCGAGGGTGCTGGTGCTCGACGAGGCCACTTCCGCGCTCGACAACCGTTCCGAGGCCCTCGTGCAGGAGGCGCTCACCCGGCTCGTGCACGGGCGGACCGTCTTCGTTGTCGCCCACCGGCTCTCCACGATCCAGGGTGCCGACCGCATCGTGGCTATGGAGGGCGGCAAAATCGCAGAAGTCGGTACCCATGGGGAGCTGTTGCGCACGGGCGGTGTGTACGCGGGGCTCCAGCCGGCCCACCCGAGGTGACGTGGACGCGGCCGGTCCCTGGCCGGCGGTCGACGGGAGCGCCCTGACGGGGCGGGCCTGGGCGTACGGACCGGAGAGCGACGCCCGGTGGGCCGGTCACTCTCCGGCCCGCGTCCCTCGCCTCCGGCCGGGCCGCCACGACCTCACGGCCGCCAGGGCCGGCAAGGAGGCGGACGCGAGGTCCGGGCCCGCCCGTTCGGCATGTGCGGCCGGCTGCAGACCTGGCAACTCCGGCCCAGGGGAAGAGCGGACGCCCATGACATCGGTGGAAGTTCACTTACCCTTCGGCCACCGGGGCGAACGGTGCCGGCCGTGGCCCGGCAGGCGTGCCCGTGCTGTCCCGGACCGTGAGCCGGGGGGCGACCTCCTTGTACTCCGCGGGCGCTCCGCCCTCGATCTCCTGGACGAGCGCGTGCACGGCCGTCCTGCCGATGGCGGTGAAGTCCTGGTGGACGGTCGTCAGAGGGGGGATGAAATTTCTGGCTTCGGGCATGTCGTCGAAACCGGTGACGCTCACGTCCTGGGGTACGCGCCGGTGCGCTTCCGTCAGAGCGCGCAGCAGCCCCAGCGCCATCTGGTCGTTCGCGGCGAAGACGGCCGTCAGCTCCGGCTCGGCGGCGAGCCTCCGTCCGGCGTCGTAGCCGGAGTCGGAATACCAGTCGCCGTGAATCGGCTCGGGCACCGGCCGGCCGTGGGCCAGCAAGGTCGCGCGCCAGCCCCGCAGGCGCAGGTCGGCGGAGTAGGAGTCCCGGGGGCCGGCCACGTGCCAGACGGTCTCGTGGCCCAGCTCCAGGAGGTGCTCGGTCGCCAGGCGCGCGCCGGTGAACTGGTCGGTGTCCACCACGGCGGACCGGTCCGCCACCCGGGAGTCCACGGTGACGACGGGAATGCCCCGGTGGAGTCGCGCTTCGTCCGATCCGATCAGGTGCGACTCGATGAGCAGGATGACTCCGTCGACGGCCTGCTCGCCCAGGCGGTCGAGGGCGACACTCACCTCGGCGTGGGTGGGCTGAGTCAACGGCATCAGGGTGATCGTGTAGCGCCGTTCGGTGGCCGCTGCGGCGACCGCCTCCAGTGTCCGCAGATTCCCGTAGGAGGTAAGAGTGAAGACGATGACTCCGATACTGCGGAACTGGCCTGATCTCAAGGCGCGGGCCGCGCTGTTGGGGCGGTAACCCAGCTCACTCATGGCGGCCAGCACGCGCTCCCGGGTCGCGGCCCCGACGTTGCTGCGGCCATTGGCGACGCGGGACACCGTCTGGCCCGAGACACCGGCCCGCCGTGCCACGTCGTCGATGGAGGCGTCGCGCCGTCGCTGCCGCGCCTGCCCGGATTCTGCTTCCACGCCGCTCATGGCCTCTCCGCCGACGGATACGTGATCCCCGCCAGGGTATGTGAGCGGGCCCCGAACCGGTTGCGCCCGAAGTCTTCCTGCTACCGCACGTGCACCGGGGTTTGGGCTGTGCGGAGAGGGAGGCGCTTTGTTCCCGGCCGGTCTCACATTTCCGTGTGCACGGATGTTGACGTCAACATGCGGGGTGCCTAGGCTCCTCTCGAAGCGGGATACGGTCGGCGGGAACAAGGCCGAAACGTCTCGCGCCGAGCAGTGACAAGCCTTCCGTGAAGGGTCTTTGCCCTCCCGCTCCGAGGACGCCGGCGCCGCGTGTGGAGGGCGGGGTGCGCAAAGGCGTGCGGGTGGGAGTCCGCGAATGAACGCCCGTAGCCGAATCGCTGGATGCGATGACGTGAGATCCACGTCGACATCCATTGAAACGTTACAACCCCGGTGTGGCACCCCGGCCGTGCAGACGGCCCGTCAGCAGGTCGCATCGGGTAGGGCCGAGGACGACCGGACCGTACGCACGTACCCGGAATGGCCGGAGGTGGCCGCGTCGCAGGCTCGCCGGATCGTTGTCCCCGACGGCGCCGGACCGTTGAACAGACCTTGGTCCGCTACAACCGGGAGGTCGTCTTCAGCCGGATGGGCGTGCACGAGGCCGCCACGGGTTTCGTCGACGGCATGACCGACATGGTCGAGTCGGGCCGCTGAGCAGAGCCCCTCCGACCCGCAGCGCCCGCTGCCCGCACGGCAACACCCCCCCCGGCACCGGAACACGATCTGCGTGCCCTCGGAAGGATGGATCACAGTGACGACCGAACGCCCCTGGCCTCTGCATGCCGAAGGAATCGTCTACGGAGGTGACTACAACCCCGAGCAGTGGCCCCTGGACGTCCAGTTGGAGGATGTGGAACTGATGAAGGAGGCCGGTGTCGGACTCGTCAGTGTCGCCATTTTCTCCTGGGCGCAACTGGAGCCACGTGAGGGGGAGTTCGACTTCGACTGGCTGGACGCCGTGCTCGACCGGCTGCACACCGCAGGCATAGGCGTCGCCCTGGCCACCGCCACCGCGTCACCGCCGCCGTGGCTCACGCGAAAGCACCCCGAGATCCTGCCCGAACTCGGCGACGGCACGGTGCTCCACCAGGGGGCGAGACAGTCCTACGCGGTCTCCTCGCCGGTGTTCCGTGACTACGCCCTGCTGATGACCCGCCGGATGGCCGAGCGCTACCGCGACCATCCCGCGCTGGCCGTGTGGCACGTCGACAACGAACTCGGCTGCCATGTTCCGCACGACTACTCGGACGCCGCCGCCGAAGCCTTCCGCCGCTGGCTCCAGGATCGCTACGGCACGGTCGAGGCACTCAACACCGCCTGGGGCACGGCCTTCTGGTCCCAGCGCTACGACTCCTTCGAGGAGGTCCTGCCGCCGAGATCCGCTCCCACCTTCGTCAACCCGACCGAACAGCTCGACTTCGCCCGTTTCTCCTCCGACGAGCAACTGGTCCACTACCGGGCCCTGCGCGATGTGCTGCGCGAGGTCACCCCGCAGGTGCCGACGACGACGAACTTCATGATGACCACGGCCAACAAATGGGTCGACTACTTCTCCTGGTCCGAGGACATGGACGTGGTGGCCAACGACCACTACCTGGTATCCCGCGACCCCGAGGCCCACATCGGCCTCGCCTTCAGCGCCGACCTCAGCCGCGGAGTCGCGGGAGGGGCGCCGTGGATGCTGATGGAGCACTCGACGTCGGCGGTCAACTGGCAGCCCCGCAACAGCGCCAAGCGCGCCGGAGAAATGCTGCGCAACTCGCTCGCCCACGTGGCGCGAGGTGCCGACGCCGTGATGTTCTTCCAGTGGCGGCAGTCCGCCGCCGGGGCCGAGAAGTACCACTCCGCCATGCTTCCTCATGCCGGACAGGACTCCGATGTGTGGCGCAACACCGTGGAGCTGGGCCGTCACCTCCGGTCCCTGGCACCGGTCCGGGGGAGCCGTGTCGCGGCGGACATCGCTCTCGTCTTCGACTACCCCTCCTGGTGGGGCTCAGAGATGGAGGGCCATCCCACGGGGGCCCTCAGTTACCTGGACGAGATGATGCGCTGGTACCGCGCGCTGTGGCGGCGTGGCGTCACCGTGGACGTCGTGTCCCCACGGGCGGACCTGGCCGGATACCGGGCCCTGGTCGTCCCCACGCTCTACACCGTCGACGACCAGGACGCGGCACGAATCGCGGAGGCCGCGCACGCCGGCGCCAGTGTCCTCATCACCTTCTTCAGCGGCATCGTGGACGAGAACGACCACGTGCGGCTCGGCGGCTATCCCGGCGCGTTCCGCGAGCTCCTCGGCGTACGTTCCGAGGAGTTCCACCCGCTCCAGGAGGACGAGGTACTCACCCTGGACGACGGCACCCACGCCGACCTGTGGAGCGAGAAGACCCACCTCGAGGGCGCCGTGGCGGTACGCACCTGGGCCGACGGCCCACTCGCCGGGCTGCCCGCCGTCACCCGTAACAGCACCGGCCGCGGCAACGCCTGGTACGTCGCGACCCGGCCCGACGACGACGGGGTGGCGGCCGTCGTCGACGCTCTCCTCGACGAGGCGGACGTTGCCCCGGCAGTCGTCGGCCTGCCGGCCGGCGTCGAGGCCGTGCGCCGGCATGCCGACGACGGCACCGGTTTCCTCTTCCTCATCAACCACACGAACCACGCCGTCGACGTACCGGTCGTCGGCCACGAACTCCTCCGCGGCCAGGACGTATCGACACGCCTCACCGTGCCAGCGCTGGAGTGCGCCGTCGTCCACGAGCGCTGACGCCTGACGGCAGGAATCAGCCTCCGCGCCTTCGACCCAGTACCTGATCGCCGACAGAGCCACACCACCGGAAGAGAGCTGTGATGCCAGGAACCCGTCCCATCCGCCGGAGAGCCGCCGCCCTCCTCACCTCCTTCCTCGCCGGATCGCTCCTGCTCGGCGCGGGCCCTGTGACCGCACAGGCCGAGCCGTCCGACCGTGACAAGGTCACGACACGGGCCGTGCAGCTGGAACATCTCGACCGCGGGCTGGTCGCCGTACGCAGCGACGAGGGCGTGTTCCTCAGCTGGCGGCTGCTCGGACCGGAAGTCACCGGCGCCACGCAGACAGGGATGAGCGGTACCGACTTCCGTGTCTACCGGGACGGCCGGCGCCTGGCCACCGTGACGGACAGCACCAACTACCTGGACGCCGACCCGACAGGGGACGCCGTTTACCGTGTCGTCGCCGTCGTGAACGGGCGCGAGGGCCGCCGGAGCGGACCCGTCACCCCGGAGTCGAAGGACTTCTACGACCTCCCCCTGCGTAAGCCCGCCGACGGCGTCACACCGGCCGGCCAGGCGTACACCTACAGCGCCAACGACATGAGCGTCGGGGACGTCGACGGTGACGGCGCCTACGAGTACGTCGTCAAGTGGTACCCGTCCAACGCCAAGGACGTCTCCCAGGTCGGCTACACCGGTACCACGTACATCGACACCTACGAGCTCGACGGCACCCTGCTCAACCGAATCGACCTCGGCCCGAACATCCGCGCGGGCGCCCACTACACGCAGTTCCTCGTCTACGACTTCGATGGTGACGGGCGCTCCGAGACGATGCTCAAGACCGCTCCCGGCACCAGCGTCACGCGCTACGGCGCCGACGGCGAACCGGTTTCCCGGCGCTACATCACGATGCCCCGGAAGGACCGGGCGGCCGGTTACACGCATGAGGACGACTACCAGCTGAGCGCCCCCGGTTTCCGCGACCACCTGGTCAAGGTGTTCATGGGCTGGAGCACCCACCCCGAGGTGGCGGCCGGCACCTGGCCCGCCACCATCGAGAAGGCCCTCGGTATCACCGGCCGCGAGGCCTACGCCTACCCCCTCAGCCGTGCACACGCCGAGGACCTGGTCGACTACTTCATCGATGTGTACGCCCCCTCCCGCTCGGCCAACAACAAGCTGCGCACGTTCGAGGGCTTCATCCTCGAGGGCCCTGAATACCTGACCGTCTTCGCGGGCGCGAGCGGCAAGGAACTGGAGACGATCAGCTACCCGTTCGGCCGCGCCGACGACGGTCTGATGTGGGGTGACTACGCGGGCAAACGCATCGAGCCCGGCAACCGTGTCGACCGTTTCCTCGCCGGTGTCGCCTATCTCGACGGCACCCACCCCTCCGCCGTCTTCGCCCGCGGCTACTACACCCGCGCCACCCTGGCCGCCTACCGCTGGGACGGCAAGCACCTCCGGGTGGAGTGGAAGGCGGACAGCGGCTTCACGACCATGAACAACCCGTTCGACAACACCGCGGAGAGCGACGAGGGGCGCAACCCGGCGTACGCCTCGCTCACCGGCCAGGGCTTCCACTCCCTGAGTGCCGCGGACGTGGACGGCGACGGACGGCAGGAGATCGTCTACGGCTCGGCCACGCTCGACGACGACGGCAGCCTTCTGTACAGCTCCACCGGGGCGCTGCCGGACGGGAGTTCGGCGCCGGGAGAGACGGCGCGGCTGGGTCACGGTGATGCCATGCACGTCGCCGACATCGATCCCGGCCGCCCGGGGACGGAGGTCTTCGCCGTTCACGAGGGCGGAGCCTATGCCCCGTACGGCTACAGCATGCGCGACGCCGCTACCGGCGAGGTCCTCTTCGGCGGGTACACCGGCGTCGACACCGGACGCGGCATGATCGGCGACATCGACCCCTCCCGCCCCGGACTCGAGGTCTGGTCGAACGCCGTCGAAGGATCGGGCGGTGACCCCGTCGGGCTCTTCAGCGCGCAGGGCGAGCCCATCGGCAAGGAGACCCCGGGAACCAACCAGAGCATCCGCTGGGCCGGCGACCTGACCACACAGATCGTCCACGGGGCGACGACCACCACGTACGCGACACCTGAGGTCAGGGACTGGCGGCGCGGCACCCTGCTCACCGCCGAGGGCACCACGACGAACAACTACACGAAGGGAAACCCCTCCCTGGTCGCCGACGTCTTCGGGGACTGGCGCGAGGAACTGCTGCTGCCCAGCACGGACAGCTCCTCCGTCCGCATCTACGTCAGCACCGAGCTCACGCACCACAAGCTGTACACCCTGATGCACGACCCGCAGTACCGGGCGGAGGTGGCCCGGCAGCAGACCGCCTACAACCAGCCCGCCTACCCGAGCTTCTACCTGGGCTCGGACACCGATTTCTCCGAGGTGCCCATCCCGCACCTCTGAGACAGCGCGCGTACGAAGGAGCGGGGAACCCCGGACAGTCCGGGGTTCCCCGCTCCTTCGTACGCCCGGGTTCTTCCCCGCGGGCGTACGAATTCAATTCGCGCAGGGGGCCGACATTCGTCCGCCTGTGCGGAGGTGGAGGGGGACGGAATCGGCTGCCCGTGCGAGGTGTCATACCAGAGCGGGACGCCTGGCGGGCAACTTCGACAACAGCACGCCGGGCACGCGTGATGGGCGACTACCGTGTGTTGCCGGTGATCAACGATGGGCTCATATCGGTCGAGCCTGCCCCAGCCGTTGACCCGGGCCTGACCGACCACCGTAGGTGTCACCACACGAATGCCGATTCCTGGTGCCCGACGTACCGAGGACGATGATGTCTCAACTTCGCGCACCCACCGCGCGACCGGAACGCCGCGAGAGCGGACGGCACGGCCGTCCGGGTGGCCGTTCGCATTCGGCCTCCAACAGGCCGCGTGCCGCGCAGCCCGCTCCCGACAGCCGTCTGCGACAACAGCTGCTGCGCACCGCCGTCCTGCCCGCCGTGGCCGCGGTGCTCAGCGGAGCCGCGGCCGTCATCTTCACCATCCGGGCCTCCGGGGTGCGCCCGTCCGGCAGTCTCCTGGCGGCGCTCGGCGGATCCGGGGCACTCGCCGTTGCAGCCGTGGCGGCGGCCTTCCTCGGCGCCGGCCGGGTCGCCGGCGCTGTGCTCGACCGGGCTCTGACGCTCCGGCGCACCGCTGCCAGGCACCACGCCGAACTCCAGCGCGTCCTGGAACAGCTCCGCGACGGTGAGTCCCTGCCGGCCCGCCGCGCCACGCCCGCCGCCGCCCACGACGCGGACGCCTTCGATCTCCTCGCCCAGGACATGGGGCACTCGCACGACGACGCGGTAGCCGCCGTCGTCCAGGCCTCGCAGCTGCACCGCAGCAACGGGAACGAGCAGAAGGTCGAGGTCTTCGTCAACCTCGCCCGGCGGCTGCAATCCCTCGTGCACCGTGAGATCCAGATCCTCGACGAGCTGGAACACGAGGTCGAGGACCCCGACCTGCTCAAGGGGCTCTTCCACGTAGACCATCTCGCCACCCGCATCCGAAGGCACGCAGAGAACCTCGCCGTCCTCGGCGGCGCCGTCTCACGGCGGCAGTGGAGCAACCCCGTGACCATGTCCGAAGTGCTGCGCTCGGCGATCGCCGAGGTCGAACAGTACCCCCGGGTCAAGCTGGTCCCGCCGATCGACGGCACCCTGCGCGGACACGCGGTCGCCGATGTGATCCACCTCCTCGCCGAACTCGTCGAGAACGCCACCGTGTTCTCCGCGCCGCACACCCAGGTCCTGCTGCGCGCACAGCGTGTCACCGCCGGCCTCGCCCTGGAGGTGGAGGACCGGGGGCTCGGCCTGCCCGAACCCGAGCGGAAACGGATGAACACCCTGCTCGCCGACCCCGACCAGGTCAACGTCGCCCATCTGCTGCAGGACGGGCGGATCGGGCTGTTCGTGGTCGCCTCCCTGGCCCGCCGGCACGGCATCGCCGTACGGCTGCAGAGCAACATCTACGGAGGCACACAGGCGGTACTCGTACTGCCCGAGGTCCTCCTGGGCATCGACATCGATGCCGCGACGAACCCTGATGCCGCGCCGGTCCGGCCGCCAGGAACCGTGCACCGGCCGCCCGCCCGGGAAGCACCGCCCGTAACCACGCCGCAGGACGCGCCGCGGCAGCCGCCGTTCCGGCAGGATCGGACACCCCGGCAGGACCGGCGCCAAGGGGAGGGGCCGCCGCTGCCGCTGCGTGCCGAGCGGGTCGTCGGCCGCCCGAACCTCGCCGCGTCCCCACCGGGCGGCCGGCCCGTCGAGCCCGCGCCGCCGACCGGTCCCACGCCCTCGGCCGGGAACGTCATGCCGCCCGGACCTGTCCCGCCGCCGGGGTCCGTCGAGTCCGTCCGGACCGTCGTGGACCTCGGTGTTCCAGCCGGAGCGGCTCCGGCCGCCGCCGCCGTCCCCGCCCGCCCTCAGCTCCCCAGGCGCAGCAACCAGGAACATCTGGTTCCACAGCTCAGGGAGGCTCCGGTGCCGCGTGCCAGGGATGAGAACGCCCTGCTCGACCCCGGTCTGATGGCAGCCTTCCGGCGGGGCGTCGACCTCGCCGAGGCCCAGACCGCCGAGGAGCCGGAAACGGTGGATGCGTACGGCGTACCGGATTCCGCGCCCGCTGCCACCGGCCCCGCCCCGGCCATCGGGGTGCAACGGCCCCATGGCCTCGCCCCGCTGCCCTTCCGGGGCTCCACCACCACCGCGACCGGTACGGAGCGAGCGGGACCGGGGCATCAGGGATCACCCATGCCGCAACCGGATCCACGACCCGAGAACATGTTCAAGGAGTAGATGCACCATGACGAGCGAAATGCCGTCCGGCCAGGTCTCGGACCTCGACTGGCTGCTGAGCGGCCTGGTCCAACGCGTGCCTTTCACGCGCAGCGCCGTCCTCCTCTCGGCGGACGGCCTGGTGAAATCCGTGCACGGCATGGATGTCGACAGCGCCGATCACATGGCCGCCCTGGCCGCCGGCCTGTACTCACTCGGCCGAAGTGCCGGTGCCCGGTTCGGTGACAACGGAGACGTGCGGCAGGTCGTGGTCGAGCTCGACTCGACGCTCCTGTTCGTCTCGACCGCCGGCTCCGGCACCTGTCTCGCCGTCCTCGCGGACCGCGAGGCGGATGCCGCCGTGCTGGGGTATGAGATGGCCATGCTGGTCAAGAGCGTCCGCCCCTACCTGATGACGCCGCTCCGGCAGCCGGCCGGAGCGCCGTTCACCCCGGGGCTGTGAGCATGCCGGCCCAGCAGGACGGGCCGTTGCTCGACGACGCGGCAGGCCGGCTCATCCGCCCGTACACCGTGAGCAACGGCCGGACGAGGCCGACCACCGTGCTCGATCTGCTCTCCCTGGTGATGGCTACGGGGAGCGAGCCTCAGGTCGACCTCGGCCCGGAACACACCGTCGCCCTGGAACTCTGCGGCGGACCCACGTCCGTGGCGGAGATCGCCGCCCATCTCCGGCTGCCCGCCGTCATCACCAAGGTCCTTCTGTCCGACCTGGTCGACTGCGGGGTGGTCACCGCGCACGCCCCCGCGTTCCATGACATGCCAACCGACCGATCCCTGCTGGAGGCAGTGCTCGATGGTCTACGACGACAGCTCTGACAGCTCCGGAAGCTCCGAACTCTTTCCCGTGGCCCTCAAGGTCTTGGTCGCGGGCGGTTTCGGCGTCGGTAAAACGACGTTCGTGGGTGCCGTCAGCGAGATCGCACCGCTGAGTACCGAGGAGCTCCTGACGCAGGTCAGCGCGGCGACCGACAGCCTCGAAGGCATCGAATCCAAGTCGGCGACCACCGTGGCCATGGACTTCGGCCGGATCACGCTGTCCGAACAACATGTGCTCTACCTCTTCGGCACCCCGGGACAGGAGCGCTTCTGGTTCATGTGGGACGAGCTGTCGAAGGGCGCTCTCGGAGCGGTGGTGATGGCGGACACGCGCCGACTGGCCGAATGCTTTCCCGCCGTCGACTTCTTCGAGCGGCGTGGCATCGGATTCGTCATCGCAGTCAACGAGTTCGACGGCGCCTACCGTTACGAACCGGAAGAGGTGCGGGCGGCGCTCGATCTCGGGCCCGAAGTGCCGGTCGTCCTCTGTGACGCCAGAATCGCCAGCTCGGGCACAGGGGCGCTGGTCACCCTCGTCCAGCACCTCATCAGCGCCACGACGCCCGAGCCGCTTTCGGGCTTCGGGGCCCATCCGTGATCCGGTACGGGACAGGCAGGTCGCTGCTCACCTCTGTCGACCCCCGGGGACGCCGTTCTCGATAGTCAACTTCATGGACCGTTCGGCTTCCGGGAAGCGGCGTTCACTCCCGGGCCACGCGGAAGCGGAGCCAGTCCACCGCGAACAGGTCCGGCTTCTCGCTGTTCCACGCCGAGTTGGTGAACACCAGGTACAGCCTCACGCCGACGCCCTGGCTCTTCAAAATGGTGGTCGGTGACACGGTTTCGTCAGCGGCGGCGGCACCGGGGACGGGCAGTGAGCCAAGGACGGGGCCGTCGGGGGAGCCGGCTCGGAACTCGACCGTTCCGCCGGTCCCGCCCGGTGTCGCACCGACCGTCACCGACCGGATGTTCCGCAGGTCCACGGGATCGAAGGCGATCCAGTCCCCGTCCTCGATCTCCGTCAGTGCCATGCCGCCCGACGCGTCGGCACGGTTGCCGGCCACGACTCCATCGTGGGTGCCCCCGGTAGACGTGAACTGCTCCGCCTCCTGGAAGGCCGTGCGCAGGGTGACATAGGCGGAACCCGTGAGCTCCGGGGCGTCCGGGGCTCCCCCGTCCGTGTACTGCACCATGATTCTTTGCGGGCCGGACGGGCTCGCGTCCCCGGACTCCGTGACGATCGAGCCCCGGCACCCTGAGGAACCGGGAAGAGGCATCAGCGCGCCGGGGTGGCCGATCTGTGAGTGTACGACGATCCGCGCGCAGTCGACCGCGGCGTTCCCCCCGTCCTCGTGGTCCGTCACGTCCACCGTGAACGCAAGGGTGTCACCCGGGCGGAACAAGCCGCCGTCCGGCGGCCCATGGACGGTGATCCGGGGCCGGGTGTTGCCGACGATGATCTCCTGGCCGGCCATGGCCGTCGTACCTTCGGGGCCTGTCACGGTGAGCAGTGCGGTGAACCGCCCTGCGGTGCGATAGGTGTACGAGGGGTTGACCTCCGTCGAGTCGGTGCCGCCGTCACCGTCGAAGTCCCAGGCGTACGTGACCGGCACGTTTCCGGGAAGTCCGGAGCCCGCGCCCGTGAAGGCCACGGTCAGCGGGGCGGAGCCGTTGTCGCGGTCGGTGGTGACGGCCGCACCGGGCAGCCGGCCGTCGCCGACGTGGTCGATCCGGAAGACCCCGGCGCCGTCGTCTTCGCCGGCGCGGCTCGTACTGCCGCCGAGCCCCGCGTCGATGACGTACAGGGCGCCGTCCGGACCGAAGACTGCGGCCGTCGGACGGTTCCACCCCATGTCCGCGAACACCCCGTTGACGGAATGGAGTTCACCGGCCTCGACCGGGCCGAACCGGCGGCCGATGAACGTCTGGTCCTTCCGCTGGAACGAGAGTGTGGTGAAGCGCCGGCCGGCCGGGTCGAACGAAAGCCACTTTCCGGCGAAGTACTCCGGGAACTTGGTGCGGTGGAGGCTTCCCGGGTCGTAGGCGTAGACGGGTCCTTTCATCGCGACACCACTTCCCCGGCCGGTGGAGTCCGGCGGTGCGCCGTTGACCCGCGGGGCACAGTCCGCCGCTCCGTGGGCGATGCCGCCGGTGCAGTACGGCCGGCCCACCTGCCCCGCTTCGGTGATCCGGAAGTGGCCCACTGTGCCGTCGACGCCGGTGCCGGCGGCGAGCAGCGCGCCGCTCACCGGGTCCACGGTGACGCGGTAGGGGCCCCGCATGCCCATCGCGTAGATCTCAGGGCGAGTGCCGGCCGTGCCCGGTTCGAAGAGATTGCCCTCCGGCACGGTGTAGGTGCCGTCGTCCTGCGGAACGATCCGCAGAATCGCGCCCCGCAGATCGTTCGGGGCCCCCGAGGCCAAGGGAAGCGTGACGTCACCTGACGCCGCGTAGAGACGGCCGTCCCGGTCGAAGGCGAGCGACCCGTACGGCGGGGAACCCCCGCTGCTGGTGGGCCCGTTCGCGGCCCGTCGGCCCCGAAGGGTGAGCAGGCGTCTTTCCGATGAGGGATCGACTGTGCCTCCGTCGGCCGTGAAACGGGAGAGGAACAGCCGCTTTCCCGTGGTGTCCGAGCGCAGTAGGTAGAGCCAGCCGTTCTCCGCGAAGCCCGGATCCAGAACGAGGCCGGTCAGCCCGTCCGAACGGGCGGCCGTCTCGGGGGTGTACGCGAGGTCGAGGGCCGTGGACACCTTCATCGTCCGCTGGTCGACGACCTTGAGCTCTCCGGTGCGCTGGGCCACGAACACCCGGCGGTCGGGGGTGACCGCGACGTCGACCGGATCGGTGAGCCCGCCGGTCGCGAGCGGGGTCCGCTGGAAAGCGTCGGCCCGGGTCGCGGTGCAGTCACCCGGTTCCGCGCCCGCGGCCCATTCGATGCCGCCCAGCAGATGGGCGAGAAAGTCCTCCTCCTGGAACGCGGACGGCGCGTGGCCGCCCGCGGTGAACCACGAACGCCCGCCGTCGTAGTCCTGGCACCACGACCAGGGGTGGTCCGCGCCCTCATCGAGGCCCGTGATGTCGTCACGGACCCGGATCTGCGCGAGGGTGTGCACCGAGGAGGCAGGGTTGGTGCGCCAGTTGTACCACTCCTCCGTACGCTCCCAGAGGTCGGGAAGCGTCACCGTCGAGGGATGCGCGTGGTCGAGGACCTTGATCCGGCCGGTCTGTACCGGCGTGCCCCGGTCGAGGGTGGCGCCGACCAGCCCTTCGTACCACTCCCAGTCGCGCATACCGGCGGAGGCGTCGTGCAGGCCGACCCAGCCGCCACCCGCTCGGACGTACCTCTGCAGGGCCGCGCGCCCGTCCGCGTCGAGGTCGCCGTCGTCCCCCTCCGGCGCGGATGCGACAGTGTTGAAGACGATCGCGTGGAACCGCGCCAACCGGGCGTCGTCGAAGGCGCCCGGGTCACTCGTCGCCTCGACCCCGAATCCGTTGTGTGCTCCGAGTCTCCGCACCGCCTCGACACCGGCGCGGGCCGCGTCCTGGGACGCGTGGGTCGCGCCTGAGTACACCAGGACACGGAAGGCGGGGGCTGCCTGGGCCCTCGGGAACGCGGCGGTCGCCACCGAGCCGATGATCAGCGCCAGAAGCGCGAAGAGGGCCGTGAGGGCGATCGTCGCCGGAGGAAAGGCCTGGGATGCGGGCCTGGTGCGTAACGGACGGTTGCTCATGAGGGCGCTCCCGGTGCGGGTGGGGGCCGGCTAAGGGATGGAAAGCGCTTACTGATGTGCGTGGTTCAGCGTAGATACATGGCATGGCCTGGTCAACAGGCCGGTGGTGCTCGCCGCGCTCCCTTCGGGGTCAGGAGCCGGGAGACCGGGCTGCGGTCGGACCGCTGGCTGCAGCCCGGGGACCGGAGATCGTTGACGATCACCATCACCGCCGACGATGTCCGCGCGCGATCGCACTGTCGTTGCCCTGTACGGCCGAGACGCTCGCCTGGGGCGGCCCACCTTCCGGGTCGCCGGGAGAATCTTCCCCGCGGCGAGGGAGGACGGCGCGACCACGGGCGTCAAGTGCCCCGTCGAGGACCGCGCCGAGCTGATCGCCTCGGAGCCGGAGAGGTCTTCGTACGCCAGGGGCACGACGGAACCTGTGCCTGGCTGCGGGTGCGGCTCGCCGCCCTCGACGACGCGGCCGAGCTCACCGCGGGTCTCGCCCACGCGTGGCGGCGGGCCGCCCCAGGCCGGCTCCTCGCCGCGCGCACCCGGAGCTGGGGTCCGCAGCCGGTCGACGACCGGGGGGGTCTCAGAGGTGCAGGAAGGCGGTGATCCGCTGCCGCAGCGAGTGCGCGTCGAGCCCATGCGCCACGAGGTGAGCCGCCATCTGTCCGTACCTGCGCAGTTCGCTCCGGCCCACGCCCAGCCCCAGTACCCGGTGGGGCAGGTCGGCCAGGGCGTCGTTGGCCGCCGCCGTCGATGTCCCCGCCAGATACGGCTCGACGATCACGACGTCCGCGGTGCTGCCCGCGCCGGCCGCACCGCGGAGCCCAGCGGTGTCGAAGGGGCGCACGGTCGTCGCGTACAGCACGGTCGTGTCCAGGCCCTCTGTCGCCGCGAGGACGTTGTCGAGCATCGGCCCGACGGCGATCACCACTCCACCGGCTCCCCGGCGCACGGTGCTGAAGCCGGGGCCCGTGACGGCGCGGCCCGTGCTGTTCGACTGGAGGGAGAGCCTTACGTAGACACGGCCGTCCTCCACGACGGCCCGTCGCAGCAGGGCCTCGGCCTCGTCGGGATGCCCGGGCACGTGCACGGTCCAGTCGTCGAGTGTGTCGAGGAGTGCGACGTCGCCCGGCGACATGTGGGTGAAGCCCCCGGCCGGCCAGTCGTACGAGCCTCCGGCGCTGACGAGTACGCCGCCCAGCCCCTGATGTCCGAAGTCCAGTTTCACCTGCTCGAAGGGACGCTCCACGAGAAAACTCGCGAAGGTGTGCATGATCGGCCGCAACCCGGTCAGGGCCATTCCGGCGCCCGCGCCGATGAGCAGCTGCTCCCTGATCCCGACGTTGACCACCCGGTCGGGATGGGCCCGCTCGGCCCGGTCGAAGCCGTCTCGGCTGATCTCCGCGAGCACCAGGGCGATGCGGGGGTCCTCGTCCAGCAGGCGGGTGGTGGTGGCGATGAAGCGGTCGCGCATGGTGTCCATGAGCAGTTGTCCTCCGTTGTGTTCCGTTCCGAGGTGACGGTGTTCAGTGCTTGCTTGCCACGCGGGCGATCACGGCGTGCGGCCTGCCGGGGTGCGGCGCGGTGAAGGCGGCGTACAGCGCCTCGTGGTCCCGGCCGTCCACGGTTCTGGCCGACCAGCCGGCGGCCTCGAACCTGGCCGCGATGCCGCCGGGCCGGGCGTACGTCGCCGAGGCGTTGTCGATCACCACGGTGTGCAGTTGCTCGAGCCCGGCCGGGCCGGCGTAGGCGATCGCCTCGTGGTTGCTGCCCTCGTCCAGTTCGGCGTCGCCGACCAGCACCCACACGCGGGGGTCCGTCAGCCCCTGTGCCCGCAGTCCCAGCGCGCTGCCCACTGCGAGCGGGAGCCCGTGCCCGAGCGAGCCGCTGCCGATCTCGGCGCCCGGCACCAGCAGCCGGTCGGGGTGGTGCCCGAGCGGCGAGTCGTACGAACCGAAGCCGGTGAGCAGCTCCTCGCCGAAGAAGCCGCGGGCGGCCAGCACGGCGTAGTACGCCATGGGGCCGTGCCCCTTCGAGAGCAGGAACCGGTCGCGTCCGGGAGAGTCGACGGTGCCGGGCGACACCCGCAGAACCTGGTCGTACAGCACCCAGAGGACGTCCAGGGTGGAGGTGGCGGCAGGGCCGTGCTTCTCGTCACCGGTCATGTGACTCATCAGCCGGTCCAGCTCGTGGTAGCCGTGGACCGGCGGGGGCGTCGTGTGCGTCAGGTGGCTCGTCATGTCTCAAGCGTTCGACATCAAGCAAGGTTGAGGTCAAGCCGCCGGGATCAGGTTCGTGAGCACCGGTGCAAGTGCGGTATTGTTCTCATGCGCGTTCGGCCAAGGCGAAAGCCCAGGTCAAGCGGTCAGCGGGACGTGGCGCAGCTTGGTAGCGCACTTGACTGGGGGTCAAGGGGTCGCAGGTTCAAATCCTGTCGTCCCGACTGGAGACAGTCGCAGGTCAGGGCCGGTTTCGGAGGTATTCGAAACCGGCCTTCGATCATTTTTGGGGGCCGGCGTGCTGGACCGAGGTCAGCGGGTCACGACGATCGGTTCGGCGGTGAGCGTGGCGCGCGCAGCGCCCTGAGATGTGCGGAGAGCGCCGCTCCGGCGGCCGTGATCTTGTGTACGTCCGGGTGCAGGTAGCGCTGGGTGGTGGTCAGTGACCCGTGGCCGGCGGTCCTGCGTAGGACGCGTACTTGGTGGGACTCCGGCTCCGGCAAACCAGGTCGGTCCGGTGTGCCGGGGGTCGTGGCGGCGCAGGTGCTCGTAGCCGAGCTCGGTGACCACGTCGTCCCCGTGCGCGGCGTCGCGCAGGACGGCGGACAGGATGCGCCGGGCGACGAGGGGGCGGATCTCCTCGACGACGGGAACCTTGCGGGCCCGTCTGCCCTTGGTGGCCTTGTCGGTCAGCCCGCCGGGTGCGGGTGTGGTCCGACGCCGCACGGTCCAGATCCTGGGTGCGACGGGCCGCTCGGGGGCCGCATCCTGCGCGGCCTTGCGCACCAAGCCGTGGACCTCGGGCACCCCCGCCGAGCGGGTGCGGAGGCCTCCGGTCGGCGACGCGGGGCGTCGAGATCGGTGACCAGGAGGTCCGGCCTTCGACGCCTCGCGGCCGCGAGGCGGACCGGACGCCGGCCCTACGGATACGCAGAGGTGGCCGTCCGCGCCTGGCACTACGCTCACTCGGCCACGGCCTCCCTGCGCAACCTCCGCCATCAGCGTCTTCCGCCAGGACGGCCGGACCGACGTCGCGGCCCTCGATCATCAATGACCCTGCCCCAACAGGACCTGTAGACGGTCTGTTCGGATCCGGGCCGCGCCTTGGGTCTCCAGCAGTCGTGCGATGCCGGTGCTGGGGAGCAGGGGCCCTCACTCGGCGCTACTAGCAGTTCACTTGCACATGTATCAAAACAGGCGTAGCAAAACATCTTCCGAGCGGCAGAGAGCTGGCTCCGAACTGGCCCCCGCTACAGGGCTCCTGGGCCTGCAGGCGACGGCCGGGAACGCGGCGGTGGTACAGACGCTCCGGCAGGCGGGGCGCCCGTGGGGCCAGGACACGCACCAGCACGGCTCGGATTGCGGACACCAGGTGGAGAGTTCTCGGATCCAGCGTTCGCCGCAGGAGGCCGTCGAGGCTGAAGCGCACCCCGGGACCGTGGAGGACCACGCGCCGGACGGGATTGCTCTGGACCACTGGCCCCTGCACGCCGAGCGCGAGCAGGCCGAACACCTCATCGGCGCATGACCGAAGCACACTGGCCACGGGCGGGCACCGGCCGGTGCCCGCCCGCTCTACTCCCCGAAGCACCATGAAGACCATCCTCATCGCCGGCGGCAACAGCGGCATCGGCCTCCACCAGCCTGCGGCACTGCGCCAGCACACCGGTACAACCGCGCTGTTCGCCGCAGCGCCGTGGTCAGTTGCGGTGTTGCGCACAGTTTCTGTAGCAGTGCGGCCCTGTCGGGCGGTGACGTGCGCAGCCTGGGAGCGAGTGAAAGTCCGACTGGCGACGACATGCGGCGCCCCTCCCGGGGGGAGGCCGGGAGGGGCGGCAGGTCCCGCCTCTGCCGAAACAAGAGGGCGGGGCCGTTGCGGTAGCCCGTCCTCGGGGGCGATCCGGATGCGCGCGCGATCAGCATTGCACCGAAACCAGCCAACCAACAGGGGTGTGACCGGTAACAGTTGCTCCGCAAGCAGGTGCCACGTCACTACCGTGGCGTGATTTCAGAGGGGGACCGACGGAGCGGGGCGGGAATGAGCAGCAGGGCATTACAGCATCTACAGTTCAACGCCGCCGCGTGGGCGTTGGCCAGCGCATGGCGGGGCCTGGGCATCACCTACGGCTTGTACGGGTCCCTCGTGGCGACCGGCCCCGGTCATCCCGCAGGCCGATATGGTGCGCTCTCGACACCCCAGCCACACCTTCGCCTTCTTCTCCCTCTCCTCATGGGCCACCGTGCCGGCCATCGCGTCAGGGGAACGAGGACGGTCGCTACGTGGGTGTCTTCGGCTGCCGGCGGGCGGCGGAGCCGGTGGTGCGCGCCTCGTCGGAGCTGGTACCGAGCCGTCGCTACGCGCTCTCAGGCGGCCTGGCGGGATGTGCTGATATCAAGGCATGGACAACAAGCGGCGCGTGTTGATCGTTGCCTACGATGACGCGCAGATTCTTGACATCGCCTGCCCCGGCGGCGCGCTGGACATCGCCAACCGGTACGGCGCCGAACCGGCGTACCGCATCGAGCTGGGAACCCTGGGCCGCCGGGTCGCCCGTAGCTCGGCGGGAATTCTGATCGGAGCGGGACAGGGACTGGAGGCGGTCACGGGGTCTCTGGACACCCTGCTCGTGGTAGGCGGCATCGGCTGTGAGGACGCGGCGTCGGACGAGCGACTACTGGGCCAGGTGCGCCGACTGGCCGGACTCAGCCGGCGGGTGGCCTCTGTCTGTACCGGCGCGTATGTGCTCGCCGCCGCCGGGCTGCTGGACCATAGGCGAGTGACGACCCATTGGGGGTGGGGGGACCGACTTGCCGAGCGCCACCCCGCCGTGGCCGTTGACGTCGCTCCTCTGTACATACGCGACGGCAACGTCTACACCTCGGCCGGGGTCACCAGCGCGCTCGACCTGACGCTGGCCTTGATCGAGGACGACCACGGACCGACGCTGGCTCGTGCTGTCGCCCGGGAACTCGTCACGCATCTGCACCGGCCGGCAGACCAAGCACAGATCTCCATGTTCCTGGCCGCTACGCCGCCGGAGGACCGGCTGGTGCGGGATCTGGTGGGCCATATCGCCGGTCATCTGACCGAGGACCTCACGCCCACGACCCTGGCAGCGCGGGCGGGCGTCAGCCCTCGGCACCTGACACGCCTGTTCACCGAACACCTCGGTACGACTCCGGCACGGGCCGTGCGTGTGGCGCGTACCGAAGCAGCGGTACATCTGGTGCGTTCCAGCGGACTGCCCATGGCGGCGATCGCACGGCGCTGCGGTTTCGGGTCCCCAGAGACGCTGCGGCAGGCATTCCTGAACCGCTACGGCGACACGGGGGACAGGATTCGCAGGATGCCGGACATGCCGACTGCGCGCGACGCGCCGAGACAGAAGACTCCCGGGCCATGAAGCATTCGACGACACGCAGAAACGTACTTCGGGGAACCGTGGCCACCGCCACCCTCGCCGCCACGGCTGCGGCCCCAGCCGGGATGGCGCGCGCGGTTCCGCGGGACCACGCGGGACCGAACATCGGAATCCTGCTCTACGACGGCTACAGCCTGCTGGATCCCACCGGACCGGCCGAGGTCCTGTCCCGCCTGCCAGGTGCGAGCGTGACGATGATCGCCGAGCGGCGCGGCGCCATCCGTACGGACACGGCGGACGTGGCCGTCGTCGCTGAGCAGTCCATCGAGGAGGTGGACCGTCTCGACGTCCTGTTGGTGCCGGGCGCGGGCAACCGTGGCACCGTCGCGGCGATGAACAACGAGGCGCTCCTGCGCTGGATCCGCCGGATTCACCGGCACAGTCGATGGACGACCTCGGTGTGCACCGGCAGCATCATCCTCGCTGCTGCCGGACTGCTGGACAGAAGGCGGGCGACAACCCACTGGGCTTCCGCCGAGTACCTCCGGTCGACCTTCGATGTGACCTACCTGCCACAGCGCTACGTACGCTCAGGGAAAATCATCACTGCGGCGGGGGTCTCGGCGGGAGTGGACATGGCCCTGTACCTCGCCTCCCTCATTGCGGACGACGACACGGCCAAGGCGATCCAACTCGCCGTCGAATACGACCCCCAACCCCCCTTCGACTCCGGTAACGCCGCACAAGCCAGTCCCCAACTGAAGGAAAAGGCGCTGCAGCTGCTCGCAGCCTCGCAGGTGTAGCCGAAGCGTGAGCCGCTGAGCGGACAGCACTGACGGTGAGTCTGCTGGCGTGCCACCTCGGCGATCGTGCGTTCGTCCGCGACTGCCGAGCGTGTCCGGCCGGCGTCCGCCGCGCCGAGGCCGCACATCGTCCGGCTTCGACGATCGCCGCTTCGGCGGATGCCGTCCGCCGCGGGATGCCCTGATACTCACGGGGGCGCCACGCGCGGGTGCCGTGTCGTGCGCTGATCCGATGGGTCGAGCGCTGAGACTGGCCTGATGGAACCGGTCACCATCGGAGTTGAAGAAGAGTATCTGTTGCTCGACGCGGTCACCGGGTTGCCGGTGGCCGCGGGAGACCAGGTGCGGGCTGCCGCTGGGATGACAGCCATCATCGGTGAGGACGAACTGCATCCCGAACTTCTGCAGGTGCAGGTCGAGGTGGCGACGCCCGTGTGCACGCAACTGGAGGAGCTGGGTGGTCACCTGTTGCGGCTCAGGCTCGCCGCCGCGGCGGCTGCCGAAGCGAACGACTGCCGACTCGCCGCCTGTGGCACGCCACCTCGCCGGGGCCTCCCGTCAGCACCGGTGACCGAGCAGGCGCGCTATCGCGCCTTGCGTTCGCAGGCACCTCAGTTGGTCGCCGAGCAATTGATCAACGGCATGCATGTGCATGTCTCGGTGCCGAATCGGGAAGTCGGTGTGGCTGTACTGAACCGTATGCGCGGCTGGCTTCCCGTCCTCGTCGCCATGTCGGCGAACTCGCCGTTGTGGGACGGGCGGGACACCGGGTTCGCCAGTTGGCGCACGGTGATCAACAGCCGCTGGCCCGTCAGCGGCCCCCCGCCCGCATTCGAGGACGCGGCGGACGAAGCACGGCGGATCGACACGCTCCTCCGTAGCGGCATCATTCGCGACACAGGACAGCTGTACTGGCAGGCTCGGCTCTCCCACCGGTACCCGACCGTGGAAGTACGGTGCTTCGACGTTCAGCTCAGGGCGGACGAGGCGGTCATGTTCGCCGGGCTCGTCCGCGCCCTGGTGATCACCGCCATGCAGGACAGCCGATCAGGCAGGCCCATGCCCCGCAGCCTTCCGGAAGTACTGCAGGCCGCCACCTGGCAGGCCGCCCGGCACGGTCTCGGCGGACATCTGATCACCGCGGCCGGCGCTCGTGTCAACGCGGGTGACGCGGTCGCCCATCTGATGGAGCACATCACGCCCGCGCTGGACGCGACAGGGGACACCCGACAGCTCGCCGCGCTGGTTCACCGGCTCATGCAGCAGGGAACATCCGCCGATCGTCAGCGAGGAGCACTCGGAGAAGGCGGCCTCAAAGCGGTGACCGATCTGATCATCGCCGACACCACGGCGGAATGACACCACCGACCGCACTCTGACCGACACGGCCGACGTTGAGAGCTCGGCGGCCCCGGCCCCGGCCTTCGCCACCCCCTCCCGGCTCGCGAGGCGCCCCGTAGCCGCGTCAGGCCGGGACGCGGCTACGGGGCAGGTGGATCGCGGTCGCCACCAGGCCGTGCTCCGCGGTCCAGCGCCCCTCGAATCCGCCGAGGCGACGGCCCTGCACGACAGGGCCCGGAACCAGCAGGCGCGCCTGGAAGGTCCGTCCGGACGGATTGAAGTCGACCTCCGCCTCCGAGAAGTCGAGTTCGCGTCCCGTGAGCGGGTACCAGACCTTGAAGACGCTCTCCTTCGCGCTGAAGAGAAGCCGGTCCCAGCTGACCCCGGGTCGGTGGGCGCTCAGCGAGGCGAGGCTGTTCCGCTCGTGCGGAAGTGCGATCGCCTCGAGAACTCCGTCCGGCAGTGGCGCGTTCGGTTCCGCGTCGATGCCCAGTCCGACCGTGTCCGCGGCTCCTGCCACGGCGGCGGCCCGGTAGCCGTCGCAGTGCGTCATGCTGCCCACTATTCCTTCCGGCCACCGGGGAGCGCCCCGACGATCCGGTAGCAGCGCCACAGGTGGCCGACCCAGGCTGCGCAGCGCGCGCCTGGCCAGGAAGCGTACGGTCGTGAACTCCCGCTGCCGCTTGAGGACCGCCCGCGCGATCAGCACCTTCTCCTCGGGGAACAGTTCCTCCCCCGGCTCGTGCCCGTCGTCGTAGGACACCGCCGTCATGACTTCGGGGGGCAGCGCGCCGCGGATCATCGGACGGCCTGCGCGGTCCGGGCAGGAAGGATCCGGCGCAGGGGTTCCCGTGGCGGGCGCTTGCCCCATTCGCGGGGGTAGCCGACCGAGACCTCTTCGAAGCGCACCCCGTCGTGCCGGGTGACCCGGGGAATGTGCAGATGCCCGTAGACCACGGCGGCGGCGCGGAAGCGCACATGCCAGTCGGCGGTCAGGTCGGTGCCGCACCACTGGGCGAACTCCGGGTAGTGCAGGACCCGGGTGGGGTCACGGACCAGCGGATAGTGGTTGACCAGAACCGTGGGCAGGGACGGGTCGACCGCCGTCAGCCGGCGTTCGGTCTCCTCGGCACGTGAGCGGCACCAGGCAGCCCGGCTCGGGAAGGGGTCCGGATGCAGGAAGTACTCGTCGGAGCAGACGACGCCCGCCTCGTGCGCCAGTCGTAGTGACTCCTCGGCCGTGGTGGCACCCGGCGCCCGGAACGAGTAGTCGTAGAGCACGAACAGCGGCGCGACCACCACCGGGCCGCCGGCACCCCGCCAGACGGGGTAGGGGTCTTCCGGGGTGTCGATGCCCAACTCCCGGCACAGCTCGACCAACTTGAGGTAGCGCTTCTCCCCTCGAAGATCGCAGGGGTCCTGCGGGTGGGTCCACAGTTCGTGGTTGCCCGGGGCCCAGATCACCCGGGAGAAGCGGTCGCTGAGCAGCCGCAGCGCCCACTCGACGTCCGCGTACTTCTCCGCCACGTCACCCGCGACGATCAGCCATTCGTCCTCCGACGCCGGGCGCAGCTTCTCGACCAGTGCGCGGTTCTCGTCGTACACGACATGCAGATCACTGACGGCGAGGAGATTTCCGTCGGGCACAGTGCGGTCCTTATCGGTCGTGGGCGTCATCGGCCGGCGGCTGCCGTCGCGACGGGTGACGGCGGCGCAACGCCGCTGCGGGCATCGTAGAGGTGCGCGTAGGCGCCCCGCTCGTGAATCAGATCCTCGTCGGCGCCTTGTCCGGCGATCGGCCCCGACTCCATGACGACGAGGACGTCCGCGTCGCGGATGGTGAGCAGCCGATGCCTGTCCGTGCGCAGGGTGTTCGCCGCCGTACCGATGTGTGCCCTGCACGGTACGGCGGCGAGGGGGGCGAGGTCGGCTCAGGTGTCCTGGCCCGAGCCGGCCGAGGCGGCCTTCTTGATGCCCTCGGTGATGTCGTCCAGCACGGAGAGCTTCGGCGCCTTGTCGGTGATGTCGAAGCCGGACCGGATGACGACCAGCATCTCTGCGGAGTTGGGGGAGGGGAAAGCGAGCGACTCGACGTAGCCGTCGTCGCCGTCCTTCGTCACCACCTTCCAGCGCACCCGGTAGCCCTTCTGGCCGGCCACGGTGACCGCCTCGGACTTGAGCTCCTCGTGCGAGGTGATCCCGCCGTAGATCTTCTCGCCGTACGACTCCTCGGCGTTGGTCTCGATGTCGGCCTCGGCAGCGGCCTTCGCCGTGGTCGCCTCGACCTCGAGAGCTTGCGCCGGTGCGGAGAACACTCCGCCCCGTACGCACTTCTGGCTCTCGTCGCCGGGGCAGGCGTACTCGCCGGTCGTCAGTCCGGCGCCGATGGGGCCGGACTGCCCGGTCCACCCGTCCGGCACGGGGATGCTGATCCCGCTGGCCAGGTCGGTGGCGTATCCGTCCTCGGTCTGCGGCATCTGCTGGTCGGGGGTCTGCCCCTGTCCGCCGCCGTCCTGCCCGCCGTCCGGGGCGCCCGGGAGGCGAGGGCTCTCGGAGGGGGCGTTGGCCGAGGTGCCGGCAGGGTTGTCGGATCTGTCGCCCAGCACGTACGCGCCGCCGCCGACGGCCGCGAGCAGGACGACACCGGCGGCGATGCCCGCACCGATGCGTATGCGACGGCGCCTGACCGTCGCGGGAGGTATCCGGAGCTGGTCGGTCCAGCGGCTCCCGTCCCACCAGCGTTCCTGGGCGGGGCCGATTCCTGAGTGCCCGGGGTCTGGATGCCAGCCGGGCGGGGTCGTCTGGGTCACGAGAGCACCGTAGGCGCACTGGGTGAGAAACGTATGAAACGCACAGGGTGGCCGTAGTCACGTCCCACGTTGTTGTGCACGCCGCGCCGGGAACGGGTAAGTCCGCCCGCAACGCGGTGTGTTCGAGCCGTACCGGAAACGGCGTCCAGAGGCGGCGTGGTCCTACGGCTCGATCAGCCCGGCCCTGATCGCGTAACGCGTGAGCTCCAGGCGGTCCCGGAGCCCCAGCTTCTGCAGCAGATTGGCCCGGTGCCGCTCGACCGTCTTGACGCTGATCACGAGCATGCCCGCTATCTCCTTCGACGAATGCCCCTCGGCGACCAGCTTGAGGATCTCCTCCTCGCGCTCGGTGATGGCCCGGTCCGGTACGTCGCCACCGTCCCTGACCCGGTCCAGGTAGTTGCGGATGAGGGCGGTGACGGCGCCCGGGTAGAGGAACGGTTCGTCGCGCATGGCTGCCCGGCACGCCTCGACCAGGTCCCTGTCGGCGACGGACTTCAGGACGAAGCCCGAGGCGCCGGCCTTCAGCGCCTCGAAGAAGTACTGCTCGTTGTCGTACATGGTGAGCATCAGGATGCGCAGCTCCGGCATGACCCGCGACAGTTCACGGGCCGCCTGCAGGCCCGTCAGGCGTGGCATCGCGATGTCGAGGACGGCCAGGTCGGGACGCTCCGCGCGGGCCATCTCGATGGCCTCGGCACCGTCGCCCGCCTCGGCGACGACCTGGAGGTCCGGTTCCCCGTCGAGGATCAGCCGTACGCCGCGGCGGACCAGGGCGTGGTCGTCGGCGAGCAGGATGCGGGTCTTTCCGGGTCCGGGGGGTGAGTGGGGCATGGTCAGGTGCCTCCGTTCCGTACGGGCACATCGAGGCGTACGTCCGTGCCGCCCGTCGCGCCGGACCCGAGAGTGAGTGTGGCGCCGATGAGCAGGGCGCGTTCGCGCATACCGCGCTGGCCCGCGCCCTCAGGGGCGTTTCCGAGGCCGCGGCCGTCGTCACAGATACGCAGTTCGACCCCGCCGGGGCTGCGGAGCAGGGAGAGTTCGAGCAGGGTGGCCCGGGCGTGCCGGACGGTGTTCGTGACCGCTTCCTGGGCGATGCGGTAGATGACGAGCTCCGCCTCCTCGCCGAGCGGGGGCAGATCCTTCCCCATCCGCCGTCTGATCGTCAGCCCTCTCGGCGTCGGTGTCTCGGTGGCCAGCGCCGTCAGCGCGCTGACCAGCCCCAGCTCCTCCAGCACCCCGGGGCGCAGCCGTCGCGCGATCCGGCGGATCTCGTCCAGGCTCCCCCGGGTGATCTCCTGCACTTGAGCCAGTTCCTCCCGCAGGGGCTCCGGGGCGTGACCGGTGACCCGCTTCAGTTCCAGCAGGACCGCGGTCAGGGTCTGGCCCACCTCGTCGTGCAACTCCTGCGCGACCCGCCGGCGCTCGGCCTCCTGCGCCCAGAGAGCCCGGGCGCTGCTGGTCGCGCGCTCCGCCTCCAGGCGGTCGAGCATGCTGTTGAACGTCTCGATCAGGGCCGCGACCTCCCCTTCGCCGGCAACCTCGGGGCGTGGCCGTGGGCTCAGCAGGTCGGTGGTCGTCATCGCCCGGGTGACCCGCTGCAGCGGCGCGAGGCCCAGCCGCAGGAGCAGCGCGTTCGCGCCGAGCATCAGGGCCATGCCGCCGGCCAGGATCAGGGCCTCGGTCAGCACCACCGGGGCGGACACGGTGATCGGGCCGAGCAGCAGCAGAGCCCCGGCGGCGACCAGCACCGCGGCGTTGAGCAGGAAGATGCGCCAGAACAGGGACAAGACCGCACGGCCTCCTTCGGACGGGTACACGGGCGGGTGACTGCCTCCACTATCGCCGGTCAGGTGGCGCGAGGCCGCGCCCGGCCCGCCATGGTCCCCGTCTGCATGGCGGCACCCCCCGAAGATGGGTGTCAGGCCCGATGGCCCCGGGCATCCGCACGCCCGGACGATGGAGTCCGGCCCAACGGGTTCATATCCGGGAAGGGAGTCACCATGTCCTATGACGAGGAGCGGCTGCGCGGCATCGAGGACCGGCTCGGCAGTGACGGCCCCGCACGCACCGGTGCCCCAGGACGCTACGCTCCGCGCGGAAACCGCACCGGCGGCACATGGCTCTGGCTCACCGTCGGAATCGTCGGCCTGGTGTCCGGCATCGTCATCGGCCACGGCCTCCTCATCGCCGCCGGGCTCGTGGTGGCCGGGATGGCGGGCCAGCTCCTCGATCCGCAGCGCGGCGCGCCACGGAGCAGCGCGCCGCGCCCCCGCTGAGGGGCCCTCGCCTCCCGGGGCTCGGTCCCGCGCCGGTGGTTCTGTTCTGGTCCGACCACATGCCCTGTGTGACATAGTCGGAGCATGTGTACCGCCCGGAGCAGGGAGTAGCGGATGCCCGTCGAGTGGCAACCCGTACGACAGTCCCGCACCCATGAGCTCGTGCTCCAGAGCATCGAGGAGCGGGTCTTCGCCGGAGAGCTCAAGGCAGGCGACCGCCTGCCGCCCGAGCGGGAGCTCGCGCCGGTGCTCGGCGTCAGCCGGTCCGCGCTGCGCGAGGCACTCAGGGTGCTGGAGACCATCGGCGTCCTGGTCGCCCAGCCCGGCCGGGGCCCGGACTCCGGGGCGCGCATCGTGCGCAACCCGGACGACGCGCTGGGTCGTCTGCTGCGCCTGCACTTCGCGCTCGGCAGCTACAGCCTGCACGACGTGCTGGAGGCGCGTGTCGTCCTGGAGCGGTCGAGCTGGGAGGCCGCCGCCCGGCACGCCCGGGCCGAGGACCTCGACGCGGCGGAGGAACTCGTCCGGCGAATGGGGGAGCCGGATGTGGACGTGGCGGAATTCAATGATCTCGACACCCGCTTCCATGTGCTGATCGCCGGAAGTTCGGGCAACGCGCTCACCTCCACGCTCACTTCGGCGGTGCGCGAATCGGTCCGCCCGCTGATCCTGCGGGCCCTGGAGGACGCCGACGACTGGCCGGTGACGGCCGGCGCACTCAACGCCCAGCATGCTCAGCTGCTGCGGCTGGTGCGCGAGGGGCGAGGTGGCGGGGCGGCGGACCTGGTCGAGGAACACATCCGGGGCCTCCACGGATCGCTGGTCGACGAGAACGACGCCCGGTAGGGACGGGTCGCCCGCCGCGGAACGGGAGCGGGGGGGGGGGGGGGTGGGCCGACCCCCCCCCCGGGGCCGGCGCCGACCACCCCGGGGGCCCCCCGGCGGACCACAACGGCCCCCGCGGCTTATTGGAGGAG
>NZ_JBSFUO010000019.1:0-115583 GCF_053591835.1 Streptomyces sp. NPDC002911 | reverse complement strand
TACTGCAGGGGGGACCCTGTGGGAGAGTAGGACGCCGCCGAACAATTATTCCGGGAAAGCCCCGTGCCCTTGTGGCACGGGGCTTTTCTGCGTTCCGATCCGATGCAGGCACGGCCTGGTCGGCCGGGTGGGTGTGCCGGCCGACCAGGCCGACGAAGCCGAAGCCGGTCGCAAGACGTCGGCGAAGCTTTGAACTGGTGGTTCTGAGCACCCGCTGGTTCAGGGTATGCTTTAGATCGTTGCCGCAAGGCAGCAGGCCCCAATAGCTCAGTCGGTAGAGCGTCTCCATGGTAAGGAGAAGGTCTGCGGTTCGATTCCGCATTGGGGCTCAGCATCGAGAAAGGCCCCCGCCACCGGCGGGGGCCTTTCTCATGTCCGGATGATGCGTCAGAAGCTGTGCGGCTCCGGAACGCGCATGGCCAGGATGGCCATGTCGTCGGATGCGGGCTCTGCGGCGAAGCGCTCGACGGCCCGCAGGATGCGCCCCGCCACCGCGCCGGCCGTCAGGCCCGTACACATGGCGAGGACATCGGCCAGGCCGTCGTCGCCCAGCATGCGCGCCCCCTCGCGGCGTTCGGTCACTCCGTCGGTCACACACAGGAGGACGTCACCGGGCTTCAGGATGACCTCCTGCTCGTACAGCTCGAGGTCCTCGATGACCCCCAGCAGTGGTTGCGGTTCGGCCGCCGCCTCCACGGAGCCGTCCTGGCGCAGACGCAGGGGGAGGGGGTGGCCGGCGCAGACCACCTTCAGGAGGGCGCTTCCGTCCTCCTGGGGCCACAACTCCCCGTAGAGCAGCGTGAGGAAGCGGCTGCGTGCGCCCTCGTCCAGGATGGCGGCGTTGAGCCGCTCCAGTACGGCAGGGCCCCCGAACCCCTCGCGGGCGAGCAGGCGGAGGGCGTGCCGGGCGAGTCCCGTGACCGCTGCCGCTTCCGGCCCCGTACCGCAGACGTCGCCGATGGCGAAGCCGTAGGCACCGTCGCGGATGGGGAACACGTCGTAGAAGTCGCCGCCGACCTCGTTGCCCTCGCCGGCCGCACGGTAGATGACCTCGATCTCGACGTTGGGCACGTCGGGCAGGCCGGGCGGCAGCAGACTGCGCTGGAGCGCCTGGCTGATGGCCATGCGCTCCGAGTACAGGCGGGCGTTGTCGAGGGCCAGAGCCGCCCGTCGGGACAGGTCCTCGGCCAACTCCAGGATCTCCTGGCGGAAGTGCTCGTCGGACGGCTTACCGAGCGTGAGCATGCCGATCACACGGTTCCTCGCCACGAGCGGCAGGACCACGGTCTCACCTCCCACGGCAAACGCCGTGGCCAGGACGGTGCGGGCCGCGGCCCCCATGCTCAGGGGCGCGTCCCTGCCCAGAGTGCGCTTGGACGTGCGCAGGGCGGCCTGATGCCCGGCTTCCGTGGGCGCCGGCCAGATGCGGGCGCCGGGGGCCGGGACCGGGTCCGGCGGGTCGATGGAGGAGAGCAGGGCCTTCAGGCCGTCGATGCGCTCCTCGTCCTCATGGAGGACGTAGGAGAGATACGGCTCCGAGGACTGGTCCGCGATGGTGTAGACGGCACACCAGGTGGCCAGCGTGGGCACGGTCATCTGTGCCATCAGGGCCAGCGTCTGGTCCCTGTCCAGTGTGCCGGCCAGCAGATCGGACGCCTCGACGAGGAAGGACAGCGAGCCGCGGCGCAGGCGCTCCAGCTCGCCGAGCCTGGCCGACTCGACGGCCAGAGCGATGCGGTCCGCGGCGAACTGCAGCCGCAGGGCCTCCTCGTTGGAGTACCGCCCGGCCGCTTCGGCCGCGACACCGAGGGAGCCGGTGAGGCGGCCCTCGACCTTGAGGGGGACCGTGACGACCGAGCGCATGCCGGTGTCGCCGAGCAGCGGTACGGCGCCCGGTACGACGGTGAGGTCCTCGTGGACGGCGGGCATACGGGCGGAGCCGTAGCGGCCCGTTCCTGCCTCCACAGGGACGCGGGCGAAGCGCTGGCGGGCCGAGGGCAGGCCGGTGGTCGCGCGGACCTCCAGCTCGGTCTCGTCATCGGTGGCCAGCAGCAGGAAGGCGGCGTCGGCGTCCAGCATGTCGCGCGCCCGCTCGACCGTGCGTTGCAGCAGCCCGTCGAGGTCGTCGGGGGCGGGGGAGCCGATGAAGATCTCGAAGGGGTCCGTACTGCGGTTCTCGGCCGAGGAGTCGGAGACGGGGGCCCGCATCGGCGTCTGCAGCACGGCGCGTTCGTAATCGCGCACGAGGAGGCAGACGGTGGAGGGTTCGCCGTCGGCGTCACGGACTCTGAGGTGTGAGGCGTACACCGGGATGACACGGCCGTCGGCGCCGCGGATGCCGTAGCTGCCCTCCCACCGGGAGAGTCGCAGTGCGTCGGCGATGCCGGTGTTGGTGCCCGGGGTGTGCGGCCACGCCACGAAGTCGGTGAGCTGCTTGCCGTCGACCTGCTCCGCGGCGTACCCGAAGAGGAAGGAGGCGTCGTCGTTCCACGAGGCGATGGATCCGGATCCGTCGATCTGGACGACGGCCACGCGTACACGCTGTTCCGCTATCGGGAGGAGTGCGGTGGGCAGCACCGGGCTCGCCGAGCGGACACCCACGGGGCGTTCGGGAAGATCGAGCTGGAACCAGACATGTTTGTGCGTCGGGGTGTACTCGACACCCCAGCGGGAAGCGAGAGCCGCGCAGAGCAGCAGGCCACGGCCACCCTCACGGTCCGGGCTGCCGAAATCTAGACCGGAACTCTGGAGCGGGACCTCTCGCTCCGGGTAGTGGTCGGAGACCTCGACGCGTACGCCGTCCTCGGTGCGCAGACACAGCACGTCGGCGGCTGTGCCCGCGTGCACGACCGCATTGGTCACAAGTTCACTGGTAAGAACGACGGCATCGTCAACGACATCCGTGTAACCCCACCCCTGAAGGGTGTCGCGGACGAAGGCGCGGGCGGTTGCGACCGAGCGTCCGACCGGATCGAAGGTGGCAGCCGCGCGCGCGGTGATCACAGCACTCCCCATTTGGTGTCTCGTCGCTTCCCAGAGTCCTGTGCCCGTATATCGCCGCTTCGATTCGTCTGCCAGGCTAGACGCTCGCCGGGTCTCCCGGGTACACGAGGGCGGACTTGAGTACGCAGGGCAGGCGGCGGTTGTGCGCCCGGCGCACAACTAGGGGGCCCCGGTGAGGGAAATGGGACAACCATGAGACCTTCCCCGCCCTCCCGCTCCGGCCTGGTACGTTTCAACGATTTGACGACCGCATAGTTACCCGTTGACGGTGTGCTGTGGCGGTGAGCCAAAGTGGAAGTGGGCAAGCTTCCGATTACGGCCCGAGCGATACGGTCAACCCCTGCGGGAGGGACACGGTGGAGTCTGGCGTGGCGGCGCGGGGTTCAGGAACGCGCACAAAAGGCGGGCAGTCCGTGAAAAAGCAGCGCAATGGGACCATCGATGTGGACGCGGCAGCTCTGAACAGACTGCTCGCGGCCCTCGTGGCGATGCGTGACGGGAACTTCCGCAGGCGGCTCACCGTCTCCGGCGACGGCGTACTCACGGAGATCGCCGCGGTCTTCAACGAGGTGGCCGACCGCAATCTGCATCTGACGGGCGAGCTCGCTCGTGTACGGCGTGTGGTCGGGCGCGAAGGGAAACTCACCGAGCGCTTGGAGACCGGCGCGTGCGAGGGCTCCTGGGCGGCCGCGATCGATGCCTCCAACGAGCTCGTCGACGACCTGGCGCGACCAGTGTCCGAAGTCGGACGCGTGCTCTCCGCCGTCGCCGACGGTGACCTCGAACAACGGATGGAACTGCGTACGCACGCGGCGGACGAGACCGTTCGCCCTCTGCGCGGGGAGTTCCTGAAGGTTGCCCGCACCGTCAACAACCTGGTCGACCAGCTGTCCGCGTTCACCGAGCAGGTGACGCGGGTCGCGGTGGAGGTGGGTACCGAGGGCAAGCTGGGCGGTCAGGCCCAGGTGCGCGGCATGTCGGGGTCGTGGAAGGACCTCACGGACTCCGTGAACACCATGGCCTACCGGCTCACCGCACAGGTGCGCGACATCGCCCTGGTCACGACGGCCGTGGCCAAGGGAGACCTGTCGCGGAAGGTCACCGTCCATGTGGCCGGTGAGATGCTCCAGCTGAAGAACACCGTCAACACGATGGTGGACCAGCTGTCGTCGTTCTCCTCGGAGGTGACCCGGGTCGCCCGTGAGGTGGGCACCGAGGGTGAACTGGGTGGGCAGGCGACCGTGCCGGGGGTGGCCGGAGTCTGGAAGGACCTCACCGACTCCGTCAACACGATGGCCGGGAACCTCACGTCCCAGGTACGCGGCATCGCCGAGGTGACGACGGCCGTCGCCAACGGCGACCTGTCCCAGAAGGTCACGGTGAGCGCCCGCGGCGAGGTCGCCCAGCTCGCCGAGACGATCAACCAGATGACAGAGACGCTGCGTACCTTCGCCGACGAGGTGACGCGCGTGGCGAGCGAGGTCGGCGGTGAGGGTCTGCTCGGAGGCCAGGCCCAGGTGCCGGGTGCCGCGGGGACCTGGAAGGACCTCACCGATTCGGTGAACACGGTCTTCCGGAACCTGACGACGCAGGTGCGTGACATCGCGCAGGTGACCACCGCGGTGGCCAGTGGTGACATGACGCAGAAGGTCACCGTCGATGTCGCCGGCGAGATGCTGGAGCTGAAGAACACCGTCAACACGATGGTGGACCAGCTCCAGGCCTTCGGTTCGGAGGTGACCCGGGTCGCCCGGGAGGTCGGTGTCGAGGGCCGGCTCGGCGGTCAGGCCGAGGTACCGGGGGCGGCGGGGACGTGGAAGGACCTCACCGATTCGGTGAACACCGCGTTCCGTAACCTCACGGGCCAGGTGCGTGACATCGCGCAGGTGACGACGGCCGTCGCCAACGGTGATCTGTCGCAGAAGGTCACCGTCGATGTGGCCGGCGAGATGCTGGAGCTGAAGAACACCGTCAACACGATGGTGGCTCAACTGTCCAACTTCGCCGACCAGGTGACGCGGATGGCCCGGGATGTGGGCACGGAGGGCCGTCTGGGCGGTCAGGCCCGCGTCGACGGTGTCTCCGGCACGTGGAAGGAGCTCACCGACTCCGTCAACTTCATGGCCGGCAACCTGACCTCCCAGGTGCGCCAGATCGCCCAGGTGACCACCGCGGTTGCGCGGGGTGACCTGTCGCAGAAGATCGATGTGGATGCCCGGGGCGAGATCCTGGAGCTGAAGAACACCATCAACACGATGGTCGACCAGCTCTCCGCTTTCGCCGACCAGGTGACACGGGTGGCCCGCGAGGTGGGCACGGACGGCCGTCTCGGCGGTCAGGCTCAGGTCCCGGGGGTGGCAGGCGTCTGGCGCGATCTGACCGACTCGGTGAACGGCATGGCGGGGAACCTCACCGCCCAGGTCCGTAACATCGCGCAGGTCGCCACGGCGGTTGCGCGGGGTGACCTGTCGCAGAAGATCGACGTGGACGCCCGGGGCGAGATCCTGGAGCTGAAGAACACCCTCAACACCATGGTCGACCAGCTCTCCAACTTCGCGGAGCAGGTGACCCGTGTCGCCCGCGAGGTGGGCACGGAGGGCATCCTCGGCGGGCAGGCGGAGGTGCAGGGCGTCTCCGGTACGTGGAAGGACCTCACCCAGTCCGTCAACGGCATGGCGAACAACCTGACCCTCCAGGTGCGCAACATCGCCGAGGTGACCACAGCGGTCGCCAAGGGTGATCTCTCCAAGAAGATCACCGTCGACGCCAAGGGCGAGATCCTCGAACTGGTGACGACGGTCAACACGATGGTCGACCAGCTGCTCAACTTCGCCGACGAGGTGACGAGGGTCGCCCGTGAGGTGGGTACCGAGGGGATCCTCGGCGGGCAGGCCCGGGTGCGCGGTGCTACGGGAATCTGGAAGGACCTCAGCGACAACGTCAACCTGATGGCCAACAACCTGACCAGCCAGGTGCGCAACATCTCCAGGGTCTCCTCCGCGGTCGCCAACGGAGACCTCACGAAGAAGGTGACGGTCGAGGCGCGCGGCGAGGTCGCCGAACTCGCCGACACCGTCAACACGATGGTGACGACGTTGTCCTCGTTCGCCGACGAGGTGACCCGGGTGGCGCGCGAGGTGGGCACCGAGGGGGAGCTGGGCGGCCAGGCACGTGTCCCGGGTGTCTCGGGCACTTGGAAGGACCTCACCGAGTCGGTGAACTCGATGGCGTCGAACCTGACCGGGCAAGTGCGCCAGATCGCCACGGTCACGACGGCCATCGCCAAGGGTGATCTCACCAAGAAGATCGACATCGATGCGCGCGGTGAGATTCAGGAGCTGAAGAACACCATCAACACGATGGTCGACCAGCTCTCCTCGTTCGCCGAGCAGGTGACCCGGGTGGCCCGTGAGGTGGGCACCGAAGGGCAGCTCGGCGGTCAGGCCCGGGTCCGCGACGTCGACGGAACCTGGCGCGACCTCACCGAGTCGGTGAACGAGATGGCGGGGAACCTGACCCGCCAGGTGCGCGCGATCGCGGCCGTCGCCACCGCGGTGACCCGGGGCGATCTCAACCTCAAGATCGATGTCGACGCGGCCGGCGAGATCCAGGTGCTGCAGGACAACATCAATACGATGATCGCCAATCTGCGCGACACCACGCTGGCCAACAAGGAGCAGGACTGGCTCAAGGGCAACCTCGCCCGGATCTCCGGTCTGATGCAGGGCCGCCGTGATCTGGACGACGTCGCCTCGCTGATCATGAGCGAGCTGACGCCGGTCGTCTCCGCCCAGCACGGTGCGTTCTTCCTGGCCATGACCACCGGCGACGGGGACGAGGTCGGGTCGGACGCCGGCAGCGAGAACTCGTACGAGCTGCGCATGCGCGGCAGTTACGGTTACTCGGCGGGCTCCATGCCGACCTCCTTCCGGCCCGGTGAGACGCTCATCGGCACGGCGGCCGAGGAGAAGCGGACGATCCAGGTGGACAACGTGCCGCCGGGCTATCTGAAAATCTCCTCAGGGCTCGGAGAGGCCCCGCCCGCGCACGTGATCGTGCTTCCGGTGCTCTTCGAGGGGAAGGTGCTCGGTGTCATCGAACTGGCATCGTTCCAGCCGTTCACACACATTCAGCGGGACTTCCTCAACCAGCTCGCCGAGATGATCGCCACGAGCGTCAACACCATCAGCGTCAACACGAAGACCGAGAAACTCCTCGAACAGTCCCAGGAGCTCACCGAACAGCTGCGCGACCGTTCGCAGGAGCTCGAGAACCGGCAGAAGGCGCTACAGGCGTCCAACGCCGAGCTGGAGGAGAAGGCGGAACTGCTGGCTCAGCAGAACCGCGACATCGAGGTGAAGAACACCGAGATCGAGGAGGCACGGCAGGTCCTGGAGGAGCGAGCCGAGCAGCTCGCCGTCTCGATGCGTTACAAGTCCGAGTTCTTGGCCAATATGTCGCACGAGCTGCGTACGCCGCTCAACTCGCTGCTCATTCTGGCCAAACTGCTCGCGGACAACGCCGAGGGCAATCTCTCGCCGAAGCAGGTGGAGTTCGCCGAGACGATCCACGGGGCGGGTTCCGACCTGCTCCAGCTGATCAACGACATCCTCGACCTGTCCAAGGTCGAGGCGGGCAAGATGGACGTCAGTCCGACTCGGATCGCCCTGGTGCAGCTGGTCGACTACGTGGAGGCGACGTTCCGCCCGCTCACCGCGGAGAAGGGGCTCGACTTCTCCGTACGGGTGTCTCCGGAGTTGCCCGCCACGCTGCACACGGATGAGCAGCGGCTGCTGCAGGTGCTGCGCAACCTCCTGTCCAACGCGGTGAAGTTCACCGACAGCGGTGCCGTGGAGTTGGTTATCCGGCCGGCCGGCGCCGATGTGCCGAACGCCATCCGGGAGCACCTGCTGGAGGCCGGTTCGCTGCGCGACGCCGACGGCGACCTGATCGCCTTCTCGGTCACCGACACCGGAATCGGCATCGCGTCGAGCAAGATGCTGGTGATCTTCGAGGCGTTCAAGCAGGCGGACGGCACGACCAGCCGCAAGTACGGGGGGACCGGCCTCGGCCTCTCCATCAGTCGGGAGATCGCCCGTCTGCTGGGCGGCGAGATCCACGCGGCCAGCGAACCGGGGCGTGGGTCGACCTTCACTCTGTACCTGCCCCTGCACCCGAGCGAGCTGCCTCCGCAGGGCTATCCGCAGATGGGGCCCGGTCCCATCGAGATCCACGCGAGTTCCGCCGGGGGTGCCCTGCACCTGGAGGCGCCGCATGGCCACGGGGTCGAGCAGCCCCTGGGCGACCCTGCGAACTCCGCCGGGGTGTTCCGTCGCCGGCGCAAGGCCCTGGGGGGAGCGGCGCAGCGCCCCGCCCTGGCGAACGGCAGGTCCGTGGAGGAGAGCGCGGCGCCGGAGGAGTGGGTGCAGAGCGCGCAGGAGGCGCCGACACCTCGCCGGACGTTCCGTTTCCACGGAGAGAAGGTACTGATCGTCGACGACGACATCCGCAATGTCTTCGCTCTCACCAGCGTGCTCGAGCAGCACGGCTTGTCGGTGCTCTACGCGGAGAACGGACGCGAGGGCATCGAAGTCCTGGAGCAGCACGACGATGTGACGATCGTTCTGATGGACATCATGATGCCCGAGATGGATGGCTACGCGACGACGACGGCGATCCGGCGGATGCCGCAGTTCGCAGGGCTGCCGATCGTCGCGCTGACAGCCAAGGCCATGAAGGGCGACCGCGAGAAGGCGATCGACTGCGGAGCCTCCGACTACGTGACCAAGCCGGTCGATTCCGATCATCTGCTGTCGGTTATGGAGAACTGGATGCGCGGAGAGTGACCGGGCGGGGAGTGACTCACGGGGATCCATCGGCCCGTTGTGTCCGGCAGGGTGTGAGTGGGCGAGATCCGGGGAACCTTCTGAGCTTCGACCGCGTTTTCGCTATGTGCACAGTGACATCGCGGTGACAGGGTGTGGTGACAGGCGGGGTGCGGCTACCATGACCGGCACAAGGACGGACGGCGTAAGGGAGTCGTCCCCTGGGGCGGCACCCGGTGCGATTCCGGGGCGAGGAGGACGGGCCATGGTGCAGAAGGCCAAGATCCTCCTGGTCGATGACCGGCCGGAGAATCTGCTGGCGCTGGAGGCCATCCTCTCTGCGCTCGATCAGACACTGGTACGGGCATCGTCAGGGGAGGAAGCGCTCAAAGCGCTGCTCACGGACGATTTCGCGGTCATTCTGCTGGACGTACAGATGCCCGGCATGGACGGATTCGAGACGGCCGCGCACATCAAGCGGCGGGAGCGGACCCGGGACATCCCGATCATCTTCCTGACCGCGATCAACCACGGTCCGCATCACACCTTCCGGGGTTATGCGGCGGGTGCGGTGGACTACATCTCGAAGCCTTTCGACCCCTGGGTGCTGCGTGCCAAGGTCTCGGTCTTCGTCGAGCTGTACATGAAGAACTGCCAGCTGCGCGAACAGGCGGCGCTGCTGAGGCTCCAGCTCGAGGGCGGCACCCACCGGGGCGCCGACGAGAAGGAGCCGGCCGGTCTGCTCGCCGAGCTCTCGGCACGGCTCGCCGCGGTGGAGGAGCAGGCGGAGGCTCTCTCCAAGCAGCTGGACGACGAATCGGCGGACGCGGCCGCCGTGGCCACCGCAGCCCATCTCGAGCGCAAGCTCACCGGACTGCGCCGTGCGCTCGACGCGTTGGAGCCCGGGGCGGGCGGTTCTGCGGTCACCCTGCCTTCGCAGCCCTGAGCTGCCGCGCTGAGGGCGCGTCAGTTCCACGCCTGTGCAAGGGCGACACGGACGGGTGAGGCCGTAGGTACACGTGTCCACCGGCGTCGACACCGGTAACCTCAGTCGCATGGCCTCACGTACGTCCGGCAAGGGTTCCCTGGGCACGGCGGGCACCGCGAAGGGTGCCGGTCGCACCGGGGGACCGGCGAAGAAAGCCGCGCCCGCCAAGAAGGCGGCTTCGAAGAAGGCAGCGTCCGCGAGAAGGGCGCCCGCCAGGAAGGCTGCGGCGAAGAAAGCGGCGCCCAAGCCCGCGCCCTCCCCCACGGGGGGCGTGTACAGGCTCGTCCGTGCGCTGTGGCTGGGAACCGCGCACGGCGTCGGGGCGGTGTTCCGCTCCATAGGGCGCGGCGCCAAGGGGCTTGACCCGGCACACCGCAAGGACGGAATCGCCCTTCTGCTCCTGGGCCTCGCGCTGGTCGTGGCGGCGGGCACCTGGTCGCATCTGCAGGGTCCCGTGGGCGATCTCGTCGAGATGCTCGTGACCGGGGCGTTCGGCCGGCTCGATCTGGTGGTGCCGATACTGCTGGGCGCCGTCGCCGTGCGGCTGATCCTCTATCCGGAGAAGCCCGAGGCCAACGGCCGTATCGTCATCGGACTCTCCGCCCTCGTCATCGGTGTGCTCGGCCAGGTCCACATCGCTTGCGGATCACCCGGCCGCGAGGACGGCACCGGGGCCTTGCAGGACGCGGGCGGACTGATCGGATGGGGCGCTTCCCAGCCCCTCGTCTTCATGATGGGCGAGGTCCTCGCCGTACCGCTGCTTCTCCTGCTGACGGTCTTCGGGCTTCTGGTCGTCACCGCCACGCCGGTCAACGCCATCCCCCGGCGGCTGCGGCAGCTCGGTGTCAGGCTCGGCATCGCCGACCCGGTGTACGTACCGGGCGAGGAGGACGGGAGCGACGACGAGCGGTACGACGAACAGTGGCGCGAGGCGCTGCCCGGGCACTCGCGGCGCTCCTCGGTCCGGGGTGCGGATTCGGACGGCGTGTACGACCCGGATCACGCCGAGGGCGAGGCGCCGGCCAAGCGGCGCAGGCCCCGCAGGCCGTCGGCCCAGCCCGCGATGAACCGCACCATGGACGCCGTCGACGTCGCGGCCGCCGCCGCAGCAGCGCTCGACGGGGCGGTGCTCAACGGGATGCCCCCGTCGCCGGTCGTCGCCGATCTGACCCAGGGCGTCTCCACGGACCGGGGCCGGGAGCGGGCCGGAACCCCGGTTCCCGGTGCGCGGTCGGCCGAGAAGGCTCAGTCCGGTGACAAGGGTGAGGGAAAGGGCGCCTCGTCCACAGGCGGAGTTCCCGATCTGACGAAACCTGCCCCCGAGCGGTCCGAAGCCCTGCCCGCCCGTGCCGAACAGCTCCAGCTCTCCGGCGACATCACCTACTCGCTGCCCTCGCTGGACCTGCTGGAACGTGGTGGTCCCGGCAAGACGCGCAGCGCCGCCAACGACGCGGTCGTCGCCTCACTGACCAACGTCTTCAGCGAGTTCAAGGTCGACGCGTCCGTCACCGGCTTCACCCGCGGCCCGACCGTTACCCGGTACGAGGTGGAACTCGGCCCCGCCGTCAAGGTCGAGCGGATTACCGCCCTCACCAAGAACATCGCTTACGCCGTCGCTAGTCCGGACGTCCGGATCATCTCGCCGATCCCCGGCAAGTCCGCAGTCGGTATCGAAATCCCCAACTCCGACCGGGAGATGGTCAACCTCGGCGACGTCCTCCGCCTCGCGGACGCGGCCGAGGACGACCACCCCATGCTGGTCGCGCTCGGCAAGAACGTCGAGGGCGGCTACGAGATGGCCAATCTGGCGAACATGCCGCACGTCCTGGTCGCCGGTGCGACCGGTTCGGGTAAGTCCTCCTGCATCAACTGTCTGATCACCTCGGTCATGGTGCGGGCTACGCCGGAGGACGTGCGGATGGTGCTCGTCGACCCGAAGCGGGTCGAGCTCACCGCCTACGAGGGCATTCCGCACCTCATCACGCCCATCATCACCAACCCGAAGAAGGCCGCCGAGGCACTTCAGTGGGTCGTGCGGGAGATGGATCTCCGCTACGACGACCTCGCGGCCTATGGTTTCCGGCACATCGACGACTTCAATCAGGCGGTACGCACCGGCAAGGCCAAGGCACCGGAGGGGAGCGAGCGGGAGCTGTCTCCTTACCCGTACCTGCTGGTCATCGTCGACGAGCTGGCGGACCTCATGATGGTGGCCCCGCGCGACGTCGAGGACTCCATCGTCCGGATCACCCAGCTGGCTCGCGCCGCCGGCATCCATCTGGTGCTGGCCACACAGCGCCCCTCGGTCGACGTCGTGACCGGTCTGATCAAGGCCAATGTGCCCTCCCGGCTCGCCTTCGCGACCTCGTCGCTCGCCGACAGCCGGGTCATCCTCGATCAGCCGGGGGCCGAGAAGCTCATCGGGAAGGGCGACGGCCTGTTCCTGCCGATGGGAGCGAACAAGCCGACCCGCATGCAGGGGGCCTTCGTCACCGAGGCCGAGGTCGCGGCTGTCGTCCAGCACTGCAAGGATCAGATGGCGCCGGTTTTCCGCGAAGACGTGGTGGTCGGCACGAAGCAGAAGAAGGAGATCGACGAGGACATCGGCGACGACCTCGATCTGCTCTGCCAGGCGGCCGAACTGGTCGTGTCCACCCAGTTCGGCTCGACATCGATGCTCCAGCGCAAGCTGCGGGTCGGCTTCGCTAAGGCCGGTCGGCTGATGGACCTTATGGAGTCGCGCAACATCGTGGGTCCCAGCGAAGGTTCCAAGGCGCGCGATGTCATGGTGAAACCGGACGAACTCGACGGTGTGTTGGCCGTCATCCGTGGGGAAACCGCTCCGTAAGTGTTTTGCGGGCAACCGTTTCGCCCGGCCGTACGTCAAGTTGGAGGAAGGAGCAGCGGGATGATCTGTCTTGTGCTCCGTCCTCTGCCCTGCCCGAGGGGCTGTCCGGCGAACCTGATGGCGTACAAAGTCGTCGCTCCCGGTTGCCCCACCCTTTCGTACCACCCCTAGACTGAACATCCAGCAGGTGGCTCACGCTCGAAAGGCGCCCCCGTGTCCATCGGCAACTCCCCCGAAGACGACCGGCCTTCGATCGGTCGCGTGCTTCATCAGGCTCGTATCGCCGCAGGTCTGACGGCCGAGGAAGTCAGCAGCTCCACCCGGGTGCGCATTCCCATCGTGCACGCGATCGAGGAGGACGACTTCTCCCGCTGCGGCGGCGACGTGTACGCCCGCGGCCATATCCGTATGCTTGCCCGCGCCGTACGGCTCGACCCCGATCCTCTGATCGCGGAGTTCGACGCAGAGCACGGTGGCCGTCCCGCACCCACGCCTGCGGCGCCGCTGTTCGAGGCGGAGCGGATCCGTTCCGAACCCCGTCGGCCCAACTGGACCGCGGCCATGGTCGCCGCGATCGTCGCTGTGGTCGGCTTCGTCGGCTTCACGCTCTTCAGCGGCGAGGGCGAGGGTTCGGGCTCGGCGCAGGTCGCCGAAGGCTCGACATCCGACAAGATCACGCCCAAACCCACTACGACCAAGCCCGCCGACCCCAAGCCCGTTCCCTCCGAAAGTGCTATCGCCGCAGCTCCGCGGGACAAGGTGACGGTGAGGCTCAGCGCCACCGAGGGCAAGAGCTGGATCTCCGCCAAGGATCACAACGGACGGCTGCTCTTCGACGGACTGCTGGCCCAGGGAGACTCCAAGATCTTCCAGGACACGGAGCGGGTCGACCTCGTCCTCGGTGATGCCGGAGCGATCGATCTCTTCGTGAACGGCAGGAAGGTCGACGACCAGTTCGAATCCGGTCAGGTCGAAAGGCTTTCGTACACCAAGGGCGACCCAGAGGTCGGCTGATCTCCCACCCGTGCTTTTCCCGACGGTGAGTGCCCGGCAGTCCTGCCGGGCACTCACCGTCTGCGTTGCTCGCGATCCCTCCGATTCACCGACTGTTCTGTCACTCCCTGTAGCAGTGAACCCTGCACGGCAGGGCGAGTGCCGGGACAAAGTAGTCTTGAGCTCATGCCCGAACGCCGTACCGTCGCCCTTGTCACTCTCGGCTGCGCCCGTAACGAGGTGGACTCGGAGGAGCTTGCAGGCCGCTTGGCAGCGGACGGCTGGGAGCTCGTCGAGAACGCCACGGACGCGGATGTCGCCGTCGTCAACACCTGTGGGTTCGTCGAGGCCGCCAAGAAGGACTCCGTCGACGCCCTGCTCGAAGCCAACGATCTGAAGGATCACGGCAGAACCCAGGCCGTCGTGGCCGTCGGCTGCATGGCCGAGCGCTACGGCAAGGACCTTGCCGAGGCGCTTCCGGAAGCGGACGGAGTCCTCGGATTCGATGACTACGCCGACATCTCCGACCGCCTGCAGACCATCCTCAACGGCGGCATCCACGCCTCCCACACCCCGCGCGACCGGCGCAAGCTGCTGCCGATCAGTCCGGCCGAGCGGCAGGACGCCGCCGTCGCGCTGCCGGGGCACTCCCAGGAGATCGTGCCGGCGCCCGAAGACCTGCCGGAAGGTGTCGCGCCGGTCTCCGGGCCGCGAGCGCCGCTCCGCCGCAGGCTGGGGACCAGCCCGGTCGCCTCGGTGAAGCTGGCCTCGGGCTGTGACCGGCGCTGCTCGTTCTGCGCCATCCCGTCCTTCCGCGGCTCGTTCATCTCGCGACGCCCCTCCGATGTACTCGGAGAGACCCGCTGGCTCGCCGAGCAGGGAGTCAAGGAGGTCATGCTCGTCTCCGAGAACAACACCTCGTACGGCAAGGACCTCGGGGACATCAGGCTTCTGGAGACGCTGCTGCCCGAGCTCGCCGACGTCGAAGGCATCGAGCGGATCCGCGTCAGCTACCTGCAGCCCGCCGAGATGCGGCCGGGGCTGATCGACGTACTCACCTCTACGCCCAAGGTCGCCCCCTACTTCGACCTCTCGTTCCAGCACTCCGCCCCCGGGGTCCTCCGCGCGATGCGGCGGTTCGGCGACACGGACCGCTTCCTCGAACTTCTCGACACCATTCGGACGAGGGCGCCACAGGCCGGTGCGCGGTCGAACTTCATCGTGGGTTTCCCCGGTGAGACCGAGGCCGACCTCGCCGAGCTGGAACGCTTCCTCACCGGCGCGCGCCTGGACGCCATCGGGGTCTTCGGCTACTCCGACGAGGAGGGCACCGAGGCGGTCGGCTACGAGAACAAGCTGGACGCCGACGTCATCGCGGAGCGCCTCGCGCACATCTCGCAGCTCGCCGAGGAGCTGACCTCGCAGCGTGCCGAGGAGCGGGTCGGTGAAACGCTGCAGGTTCTCGTCGAGTCCGTGGAGTCCGAGGAGGACGGGCCCGTGGCAGTGGGCCGAGCCGCCCATCAGGCGCCGGAAACGGACGGCCAGGTCATCTTCACCGCACGCGAAGGTCTCGTGCCGGGCCGTATGGTCGAAGCGAAGGCAGTGGGCACCGAGGGAGTGGACCTCGTGGCCGAACACCACGAGCCTGTGGAGGCGGCCAGATGACGGGAGCCCCGGCATCCGCGGCAGGCGGCTCCGGCGCGACGCCGGCGCCCCGCGGCGGCAAGCTGGGTGCGGCGGCTGTCGATCAGGCCGGGTTGTGGAACATCGCGAACATCCTCACGATGGTGCGGCTGCTGCTCGTCCCGGGTTTCGTCGTGCTCCTGTTGCACGACGGTGGCCACGACCCTGTCTGGCGGGCGTTCGCCTGGGCGGCCTTCGCCGTCGCGATGATCACTGATGTATTCGACGGCCATCTGGCGCGCACGTACAACCTGGTCACCGATTTCGGGAAGATCGCCGACCCGATCGCGGACAAGGCGATCATGGGCGCGGCACTGATCTCTCTGTCCTCGCTGGGCGACCTCCCGTGGTGGATCACCGGAGTTATCCTGTTCCGTGAGCTCGGCATCACGCTCATGCGTTTCTGGGTCATTCGGCATTCGGTGATGCCGGCCAGCCGCGGCGGGAAAATGAAGACCCTGGCCCAGGGCATCGCTGTAGGCATGTATGTCCTGGCGCTGACGGGCCCCCTGGCGACCCTGCGCTTCTGGGTGATGATGGCCGCCGTCGTACTGACGGTCGTCACCGGTCTCGACTACGTGCGCCAGGCCGTCGTGTTGCGCCGCCGCGGGCTCGCAGCCGAACGGGCCGCGGCCCTGGCAGCGGTGGCGGCGGCAGCGGACGGGGTGGACGCCGCCGGGCGGTATGTCACGGACGAAGCGAGCGGGGCGGCCGAAGGCGCGGTGGAGCCCCTCGGGGAACCTGCAGGGGAGCGCGTGGCGGGCAGCCGGGGCGCTGCTGAGGCGGAGCGGTGACGTCCGTGGCGGCCCAGGTGCTGCGACAGCTTCAGGAGCGCGGGGAGACGCTCGGCGTCGCCGAATCCCTCACGGGCGGTCTGGTGGCGGCTGAGCTGACCGCCGTGCCGGGCGCCTCGCGGTGCTTCCGTGGGTCCGTCACGGCGTATGCCACGCCCCTGAAGCGGGATGTGCTGGGCGTCGCCGGCACGCTGCTGTCCGAGCGCGGAGCGGTGGACCCGGAGGTCGCCCACGCGATGGCTGTCGGCGCGCGCCGGGTCCTCGGTGCGGACTGGGGCGTCTCGACCACCGGGGTCGCGGGCCCGAAGCCGCAGGACGGCAAGGCTGTCGGAACCGTCTTCATAGCCGTTTCCGGGCCGCGTGGCGTACGGAAAGTGGCCGAGCTGCGGTTGAACGGTGGGCGGGCGGACATCCGTAAAGAGAGTGTACGGAGCCTGCTCGAGCTGCTCTCCGGCGAACTCGGCGAAAATATGAGGGCACAGGATACGGAACAGAACGGGGGGAATTGATGTTTGCAGCCCTGAGTGAACACGACATCGCTCCCCGCACGGCCGCAGCGCAAGGCGGTACGGTGGGGCGTGAAGGATGCGGCTACGCGGTCCGAGGAGGGAGCCACCGATGATTCTGCTCCGTCGCCTGCTTGGTGACGTGCTGCGTCGGCAGCGCCAGCGCCAAGGCCGTACACTGCGCGAAGTCTCCTCGTCCGCCCGAGTCTCGCTCGGCTATCTCTCCGAGGTGGAGCGGGGGCAGAAGGAGGCATCCTCCGAACTGCTCTCCGCCATTTGCGACGCGCTGGACGTACGGATGTCCGAGCTCATGCGTGAAGTGAGCGATGAATTGTCGTTGGCTGAACTGGCCGAGTCGGCAGCAGCCAGTGATGCGGTGCCTGTGCCGGTACGCCCGATGCTCAATTCCGTTTCTGTTACGTCGGTCGCCGGCGTACCGACGGGACGGGTGACCATCAAGGCGCCCGCAGAAGCGGTGGACGTCGTCGCCGCCTGACCGCGCGTTTCGTGTGGAACGGAGCCCCGGTCGGCCCTCAGTGGCCGACCGGGGCTTTCGTGTGTGGCGCGGTGCGTGCGGGGCCGTTCGTGGGGCAGGCGCGGTGTGAGGCCGTGTGGCGGTTCTCGGAGCGAGCCTTCGGAACAGCCACTCGAATGACCGTTTTGCCCTACATGTGACATGGTGGACAGATGGTAGGCCGAACAGCTATCTGAACGGAGAAGTGCATGTCTGTCGTGAAGAGCGCCTTGTCCGATGGTGATCGCAAGGTCGTGGGCGACGCGCTGCAAGGCGCGCTGGTCGACCTGGTCGACCTCTCCCTGGTGGCCAAGCAGGTCCACTGGAATGTGGTCGGCCCGCGCTTCCGCTCCGTGCACCTTCAGCTCGACGAGGTCGTGGACACGGCGCGGCAGCACTCGGACACGGTGGCGGAGAGGGCTTCCGCGGTCGGCGTCAACCCGGACGGCCGGTCCCGGACGCTCGCGAAGACCACTGCCATCGATGCAGTCCCTGACGGCTGGATCAAGGACGTGGACGCGGTACGGGTGCTCGTCGACGCCCTCCGGGTGGTCGTCGACCGCATGCGGGAGCGGATCGAGGCGACCGACGAACCGGACCCCATCAGCCAGGACATCCTGATCACGCTCACTGCTGATCTTGAGAAGCACGCGTGGATGTTCCAGGCGGAGAGTGCCTGAGAACGAACTCGAGGAAGGTGTCGCCGTGGCGGACAAGAAGGCTATGGACAAGCTCAAGGGCAAGGCCAAGGAAGCGACCGGCAAGGTGACCGGAGACCGCCGCAAGGAGGCCGAAGGCAAGTCCGACCAAGCCAAGGCCAAGGCGGAGGGCGCCTTGGGTGCGACGGGGGACAGCGCCAAGGGCGTGAAGGATTCCCTCACCGACGACGACAGGTAGGGACATCGCATAACCCGGTGTGCCCCCGCGGATTCGGTGAATCCCGGGGGCACCGGCATGTCTGCATTGTCCGGGGCCGTGCCAGGCCCGAGGCGCGGGCAGGTGGGGCCGCGGGATGCAGTGGGCGCGGAGCCGGGGGAAACTGCGGGTGAGGGCCGTGTTTTCCTCTCCCGGCGGTTGGTCCGAGGGGGAGCGCGCAGTGTCATCCCCGCTCACACCGCGCACGCCGGTATTGCACAGCTGCACCGGTGCGCCCTCCCGCCCGGAGATCGTGCCGTACTAGCGTCGGCCGGAGGAGGCAGCCATGGTACGGCTAGGGGTCTTGGCGCTCGTCATCGGTGGCCTGTGGTGGTGGGCCGTACTGCGGCTGCTTCTGGAGCCGGAACACGCCGGGCTGGTCGAGGGCGCGGTGGCGGCCGGCGGATGGGGGCTGAGCCTCCTGCCCGTACATGTGGCCTCCGCGGTGCGGCCGGAGTCGGGTGCCGATGAGGCCGGGGCGGCCCGGACGGACATAGCCTCCTAGGCTGTGCCGCCTCGACAGGCGGATTCGGTCGCTCTCAGCGGGTAGGCCCGGACTGGCAGTGCGGGCACCAGTAGGCGGGACGGTCGTCGCGGTCCGCCAGACGGACGGGGGTACGGCAGCGCAGGCAAGGGCGGCCGGCCCGTCCGTAGACGAAGAGACGCTCCCGTGTACGGCTGCGGGACATGGCCGGGGTCGCCCTGGTCGTGGTCCGCATCGGCCGGTCACGATTGGCCTCCAGGAGCTGTTTGGCGGTGCCGACCAGACGGGTGGCGATGGGCAGGGGCAGTTCGCCCATCGGAAGCCATGGCGTCGCACGGGCCATGAAGCAGAGCTCACACATGTAGACATTGCCGATACCGGCCAGATTGCGCTGGTCCAGGAGCGCGTCCCCGACACGCCGCCCGGGGTCGGCGAGCAGATTTCGCAGAGCGATGTCCGGATCCCAGTCCGGCCCCAGCAGATCGGGGCCGAGATGGCCGACGACCTGCTCCTCTTCCTCGGTACGGAGCAGTTCGAGGACGGGCAGGCGGTAGCCGACGGCGGTGTGCTCCGCGGTGGCGAGGACAGCGCGGATCTGATGGACGGGGCCGCCCTGCCAGCGCTCCCCGTGGTCGTACACGCGCCAGGCACCGTCCATACGCAGATGGCTGTGGAGGGTGAGACCGCCCTGAAACCGGGCGAGCAGATGCTTGCCGCGTGCCGTGACGTCCAGCACCGTGCGGCCGGTCAGGTCGGCTGTGGCGAACCGTGGGACCCGCAGGTCGGAGACCGTCAGCACCTGACCGGCGAGTGCCGCGTCGAGACGCCGGGCGGTCTGCAGGACGGTGTCACCTTCGGGCATGCATCCATGATGCGCGGACATGGCTGCGCATGGTCGCTCGGCCGCACCGCTGCGGTCCTCAGGCCCTGCGGTCCTCAGGCCCTGCTGTCCTCAGCCCGCTGCTGTCCTCAGCCCGCTGTCGTCCTCAGGCGCGCAGCCGCAGACCTCGCGGCGTGGCGAGGAAGCCGGCGGCCTCCAGGGTGCGGCCCAGTGGGGAGGTGAGGGAGGATGCGCCGTTGGTGCGCTCCACCGTGACCGTGCCGAGCGTCCCCGCTCTCGCCGCCGACGCGAGCGCCTCCGCTGCGGCGCGGAGTGCCGGGTCGGCGGAATCGGTGGGCCAGGCGAGAAGGGATTTGCCGCCGCGCTCCATGTAGAGCGTCAGCTCGCCGTCCACGAGGACCACCAGCGCGCCCGCCTTACGTCCCGGCTTGTGTCCCGCTCCGTCCGGCGACTCGGGCCAGGGCAGGGCGGCCCCGTACGCGTTGGCAGGATCAGCTGCCGCGAGGACCAGCGCGCGGGGAGCGGATCCGGGGTCCGCACGGTCGCGAGCTGTGGAGGCTGCCCTGAGCCGGTCCACGGCACCGTCCATGGCGAACTGAGCCGCCCCCAGTCCCTCGACGACATAGCCACGGCGGGCCTGCCCGCTGTCCTCGAACGCGGCGAGGATGCGGTAGACCGCTGAGAACCCGCCAGCGACGCCCTCGGCCTGCACCGCACCGCGGGTCACCACACCGTGGCGGTCGAGGAGCGTCCGGGCCAGGGCATGTGCGCGGTGAGTCAGCTCGGGTTCGGCCGGGGGCAGCAGCGACCAGCGCCCCGACACGGTCGGCGGACCGGTGCGGGACGCGGGGCGGGCGGCCGCGGTCAGTGACCCGTAACGGCCGCGCGGCACATTGCGTCTCGCGCGGTGCGCGGTGGAGCCGGCCGTGCGCCCTGAACCGAGGAGCGAACGCAGGGGGGCTAGCGTGTCGTTGGTGAGACGCCCCGACCAGACCAGGTCCCAGAGCGCGTCGGCCAGCTGGGGGTCGGTGCAGTCCGGGTGGGTGGTCGCCCGGACCTGATCGGCGATCTGCCGGAAGAAGAGCCCGTACCCGCCGGAAAGGACGGTGAGAACCGACTCGTGCAACGCCGTCTCCTGCAGCGGGTGTGGCGGCGGGAGGAGCAGAGGCGCGCTGTCGGCCAGGTAGACGGAGAGCCAGCCGTCCTTTCCAGGGAGGGCACCCGCGCCCGCCCAGACGACCTCGCCCGTGGTGGTGAGTTCGTCGAGCATCGCGGGGGTGTACCCCGCGACCCGGCTCGGCAGGATCAGCTTCTCCAGGGCGGACGCGGGGACCGGGGCGCCCTGCAACTGCTCGATGGCGCGGGCCAGCCCGTCGATGCCGCGCAGGCTGTTGTCGCCGAGGTGCTGCCACTGAGGGAGGAAACCGGCCAGCGCAGCGGGCGGAACCGGCTCGAGCTCCTGACGGAGCGAGGCGAGCGAACGGCGGCGCAGCCGCCGCAGGACCGTGGCATCGCACCACTCCTGGCCGATGCCCGCGGGGTGGAATTCGCCCTGCACGACGCGGCCGGACGCGGCGAGCCGTTGCAGCGCCCCGTCCGTGACGGCGGTGCCGAGACCGAATCGGCTCGCCGCCTGCGTAGCGGTGAATGGGCCGTGCGTACGGGCGTAACGGGCGAGGAGGTCGCCGAGCGGGTCCTTGACCGGCTCGGTGAACGCCTCGGGGACACCGACCGGAAGCGCGGTGCCGAGTGCGTCGCGCAGCCGGCCCGCGTCCTCGACGGCTGCCCAGTGCGCGGCTCCGCCGATGCGGACCTGGATGGCGCGCCGGGACGTCGCCAGCTCCGGCGCCCAGGCCGGCTCCGCGCCGCGCTCCGCCAGCTCGGCGTCGGTGAGGGGGCCGAGGACGCGCAGTAGATCGGCTGCCCCCTCGACGTCCTTGATCTTCCTGTCGTCGGTCAGCCACTGAAGCTCCCGCTCCAGCTCGCCCAGGACGTCGGCGTCGAGCAGCTCGCGCAGCTCCGCCTGGCCGAGCAGCTCGGCCAGGAGGTGGGAGTCGAGCGAGAGGGCTGCTGCCCTGCGCTCGGCGAGGGGCGAATCGCCCTCGTACAGGAACTGCGCGACGTAACCGAAGAGGAGCGAGCGGGCGAACGGCGACGGCTCGGGTGTGGTCACCTCGACCAGACGGATGCGGCGCGCCTCCAGATCGCCCATGAGCTCGGTGAGGCCGGGGACGTCGAAGACGTCCTGCAGACATTCGCGGACGGCTTCGAGGACGATCGGGAACGAGCCGAACTCGGAGGCAACCTGCAGCAGCTGGGACGCGCGCTGACGCTGCTGCCACAGCGGGGTGCGCTTTCCCGGGCTGCGCCGGGGCAACAGCAGGGCGCGCGCGGCGCATTCGCGGAACCGGGAGGCGAACAGGGCTGACCCGCCGACCTGTTCGGTGACGACCTGGCTGATCTCACCCTTGTCGAACACCACGTCGGTGGCCCCGACGGGGGGCTGCTCGCTGTCGTAGCCGGCGGTGGGAGAACCGGGGCCCCCACCGCCGCGTCCTGGATCGGCGCCGGCCCCCCCGCTCGCATCCGCCTGGACCGGATCGAAGTCGAGGAGGTCGAGTCCCATGAGGTCGGCGTCGGGCAGCCGCAGCACGATGCCGTCGTCCGCGTGCATGACCTGTGCGTCCATGCCGTACCGCTCGCCGAGCCGGGCCGACAGGGCGAGTGCCCACGGGGCGTGCACCTGGGCGCCGAACGGCGAATGCACCACGATCCGCCAGTCGCCCAGCTCGTCCCGGAACCTCTCGACGAGGACGGTGCGGTCGTCGGGGACGTGGCCGCAGGCCCTGCGCTGTTCGTCGAGGTAGGACAGGATGTTGTCCGCGGCCCAGGCATCGAGCCCGGCGGCGAGCAGGCGGAGCCGGGCGTCCTCGGCCGACAGCCCGCCGAGCTCCCGGAGGAACGCGCCCAGCGCACGGCCCAGCTCCAGCGGGCGGCCCAGCTGGTCGCCCTTCCAGAACGGCAGCCGGCCTGGGACTCCGGGGGCGGGCGAGACCAGGACCCTGTCCCTGGTGATGTCCTCGATCCGCCAGGACGTGGTGCCCAGTGTGAAGACATCGCCGACCCGGGACTCGTAGACCATCTCCTCGTCCAGCTCACCGACACGTCCGCCGCCCTTCTTCGGGTCCGCGCCGGCCAGGAAGACGCCGAAGAGCCCGCGGTCGGGAATGGTGCCGCCCGAGGTGACGGCGAGGCGCTGGGCGCCGGGGCGGCCCGTGACCGTACCGGTGACGCGGTCCCACACCACGCGGGGCCTCAGCTCCGCGAAGGCGTCGGACGGATAGCGTCCGGCGAGCATGTCGAGCACGGCGGTGAACGCCGATTCGGGGAGCGAGGCGAACGGGGCTGCGCGGCGGGCGAGGGCGAGCAGGTCGTCGGCCTGCCAGCTGTCGAGCGCGACCGTGGCGACGATCTGCTGGGCGAGCACGTCCAGGGGGTTGGACGGGATCCGCAGCGCCTCGATGGCGCCCTCACGCATCCGCTCGGTGACGACGGCCGCCTGCACCAGGTCGCCGCGGTACTTGGGGAAGACCACACCGGTGGACACGGCGCCGACCTGATGTCCGGCGCGTCCCACCCGCTGCAGCCCCGAGGCTACGGACGGCGGCGACTCGACCTGGATCACCAGGTCGACCGCGCCCATGTCGATCCCCAGCTCAAGGCTGGAGGTGGCTACCACGGCGGGCAGCCGGCCCGCCTTGAGGTCTTCCTCGACCTGGGAGCGCTGCTCCTTGGAGACCGAGCCGTGGTGGGCACGGGCGAGGAGGGCCGGCGCCCCCTTCGCGGCCCCGGACTGGGCCATGATCTCGGCGGGGGAGTGGGCCTCGGGCAGGGGCTGGCCCGCCCCCGGATCCTCCTCGAACGCGGCGCCGGTCGCCCGCTCGTAGGCGATCTCGTTCAACCGGTTGCACAGGCGCTCCGCCAGCCGCCGGGAATTGGCGAAGACGATCGTGGAACGGTGCGACTGCACGAGATCGGCGATCCGCTCCTCGACATGCGGCCAGATCGACGGCTTCTCCGCCTGGCCGCCTTCGTCGCCCGTGGCGGGGGAGCCGCTCAGCTCGCCGAGATCCTCCACCGGAACCACGACGGATAGGTCGAATTCCTTGGTGGACGGTGGCTGGACGATCTCCACCCGCCGCTGCGGCGACAGGAACCGTGCCACTTCGTCGACCGGGCGGACCGTCGCCGACAGACCGATACGCCGCGCGGGCCGTGGCAACAGCTCGTCCAGACGCTCCAGGGACACGGCGAGATGGGCACCGCGTTTGGTGCCCGCGACGGCGTGTACCTCGTCCACGATCACCGTCTCGACCCCCGCCAGCGCGTCCCGGGCCGAGGAGGTGAGTAGCAGGAACAACGATTCGGGAGTGGTGATCAGGATGTCCGGGGGCTTCGTCGCCATCGAACGGCGCTCGGCCGGAGGGGTGTCACCGGAACGGATACCCACCCGCACGTCCGGCTCCGGGAGGCCCAGGCGCACCGACTCCTGACGGATCCCGGTCAGCGGTGAACGCAGATTCCGCTCCACGTCGACGGCGAGCGCCTTCATCGGTGACACGTACAGCACCCGACAGCGCTTCTTCGCCTCGGCGGGCGGCGGGACGGCCGCAAGCCGGTCCAGCGAGGCGAGGAAGGCGGCGAGCGTCTTACCCGATCCGGTCGGTGCGACGACCAGCACGTCCGAGCCCTCGCCGATGGCCCGCCAGGCACCCTCCTGCGCCGCGGTGGGCGCGTCGAATGCCGCCGCGAACCAGCTGCGGGTCGCGGGCGAGAACGAATCGAGTGCGGAACCGGCCATGTCCCCCATCGTGCACCCCACCACTGACAACGGCCGGTGGACGTGTCCGCCACTCACTTCCCGGACTTCGGCCACCCGCCCGGACCTGCGAGAATGCGAGGACGGCGGAGGTGGACACGACAGAGGAACGGGCGAGGCGCCGGCCTTACGAGGAGCTGCCCGGTCTCGATCTGGTGCGCCCGTACTCGTGGCCGCGTCGGCGGCTTCGGTCGTCCTCGTCCTGAAGGGCCGTGACGAGAGCGCCGTGGACGATACCGGCACCGAAGGCACTGCCTGGGGAGGGCCGATGAACATCTGGATCGCCATCGGTCTCACCACTGTCAACTGCTGTCTCGCGAAGCCCCCGGGGTTTCTGGTCCCCGCCGGAGTCCTGGAACGACCCGGCGTGCAACGGCCGCCGTCATGGCCACCGCGGGCACGCGCACCCTGCTCCGGAGCGGGACGGATCAGCGCAGATCACGACCGTACGCCCGGAGGGTCTGCAGGGCCTTGAGCGTCACGATGGGGCGGCCCTCCAGGGCTGTTCCGGGCGCCCACTGCCGCCAGTTGACCGGCCAGCCGCCGTCCTTCTGCTGTTCGGCAGCCAGATGATCCAGGGAGCGCCCCAGTTCGCCGTCGCTGAACCAGCGGCGGGCGAGCGACCCGGGTGCGCGGGCGTAGTCGTGAGGGAAGTGGTGTTCCCCCGGGGCGTAACCGGGGGCCACCGGGTATTCCGCGCGACGCTGCGGATCGAGCACCACCAGCCGCTGCTCACGAACCAGTTGCCCGAGCCGGTCGGCGGCCGCTTCGGCACGCGCACGGTCGGGGACGCCGTCCAGGAAGGCGACGGCGGCCTCGATCTCGTACGGATGGGACTGCTCCAGGGCGTCGACGGCGGCCCAGCAGAAGTCGGTGGCCCGGAACAACCAGGCATGCCACACCTTGTTGCGGTGCAGCAGACCGACCACCGGGCCCGTCGCCAGCAGTTCGGCGGGCGGGTCGTCGACGACGGGGACGAAAGGTGCCGAGGGGTAGCCGCGCTGGGACGGGTGGAGGGCGGGCAGCGCGCCTGCCTTGGTCGACACGTCCGTCAGATAGCGGCAGATCCGCTCGACGCGCGGACCACCGCAGCCACCGATCGAGTCGAGCACGCTCAGCGCATGAGCGGTGTGCAGTGGCTGACTCATCGGTCCGCGAAGATCGGGGTCGAGCGCGTGACCGTAGCCGCCGTCCTCGTTGCGATAGGCGGCGAGCGCGGTTTCCACGATGTCCGCGCTGCCCCCCAGGAAGAGATGGGCGAACCGCCGCTGTTCGAGGACGCGTGCGGTGAGCCAGATGAACTGCTCGGCGCGGGCGAGAGGGTTTGCTCCGGTTCCAGCCATGGGACCGACCGTAGAGGGGAAAGTGCCGCCGACAGGACCTCCCGGCCCGGCTGCACTCCCAGGAGCGGGATACTGGGGGCATGCGGTTGACGATTTTCTGGGAACGGATGGCGGACCACTTCGGCGGGGCGTACGCCGACTCCTTCGCGCGCGATCACGTCATGGCGGAACTCGGCGGCCGTACGGTGCACGAGGCCCTGGCCGCCGGGTGGGAGGCCAGGGACGTCTGGCGGGGGGTCTGCTCGGCGGTCGGCGTGCCTCCGGACAAACGCTGAGCGGCGCGATTCTGTCCACGGGCACGACCGCGTGACCTGTCTTCCGGGGCGGGCGCCGACGGGGTCGGCAGCCGGCTGTCATTGCGGTGAGCGAGACTTACCCTGTGGCACCGACAGACGAGACCGCCCAGACCCAGCCGCCCGCCTCGCCGCCCGTCCCGCCGGCCGCACCACCGAATCCGCCGCCGCCCGGCCCCGGCCCTGTCCGCATGCCCGGCTGGCTGCCGCGCGCGATAGTCATGGCACTGGCGCTCTACGGGTGCTTCCAACTGGGCAGCTGGGCCTTTTACCAGCTCATCGGGTTGCTGACCAACGTCCTCATCGCCTTCTTCCTGGCGCTGGCCATCGAGCCGGCCGTCAGCCGCATGGCCGGACGCGGGATGCGCCGGGGACTCGCCACCTTCCTGGTCTTTCTCGCCGTGCTGATCGCCGGGGTGGGTTTCGTCGTCCTGCTCGGCTCGATGCTCGCCGGCCAGATCGTCGACATGGTCGAGGAGTTTCCCAAGTACCTCGACTCGGTGATCAACTGGGTCAACCAGACCTTCCGTACACAGCTCTCCCGGGTCGAGGTGCGGGACAGCCTGCTGCACTCCGACTGGCTCCAGAAGTACGTGCAGAACAGCGCGACCGGCGTACTCGACGTCTCGACCACCGTGCTCGGCGGGCTGTTCCGGCTGCTGATGATCTTCCTGTTCTCGTTCTACTTCGCTGCCGACGGCCCCCGGCTGCGGCGCGCGCTGTGCTCCGTGCTGCCCCCCTCCCGGCAGACCGAGGTGCTGCGAGCCTGGGAGATCGCGGTCGACAAGACCGGTGGTTACATCTACTCCCGCGGACTGATGGCGCTCATCTCGGGCGCGGCCCACTACATCCTGCTGATGGTCCTCGGTGTGCCTTACGCGCCGGCACTGGCGGTCTGGGTCGGCCTCGTCTCCCAGTTCATCCCCACGATCGGTACGTATCTGGCCGGCGCGCTGCCTATGCTGATCGCCTTCACCGTCGATCCCTGGTACGCGTTGTGGGTCCTCGGCTTCGTCCTGGTCTACCAGCAGTTCGAGAACTACGTGCTGCAGCCGAAGCTCACGTCCAAGACGGTCGACATCCACCCCGCGGTCGCCTTCGGCTCGGTGGTCGCGGGTACCGCGCTGATGGGCGCGGTCGGTGCGCTGATCGCCATTCCGGCCATCGCGACGCTCCAGGCGTTCCTGGGCGCGTATGTGAAGCGCTACGACGTGATGGACGACCCGAGGGTGCAGGGTGGCCACCACTGGCACCGTGGCGAGCCGGTGCTGTCGAGGATCCGCCGCCCGGTGCGGGGCGACGGGGGTGTCAGCGGCCGGGCCGGCGGTGACCGGTGACATCGGCCGGAAGGCCCTCCAGGGTCTTGGGCCTCCGTGAGTTCGGCATGAAGCCTGTCACATTTTATTGACTTGTTCGCTATCGGCTGTCATGGGCGGCTGATCTCGGCCGTGTCGGCCGGGCGTGGTGCGCTTGACACTGAAATCGAACATCCATTCTCATGAGATTCCGGCCGGGTTTTGCCGGGCCCGGCCGTGGAGTTGTCCACAGGCCGGGAGGACGTCGAGGCCCATTGTCAGTGGCAGGGGTTAGCGTCTGTGACGTGAAGCGATCGACTCAAGCAAATCGGGTGGAACCCATGGCAGGAACCGACCGCGAGAAGGCGCTGGACGCCGCACTCGCACAGATTGAACGGCAATTCGGTAAGGGCGCGGTGATGCGCCTCGGTGAGCGGCCGAACGAGCCGATCGAGGTGATCCCCACCGGGTCCACCGCGCTCGACGTCGCGCTCGGCGTCGGTGGTCTGCCGCGCGGCCGCGTGGTGGAGGTGTACGGGCCGGAGTCCTCCGGTAAGACGACGCTGACGCTGCACGCCGTGGCGAACGCGCAGAAGCTCGGCGGCTCGGTAGCGTTCATCGACGCGGAGCACGCTCTGGACCCTGAGTATGCGAAGAAGCTCGGCGTCGACATCGACAACCTCATCCTCTCGCAGCCGGACAACGGCGAGCAGGCGCTGGAGATCGTGGACATGCTGGTCCGCTCCGGTGCACTGGACCTGATCGTCATCGACTCCGTCGCGGCCTTGGTGCCCCGTGCGGAGATCGAGGGTGAGATGGGTGACTCGCACGTGGGTCTGCAGGCCCGTCTGATGAGCCAGGCGCTCCGTAAGATCACCAGCGCGCTCAACCAGTCCAAGACCACCGCCATCTTCATCAACCAGCTCCGCGAGAAGATCGGAGTGATGTTCGGCTCCCCGGAGACCACGACCGGTGGCCGCGCGCTGAAGTTCTACGCTTCGGTCCGCCTGGACATCCGCCGGATCGAGACGCTGAAGGACGGCACCGACGCCGTGGGTAACCGCACCCGCGTCAAGGTCGTCAAGAACAAGGTGGCGCCGCCGTTCAAGCAGGCCGAATTCGACATCCTCTACGGTCAGGGCATCAGCCGTGAGGGCGGTCTGATCGACATGGGCGTGGAGCACGGCTTCGTCCGCAAGGCCGGCGCCTGGTACACGTACGAGGGCGACCAGCTCGGCCAGGGCAAGGAGAACTCCCGCAACTTCCTCAAGGACAACCCCGACCTCGCCAACGAGATCGAGAAGAAGATCCTTGACAAGCTCGGCGTCGGTGTCCGTCCGGAGGAAGCGACGGCGGAGCCCGCGGCCGATGCCGCAGTCGCCGGTGCCCCGGCCGACGGGGCGGCCAAGTCGGTACCGGCTCCCGCGACCAAGGCCAAGCCCGCCAAGACCGCAGCGGCCAAGAGCTAGGCCGTGACGCGTCGCACGGAGTGGCCGGGCACCGGCATCGACACCGGTGCGGGTCCCGGCCCCGAGTACGCCGCAGAGCCGTACGGGGGTCCCCCGGATCCCGGTCGGGGGCCCGGGGCCGGCGAGGGGATTGGCCGTCGTTCCCGCTCCCGTTCCAGAAGCAGCGGTTCCCCTTCCTCGTCGAGGGCCGAGAAGGGGGAACCGCGAGACCCGGCCGAACAGGCGCGCAACATCTGCCTCCGGCTGCTGACCGGGACCCCGCGCACCCGACAGCAGTTGGCGGACGCGCTCCGCAAGCGGGAGATTCCCGACGAGGCGGCGGAGGATGTGCTCTCGCGGTTCGAGGACGTGGGGCTGATCGACGACGCGGCGTTCGCGGACGCCTGGGTCGAGTCCCGGCACCACGGGAGGGGGCTGGCGCGGCGTGCCCTCGTGCGGGAGCTGCGCACCAAGGGGGTGGACCCGGCGGTGATCGACGAGGCGGTCGGGCAGCTCTGCCCCGAACAGGAGGAGGAGACGGCCAGGGAGCTCGTCGCGCGAAAGCTCCGCTCCACCCGGGGGCTGGACCGCGACAAGCGTCTGCGACGGCTCGCGGGCATGCTCGCCCGCAAGGGGTACGGCGAGGGGATGGCCCTGCGGGTGGTGCGCCAGGCGATCGAGGCGGAGGGGGAGGACACGGAAGGGCTGGACGAGCCCTTTTGACCGGCAAGCGGGGGACGCGCCGGGCGGCGAACACGGGGGCGTGGCGCTCGGCGGGAAGTGACGGGGGTCTGGTAGTGGGCGCACAGGCCATGGAACGGGCCCGCGGCGGTGGCGGAGGGGGCCACCGCCGCGGCAGCCGACCGCCCCCAGGCTGCGTTCGGCGCCGGCCGGGGCAGCCCGCCGACTGGCTCAGTGCCCTGCCAGGGACGCCCGGCGGATCGTGGCATCGATCAGGGCCAGGGCGTCTGCGGCGGTGCGGCCCGGCTGACGGTTCCAGGGGCCGATCAGGCCGGTCCAGCCCGCCGAGCGCAGCTCGGTGATGAGCCAGGCGCCGGCACGGTCGACGGTGTCGAGCGACCCGTAGCCGAGCCGGTGGGCGGTCAGCATGGCCCCGCAGAGGCAGCGCGCACCACGGGCGTTGCGCAGGCGGTAAGGGGTGTTCTGCCAGCCCCACTGGGTCAGGATCTGGCGCGCGTAGCCGAGATGAGTGGACGGACGGACATCGGGCTGTCCGATGCGGCGCCACGCGTGCAGACGCTCGGGCAGCGCAGCGCCGAAGCGCCCTGGAAGAGGGCGTTCCTGAGGCCGCCGCGCGGGCAAGGTCCGCAGTGAGTCCTCGATCAGCCGGTCGACGGGCACGGACAGCAGATCCCGCCAGCCGGCCAGTTCTGCGGCCCGTGCCGCACTGTCCGGCACGGCAGCAGGAGCCGCAATGGCCACGGGGGACGCCGGGGCCGCCGGGGCCACGGGGGAGGCCAGGGCTGCCTGGGCCACGGGAGGCGCGGGCTCTGGGGCGGTGCGCTCCCAGCCTGTGATGATGCGCTGCCAGCGGTCTGCGTCGTGGAGCCGGGAGGCCTGTGCGTCGAGCTGGTCCGGGCTGAGCTGAGCGGTCTCCATCGACGCGACATCTCCGTACATTCCGGTTCTCAGTGATGAGACGAATGTCCGTCGCGCGCGGCGATTGCTCCACCGGAGAGCAGCGTTCGGGTGGGTCCGGGAATCATCCGGGCTCCGGGAACAGCCGAATGACCGGTGACAGTGCCACCGGCCATTCGGTCACGCGCATCCGGTCAGAGAGCGACCGGGAGCCCGGCCGCGCGCCACGCCTGGAAACCGCCGGTCAGATCTGTGGCCCGGTGCAGTCCCAGCTGACGCAGGGAGGCGACCGCGAGACTCGAGGCGTAGCCCTCGTTGCAGATCACCACGATCCGCAGATCGTGGCTCACTGCCTGCGGGGCACGGTGGCTGCCCTGCGGATCGAGCCGCCATTCCAGCTCGTTGCGCTCGACGACCAGAGCCCCGGGGATCAGGCCGTCCTTCTCGCGCAGCGCCGCGTAGCGGATGTCGACCAGCAGGGCACCTTCCGCAGCCGCGGCTGCGGCCTCCCGAGGGCCGATCCGCTCGTAGGCGGCCCGCACGCCAGTGAGCAGTTCGTCGATGCTCGCAGGGTCCTGGTGTCCTTGGTCTCCACCGCTCACTGCCAGTCCTCCGGGCGCTCGGTCTGCTCCAGGCGCAGTACCGCCCCCGTACGGCTGTAGCGACGGATCTGCGGCAGGGGCGGGTAGTAGGCGTGCACCGACACGGCGTGCTCGCGGCCCGACTCGTTGAGCACCTCGTGGACGTGGTGCCGGCCGAAAGCCCTGCCCCGGCCGGTCGTCAGGAGCCGGCTCCGGTCGATGCCCTCGCTCAGTTCGAGGGTCTTCCAGCCCTCGGTGGGCAGCCGGGCGGCCAGGGAGTGCTCCCTGAGGGCGCCCGTGGCGACGGTGAACGCACCTGTCGACTCGGCGTGGTCGTGCCAGCCGGTGCCGGTACCGGGCGGCCAGCTGATCAGCCACGCCTCGCTGCCGCCGGGGCCCTCGAGCCGGAGCCAGGTGCGTCCCTCGGGATCGAGGGGAAGCGAGGCGATCAGCGCGGTGTCCTCCGCGGTCCGGCGGACGAAGTCGAGCAGTTCCGCGGCGGTCGGGGCCGACGGGTCAGCGTCGACGGGGGGCGCGGGCGTGGGCAGCGAAGAAGAGGGGGAAGACACGGGGACCGTCCTGAGAGTTCGCGTGGAAGCACGGCCGGGCGGAAACAGCGCGGCGTGCCGGGAGAGGCGATTCAGCAGGACGGGCGACACACGCAGCCCGCATAGCGGACGAGGTCCATATGGACCCTCCGCCACAGGCGCACATCGGTGTCGGTCATGATCTGGAGTACACCATGTGTGCCTGCGGCGGTCAATTGATGTCCGCGGCCCGTTCGGAGTTCGCGGTCATACGTGGTGGGTCGTCGTGCGCTGCGTCCGCACCACCCCCGCGCGCCGCATCGGCCGCCGCCAGGAGTTCGGCGGGCCGCACCCCGCTGAAGGCGGCCACGAGATGCCCGTCCGGCCTGACCAGCAATACGGTGTGGGCCGTCGCCCCCGGGTAGCTCTCGGTCACCAGTAGCTCGGCCTTCGCGGGGAGGGCGGCCACCGCGTCGATGAGCCGGGGCATGACGCCCGCGGTCAGCCAGTGCCGCCTGTCCCACACTCCGGTGCCCGGAGCGACCAGGATCACCAGCAGGTGTCCCAGGTCCAGCCGTTCGCGCAGCCGCACCGTCTCCCCGTCGGGTGCGGTCACCCGCACATCGGCGACCGGCGCACCGGGGGCCGTTCCCACCGCTGCGTGAGCCTCGGTGTGTGGAGGTGAGAGGGGGGAGTGCGTGTATGAGGGGGGCGCGCCCAGGGGCCCGCATCCCAGATGGCCGTCGGCCAGTAACGTGTCGTGCCCTCGTGCGGAGCCCGGTACGAGCGTCCGGAGGCCCGGGCCGCCCCGCAGTACCGGCAGCGACTGGTCGGCGGCGCGCAGCCGGGAGGCCACTGCGGCCCTGCGCTCGGCCTGGTAGCTGTCGAGCAGAAGGTCGGAGGCGCCCTGGTGCCAGGCCTGCGCCAGCTTCCAGGCGAGATTTTCGGCGTCCCGCAACCCCTCGTCCAGGCCCTGCGTGCCGAGTGCGCCCAGCAGGTGGGCGGCGTCCCCGGCGAGAAAGGCACGCTTGGACCGCCACCGCCGGGCCAGCCGGTGGTGCAGTGTGTACACGCCCGTGTCCAACAGGTCGTAGGCCGGCGTCTCGCCGCACCAACCCTCGAGCGTGTCCCGGATCCGGGTGATCAGGGCGTCGGGGGTGACGAGTTCGCCGCGCGGCGGAAGAAGCCAGTCCAGTCGCCAGACCCCGTCGGGCAGCGGCCGCGCGGTGACTTCGGCACCGCCTGTACGCCAGGGCGGAGACCGGTGCAGCACGGCCTCGCCGGGCCAGGGAAGTTGGGCACGGAGCGCCGCGACGGCGTGCCGTTCCACCGCCGTACGACCGGGGAACCTGATGTCCAGGAGCTTGCGCACGGTGGACCGTGCGCCGTCACAGCCCACCAGGTAACTTCCACGCCACCACGTCGATTTGGGTTCCCGGGTGTGCACGGTGACGCCGTGCGGGTCCTGCTCCAGCGTGTCGATCCTGCTGAACGGCACCATGGTGACCAGGTCCTGCGCGGCGACGGCGGCCCGCAGCCCTCCGGTGAGCGCGTGCTGGGGCAGGTGGACGGGCGAGGGCAGCGGCACGATGCCCGCCTCCTCGCCGAGGGGAACCGCCCGCACCAGTTGCTTACGCCGCACCGATCGCCAGCCGGTCCAACGCAGCCCCTCGTCCTGGAGTGCCGAGCAGCCGAGCCGTTCCACCAGGTCCGCGGTGTCCTCACGCAGCACGACGGTGCGGGCGGGACGCGGTTCGTCCTTTCCCGTCCCCTCGTCGAGCAGGACGGAGGGAACGCCCTGCGCCGCGAGGGCGAGCGACAGCGCCAGCCCGACCGGCCCGGTGCCTACGACGATCACCGGGTCCACGGTGTGATCCTTCCGGCGCTGATCGTGCGGGTCGCGAAGTTCGTCAAGGCTGTCGCGAGGGGCATGGGGGTGGTGGAGGCCGTGGAGCTCACAAGGGAGGGAGGGGGCGCGGCGGCGGTGCTTCGGGACGCGATCACAGAACGAATGCAACCCACTGCCGCTGCTTGCGTCAAGCGACAGTGGGGCGGGAGGCCCGCGTTGCCGTCCCGCGCAACCCATGCAGCTCCCATGCCTCCGTCCGTACCAGGAGATCGGGGCACCGTGTGCGGCGTGCAGTGGCGAATGTGTGGTTCAGGGAAGCAGGACAGCCCGCCGGTGTACCGACGGGCTGCCATGAACGGAAGGACGGGAGGAGGGCGTACGGCGCGTCACCCGTTGGGGGAGATGCCGGCGCGTGACCCGTCAGTCCGTCTTGCCGATCTTGCCGTTCCCCTCGTTCCCCTCGGGGCCGCCTGCCGGGCCGTCCTCGGTGCGGGGGCCCGCGAGACTGCCGACGGGCAGGATTCCCGGCGTCTCGGCAGCCGCGGCCACCTCGATACCGGTCTTGGCCCGCCGGCCGCGCTTCTCGATCCAGGTGGCCAGCGCCGACAGGACCAGACACATCGCCACGTAGATCGTACCGATGACGGCGATGGTCGAGACGTACGGGTACTGGGCGTTGACCTGCGTGTTGGAAGCGATCAGACGCGCCGTCTGGAGCAGCTCCGGGTACAGGATGATGAAGCCGAGCGAGGTGTCCTTGAGGGTCACCACCAGCTGGCTGATGATCGTCGGCAGCATCACACGGACCGCCTGCGGCATCAGCACGCTGACCATGACCTGGGTCTTGCGCATCCCGAGGGCGTACGCGGCTTCGCTCTGGCCCTTGGGCACGGAGTTGATGCCCGCGCGCAGCACTTCGGCCTGGACGCAGCCGTTGTAGACCGACAGTCCGAGCGCCAGGGCCCACATCGAGTAGTCGGTGAGGAAGCCGACCCAGACGGCGTAGATGGTGATCAGCAGCGGGATCGAACGGAAGAGTTCGATGAACGCGGTGGCGAACCAGCGGACCGGCTTGTGGTCGGAGAGCCGGGCGACGGCCAGCAGCACGCCGAGGATCAGTGAGCCGACCGCCGCCAGACCGAAGGCCTTGAGCGTGGCGAGCACGGCGTCGGCGATGTTCTGCCGGATGCCCGCGTAGTTGAAGATGTCCCACATCTCGGGGGCGAGGTGCCCCTTTTCGGACAGCCGCACCACGCTGACCGCGATCAGGGCCAGGATCGCGAGGCTTCCGGCCACGGCGTAGATCCGGTTGCGGACGGCGGCCTTGGGGCCCGGTGCGTCGTAGAGAACGCTGGCGCTCATCGGGCGACCTCCATGCGGCGCTCCAGCAGCCGGAAGAGACCGCTGATGGTGAACGTGACGACCAGGTAGCCGAGGGCCACCCAGATGAAGACGGGCGTGATCTCGTAGCCCCGGTCACTCATCAGCTTCTGCCAGCCGAAGAGCTCGGTGACGCTGAAGGCGCCGGCGATGGCCGAGTTCTTCGTGAGCGCGATGAAGATGCTGCTCAGCGGCGGGATGACGGACCTGGTGGCCTGCGGCAGAACTACGATCCGCAGGGTCTGCGTGAACGTCATTCCGATGGAGCGCGCGGCTTCGGCCTGCCCCAGGGGAACGGTGTTGATGCCCGAGCGGACCGCCTCGCACACGAAGGAGGAGGTGTAGAAGCCGAGGGCCAGGGAGCCGAGCAGGAAGGGGCTCATGCCCGGGAAGAGGATCTCCGGCACCACGAAGAAGAAGATGAGGAAGAGAAGTGTCAGCGGGGTGTTGCGCAGCAGGGTCACCCAGGCGGTACCGAAGTAGCGCAGCGGCGGTACGGGGGAAACCCGGCAGCCGGCGATGGCGACACCCAGGACAAGGGCGATGACCGAACTGATGACGGTGATCGACACAGTTCCTATGAAGCCGTCGCGGAATTCCGGGAAATTGTCGAGCAATACGTTCATGGGGTCTCCGCGTCGGCGGTCAGCGGCATCAGGGCAGGGGAAGGGGCGCCCCGTCCGCCGTCGTGCTCAGGGACGGCGGCGGACGGGACGCCTCGCTCACGCGGGTGGCGTCAGTGACGGGACGTCAGCGACGGAGCTGAGTCAGTAGCTCTCGATGGCCGGCGGCTCGGTGTACTCCGAACCGGACAGGCCCAGGGTGGCGTCGTAGATCTTCTTGTACGTGCCGTCCTTGACACGGGTGTCCAGCGTCTTGTTGATCGCCTCGCGGAGCACCTTGTCGTCCTTGTCCAGGCCGACGCCGTAGGGCTCGTCGGTGAACGGCTTGCCGACGACCTTGAGCTTGCCGGAGTTGGCGGCGGCGTAACCCTTGAGGATCGAGTCGTCGGTGGTGACGGCGTCGACCTGCTTGGTCAGGAGCTGCTGGACGCAGTCCGAGTACTTGGCCAGCTCGACGACCTGCGCGCCGTACTCGGGCTTCTTGATCTCCTGGAGCGGGGTGGAACCCACGATCGAGCAGACCTTCTTGTCCTTCACCGACTCCTTGCCGGTGATGGACGTCTCGTCCTTGCGCACCAGCAGGTCCGCGCCGGCCTTGTAGTACGGCCCCGCGAAGCCGACCTGCTTCTTGCGCTCGTCGTTGATCGTGTAGGTGCCGACGAAGTAGTCGACCTGGCCCTTGGAGATGGCCGTCTCACGGATTCCGGAGTCGACGGTCTTCCACTCGATCTGCTTGTCGGAGAAGCCCAGGTCGGCCGCGATCATCTTGGCGATCTCGATGTCGAAGCCGGAGCGCTCCTTGGTCGACTGGTCCTCGAAGCCGAGGTACGGCTGGTCGGCCTTGGCACCGATGACCAGCTTGCCGCGCTTCTTCGCCTCCTTGAAGGCCGGCGAGTCCAGGTCGACACCGGTCGCGACGGTGTACGTCGGCAGCTTCGGGGCCTCCGACGAACCGGGCTTGGTGCCCGACGGCTTGTCGCCGGCGGAGCCCTCCTTGCCACCGCACGCGGTCGCGGTCAAAGCGAGCACAGCGATGGCCGTAGCGGCGGCCGACTTGCGGAGCTTCATGTGAACAATCCTCGTGTCGTGGGTCGTCGGTATCAGTGGTGAAGGATCTTCGACAGGAAGTCCTTGGCCCGGTCGCTGCACGGATTGTTGAAGAACTGGTCGGGAGCCGCCTCTTCGACGATCTTCCCGTCAGCCATGAAGACCACCCGGTTCGCAGCCGAACGGGCAAAGCCCATCTCGTGGGTGACGACGACCATGGTCATCCCCTCCCGGGCCAGCTGCTGCATGACCTCGAGCACTTCGTTGATCATCTCCGGGTCGAGCGCCGACGTGGGCTCGTCGAAGAGCATGACCTTGGGGTCCATCGCCAGCGCACGGGCGATAGCGACGCGCTGCTGCTGACCACCGGAGAGCTGCGCCGGGTACTTGTCCGCCTGCACGCCGACTCCCACCCGGTCGAGCAGGTTCCGGGCTTTTTCCTCGGCGGCGTTCTTGTCCGTCCCGCGGACCTTGATCTGGCCCAGCATCACATTCTCGAGCACTGTCTTGTGCGCGAAGAGATTGAACGACTGGAAGACCATACCGACATCGGCACGCAGCCTGGCCAGCGCCTTGCCCTCCTGGGGCAGTGGCTTGCCGTCGATCGTGATCGCGCCCGAGTCGATCGTCTCCAAGCGGTTGATCGTGCGGCACAGCGTGGACTTCCCGGACCCGGAGGGTCCGATGACTACGACGACCTCGCCGCGAGCGATGGTCAGGTCGATGTCCTGGAGCACATGCAGCGCGCCGAAGTGCTTGTTGACGTTGCTCAGTACGACAAGGTCGTCCTCCGCGGGTGCGGCATCCTCGGCGGCCTTGGTCACTGAAACTCCGCTCATCGGCTTCATGCTCCGTCCTCCTCGGTTAGAAGGACCCTAGTGAGGTGGTGCTATCAGCGTCATTACATCTGAGCGGAAATTGAGCATAACGATCCGGCCGCAGCCGGACACACCGCGTACACAGGACGCCACGGGACGCACGTCGGCGTACCGGGTGGGTAACGGAAACCTGGTGGTAACGGGCGGGGACTTGACTGAGGTACCTGTCATCAGCGTGGATGCCCTGGTACGGCAATGACGTGAATCGCTGCTGTACGGCAAGGTCCGCCGGGCGGAACACCGGTGGATCGTCACGGTCCGTCGTAGCCACCAAGGACATGACCGGACATGAAGGGGAGAGGGGAGCCATGAGACTGCTGCTCGTCGAGGACGACGACCACGTCGCGGCTGCCCTGTCCGCCGTGCTCGCACGACACGGCTTCCAGGTCGTGCATGCCCGCACCGGCGAAGAGGCCCTGCAGGCGCTTCTGCCGGCCGACAAGAAGCCCTTCGGGGTCGTGCTCCTCGATCTCGGCCTGCCCGACCAGGACGGCTACGAGGTGTGCGGCAAGATCCGTAAGCGCTCGGCGATCCCGGTGATCATGGTGACCGCGCGCTCCGACGTGCGCTCGAGGATCCACGGCCTCAACCTCGGCGCCGACGACTACGTCGTGAAGCCGTACGACACCGGTGAACTCCTGGCCCGGATCCACGCTGTCGCCCGGCGCAGGACGGCCGGTGAGGACACCGGACCGACCCCCCTCGCGGCCCTGCGGATCGGACCGGTCCGCATCGAGCTGCCCACCCGCAGGGTCAGCGTCGAAGACCAGGAGGTCCAGCTCACCCGCAAGGAGTTCGACCTGCTCGCGCTGCTGGCCCAGCGCCCTGGCGTGGTCTTCCGACGGGAGCAGATCATCAGCGAGGTGTGGCGGACGAGCTGGGAGGGAACGGGACGCACCCTGGAGGTGCACGTCGCGTCGCTGCGCTCCAAGCTGCGGCTTCCCGCACTGATCGAGACCGTACGCGGTGTCGGCTACCGGCTCGTCCCCCCGTCGGCCTGAGGACCTACGTTCCTGTGCGCACCCGCCTGCTCCCCCTGCTCATCATCTTGATGGCCTCCGTGCTGCTCGCCCTTGGTTTCCCGCTGGCCGTGCGCGTGGCCGCCGCCGAGCAGCAGCGGGTCATCATCGACCGGATCGACGACACCGCGCGTTTCGGCGCGCTGGCCCAGTTCGTCGACGAGCCCGTCCGGGGCGCCGAGGAACGGCAGCGGACACTGCAGACCGAGCTCGAGGCCTACGACACGGTGTACGGAATCCGGGCCGGGGTCTTCTACCGGGACGGCCGAGCGCTCGCCAAGGCCCCCACTTCCTGGATTCTTCCCACCGAGGGAGAGGGGCGCGAGGCCTTCGCGGAGGCTCTCCTCGGCCGCCGCTCCCACGACCCGCCCCAGGTCTGGCCCTGGCAGGAAAACCGGATCGTCGTCGCATCCCCGGTCGTACGCGACGGAGACGTGATCGCCGTCGTCGTGACCGACTCGCCCACCGGCGACATGCGTTCCCGGACGCTGGGTGGCTGGTTGCTCATCGCCCTCGGCGAGGCCGCGGCCATGCTGGTGGCGGTCGGCGCCGCGTTCCGTCTCACCGGGTGGGTGCTCCTGCCCGTACGGGTCCTGGACGCGGCCACCCACGACATCGCGAGCGGCCGGATGAGGTCCCGTGTCGCCGCCTCAGGCGGGCCTCCGGAGCTCCGGCGCCTGGCGCGCTCGTTCAACGAGATGGCCGACAACGTCGAGGACGTGCTGGAGCAGCAGCGCGCCTTCGTCGCCGACGCCTCGCACCAGTTGCGTAATCCGCTGGCCGCGCTGCTGCTCCGGATCGAGCTCCTGGCGCTCGAACTTCCCGAGGGCAACGAGGAGATCGCCTCGGTCCGTACGGAGGGCAAGCGCCTCGCCCAGGTACTCGACGATTTGCTGGATCTGGCGCTGGCCGAGCACACGGCGGCGGACCTCCAGCTGACGGACATCGCCGCGCTCACCGGTGAACGGGTCGCCTCGTGGCACCCGTTGGCCGAGGAGAAGGGCGTACGGCTGACGTCGGACGGGGTGCCCGCGGTGACCGGCTGGGCGGATCCGATCGCCCTCTCCAGCGCGCTGGACGCAGTCATCGACAACGCGGTGAAGTTCACCCCCGAGGGCCAGGAGGTCCGGGTCACGGTGGGGTCCGACGGTGAGGGCGCCACGGTCGTCGTCGCCGATCGGGGCCCCGGCCTGACCGAGCAGGAACTGGAGCGCATCGGCGACCGGTTCTGGCGCAGCGGGCGGCACCAGAACATCAAGGGATCGGGTCTCGGCCTCTCCATCTCGCGTGCCCTGCTCGCGGCGGGCGGCGGGTCGATCCGCTACGAGACGCACGAGCCGCACGGCCTGCGGGTCACGGTCACCGTGCCGCGTAACCCTCCGCTCGTGTGAGCCCCGCACCGGACCGTCAGGGCTTGGCCGAGCGGTAGTAGCGCCTGGCTCCTTCGTGCAGCGGCAGCGGATCGGTGTAGATCGCGGTCCGCAGATCCACCAGCTGTGCCGAATGCACCTCGCGGCCGATCCGGTCCCGGCTGTCGATCACGGTCCGGGTGAACGCCTCGGTCGTCAGCGGATCCGTACGGTCCGTGGTGATCAGCAGATTGGAGACCGCGACCGTCCGCACGGCCTGACCCTGCTGCGCGTGCAGGTACGCGTCGGCCGGCATCACGGCCGAGCGGTAGTAGCGCGTGGACCCTCCGATCGACTGGAGCTCGGTGATCAGCGTGTCGTCCAGCGGTATCAACCGGATCGCGAACTTCTCCGAGAGGTCCTGCACCGCGCCGGTCGGCAGCCCACCGGACCAGAAGAAGGCGTCCAGCCGGTCTTCCGCCAGCCTCGCCGGCATCGTGTCGATGCCGGCGTGGACGGGAGTGATGTCATCGGTGGGGTCGACGCCCGCCGCGTTCATCAGCCGGTCCGCGACGAGCAGCACCCCCGACCCCTTCTGCCCCACCCCGACCCGCTTGCTCCGCAGATCGGCGACCTCACGGATTTCGGAGTCCCGGGGCACGATCAGCTGGACGTAGTCGTCGTAGAGACGGACGCAGCCCCGCAGCCGCTCACCGCCCGGTTTCCCGCTCTGCAGGTAGGTGGCGACGGCGTCGGCGGTGGCGATGGTGAAGTCGGCCTTCCCCGTCGCGACCCGTTCGATGTTCTGCTGCGAGCCCTCGCTGGTCTGCAGCTGTATCGACACCTTGGGCATGTCTTTGGCGAGCGCACCCTCCAGCCGCTGCCCGTAGCGCTCGTAGACCCCGCTCCGTACGCCGGTGGAGAAGGTGAGTGAACCGCTCGGTTCCTCCTCCCCGATCGGGAGCACCCACCACGCCAGCAGGCCGAGCACGGCCACGGCGGCGGCGCCCCCTTGCAGGGTGCGTCGCCGGCCGAACCGGGACAGTGCGTGCAGCATGGTGCGATCCTGCCAGTTCATCGCCCGTGACGGCCAGGGCGGGTGGTCGCACGTCCCTGTCGGGATGTGGCCGCTCACTCCGCGCGGATCAGGCCGTCCGCGCCGAGAGCAGGGCGTTCTCCCTGGGCGTCACTCCGGAGGCGTCGGGGTGTCGGGGCCCTGGAACATGGTCTGGATGTCCATCTCCAGCTGAATCGTGGGCCCGACGATGGCGATGCCGCGGGCCAGCATGTTGCGCCAGTTCAGGGTGTAGTCCTCGCGGTGCAGCTCGGCGGTGGCACGTGCCGCACAGCGCAGTTCCTCGCCGTAACCGCCGTTGACAGCGCCCAGGTACTGCGTGTCCAGGGAGACGGAGCGGCTGACCCCGTGCATCGTCAGCCCTCCTTGGACGGTCCAGTTGTTCCCGCCCCGGTAGACGAACCGCGTGCTGGCGAAATGGAGGTACGGGTAGTTCTCCACGTCGAGGAAGTCGGCCGACCGCAGGTGGTTGTCCCTGGTCTTGTTGCCCGTGGTGATGCTCGAAGCGTCGATGCGTATCTCGACCTGGGAATCCTCGACAGAGGGGGCGATCCGGACTCCGCCCTCGAAGGCGGTGAAACGGCCGTGCACGTTGGCCATGCCGACGTGCTTGGCGATGAAGCGGATCGCGGTGTGCGGCGGATCGAAGAGCCAGGTGCCGGGGGCCGGGGGCTCAAGCTGCCGGGCGATGTCCAGCTGCACGCGGCCCATCGACAGGGTCTCGCCCGCAGCGATACCGAAGGTCCAGCTGCTCGGCTGCATGCCTTCGGCCGTCATGAGCAGGCGGTAGTCGCCCGGCGGCAGGGCCGCGACGAACATGCCGAACAGGTCGGTGGTCCCCTTCGCCACCCTCCGGGCCGACTTCTGGGACGTGACCGTGATTTCGGCGCCGCCGAGCGGCTGGCCCATGGGGTCGACGACCTCACAGGTGACGGTTCCGGCCCCGGGAGGCACGGGAAGAGCGAATCTCGCACCCCCACCGGAGGCCTTCCTGGATCGCCTGCCGCGGAGGAGAGAGAGGACCATCACATACACCTTTCGAGCGTGGAAGTACCAAGGATAGAAACAGGCCGGAACGAGCCGACCAACGGCCCCGGGCCCGCTGATCGCCCCGGGCGGCTTCCGCCCGCCCCCTGCTGCGGCTCCGAGGTACGGCCAGGCCCCGGCCACCGCCTACCCTTGTCCCATGACCAGCGGCAACCGGAGCGAAGCAGTGGACGTCCAGAAGAGCTACGAGGTACGCACTTACGGGTGCCAGATGAACGTCCACGACTCCGAACGCTTGTCGGGTCTGCTGGAGGGCGCCGGGTATGTGCGCGCCCCCGAGGGGTCCGACGGGGACGCCGATGTCGTCGTCTTCAACACCTGCGCGGTGCGGGAGAACGCCGACAACAAGCTCTACGGCAACCTGGGCCGTCTCGCCCCGATGAAGACGAAGCGCCCCGGGATGCAGATCGCCGTGGGCGGCTGTCTGGCACAGAAGGACCGCGACACCATCGTCCGGAGAGCACCCTGGGTGGACGTCGTCTTCGGTACGCACAACATCGGCAAGCTGCCGGTGCTGCTGGAGCGCGCCCGGGTCCAGGAGGAGGCGCAGGTCGAGATCGCCGAGTCCCTGGAGGCGTTCCCCTCGACGCTGCCCACCCGCCGCGAGTCCGCGTACGCCGCGTGGGTGTCGATCTCCGTGGGCTGCAACAACACCTGCACCTTCTGCATCGTCCCCGCACTGAGGGGCAAGGAGAAGGACCGCCGCACCGGCGACATCCTGGCCGAGATCGAGGCCCTCGTCGCCGAGGGGGTCAGCGAGATCACCCTGCTCGGCCAGAACGTGAACGCCTACGGTTCCGACATCGGCGACCGCGAGGCCTTCTCCAAGCTGCTGCGGGCCTGCGGCACGATCGACGGCCTGGAGCGCGTGCGGTTCACCTCGCCTCACCCCCGCGACTTCACCGACGACGTGATCGCGGCGATGGCCGAGACGCCGAACGTGATGCCGCAGCTGCACATGCCGATGCAGTCGGGCTCGGACACGATCCTGAAGGCCATGCGCCGCTCGTACCGCCAGGAGCGCTTCCTCGGGATCATCGAGAAGGTGCGCGCCGCCATGCCGGACGCCGCCATCTCCACCGACATCATCGTCGGCTTCCCCGGGGAGACCGAGGAGGACTTCGAACAGACCATGCACGCCGTACGCGAGGCCCGCTTCACGAACGCCTTCACCTTCCAGTACTCCAAGCGCCCCGGGACCCCGGCCGCCGACATGGAGGGGCAGGTCCCCAAGGAGGTCGTCCAGGAGCGCTACATGCGCCTGTCCGCCCTTCAGGAGGAGATCTCCTGGGAGGAGAACAAGAAGCAGGTCGGCCGCGTCCTGGAGGTCATGGTCGCGGAGGGCGAGGGCCGCAAGGACGGTGCCACGCACCGGCTCTCCGGCCGCGCCCCCGACAACCGCCTGGTCCACTTCACCAAGCCGTCCCAGGACGTACGCCCGGGCGACGTGGTGACCGTCGAGGTCACCTACGCCGCCCCGCACCACCTGCTCGCCGAGGGGGCGCCCCTGGGCGTCCGGCGCACCCGGTCGGGAGACGCCTGGGAGAAGCGCACCGCGACGCCTGCCGACCGGCCCGCCGGAGTCATGCTGGGCCTGCCCGGCATCGGCGCGCCCACCCCGCTGCCCGCGGCCGTCACCCCGGGGTGCGGCTGCGACTGAGACCGCCCGGTCTGAGTACGCTGACCGGCATGCTTGTCGCCGCCGCAGTCTGTCCCTGCCCGCCCCTCCTGGTGCCCGAGGTGGCCGCCGGAGCCGGGCCCGAGCTCGATGCTGCGAGGAACGCGAGCCTCGACGCGCTGGGTGTCCTCGCCGCCGCGCGCCCCGATCTGCTGATCGTGGCCGGGCCCGCCGGGCCGGACGAGCGCGGGCCGTTCCTACCGGGTTCGGCCGGCTCCTTCGCCGGATTCGGCGTCGATCTGACCGTGCGGCTGGGTGAGGCGCCCGGCGGAGCCCCCGCACCGGAACGCCCGCTCCCGGGCTCCCTCGCCGTCGGCGCCTGGCTGCTGGGCCACGCCCGGTGGGACGGTGCCCCGGTCGAAGGGCTCGGAGTGGGGGAGTCGCTCGCCGCCGACCACTGCCTGCGGGCCGGAGCGGACCTTGCGGCCAGGGAGGCGCGGGTGGCGCTACTGGTCATGGGGGACGGCAGTGCCTGCCGTACGGTCAAGGCGCCCGGCTATCTGGACGAGCGGGCGGCGGAGTTCGACGCCGTGGCGTCCCGGGCGCTGGGCGGTGCGGACCTGGCCGTGCTGAGCGCTCTGGACGAGTCGCTCGCATACGAACTGAAGGCGGCGGGCCGGGCGCCCTGGCAGGTGCTCGCGGGCGCGGCCCAAGGAGCGGGACTCGGCGGTCAGCTGCTGTACGACGACGCCCCGTACGGCGTGGGATACGCCGTCGCCGCATGGTCATGACTCCGCCCACGGCCCTTCACGGGCACGGGTGAGGGCCGTGGAGCAACATCGCTCCACGGCCCTCGACTCCGCTGAGGCCCGGATCAGCGGGCGGGCGGCGGAGGCGGTGTTCCGCCGCCGTTCTTGTGGCCGAGGCGGTCGACCGCATCCTTGGCCTTCTGCGTGCCGGTCACGATCTTGTCGCTGTACTTGCCCTTGGTCCTTTGGTCGACCGTGCGGGCGGCCTTGTCGAGGCCCTGGTCGATCTTGCCCCCGTGCTGCTGCGCGAGGTCGCCGACCTTCTCCTTGGCCGGGGCCAGCTTGGCCTTCAGGTTGTCCAGGAAACCCATGGGTCACCTTCCGTGCTGGGGGACTGTGGTCACATTTTACCCGCCCGTGGGCAAACGCGCGTCACTCGCCGTGTCCGTCCGCACCCGCGGGGCGGGGCGTCCACAACCGGCGGACCGGGACGTCGTCGCCGGACCGGGCGGAGAAACACTCGGTCTCTTCCGGTCGGGACGCACGTCGAAGTTTGCGAGACTGTCCAGGTGAGAAGATCAGCTCCCACCCCCCGCGTCATCACCGTCGTCGGTCCCACCGCGGCCGGAAAGTCCGATCTGGGAGTGTTTCTCGCCCAGCAGCTCGGCGGGGAAGTGGTCAACGCCGACTCCATGCAGCTCTACCGGGGCATGGACATCGGCACCGCGAAGCTGACTCCCCCCGAGCGCGTCGGCGTTCCGCACCACCTGCTGGACATCTGGGACGTGACCGAGGCCGCGAGCGTCGCCGAATACCAGCGGCTCGCCCGCGACGAGATCGACAGGCTGCTGGCCGAAGGACGGACCCCCGTCCTGGTGGGCGGTTCAGGCCTCTATGTGAAGGGCGCGATCGACGCCCTCGAATTCCCGGGGACGGACCCCGGCGTACGTGCCAGGCTCGAACAGGAGCTGACGGAGCTCGGCTCCTGGGCGCTGCACGACCGGCTCGCGGCGGCGGACCCCGCTGCCGCCCGCGCCATCCTGGCCGGCAACGGACGCCGGATCGTCCGCGCCCTGGAGGTCATCGAGATCACGGGCAAGCCTTTCACCGCCAACCTCCCGGGCGAGGAAGCGGTCTACGACGCCCTGCAGATCGGTGTGGACGTCGAGCGCCCCGAACTCGACGAACGGATCCGTAGCCGAGTGGACCGGATGTGGGAAGCCGGACTCGTGGACGAGGTGCGCGACCTGGAGGTTCGGGGACTGCGCGAGGGGCGCACGGCCTCGCGTGCGCTCGGCTACCAGCAGGTGCTCGCGGCGCTCGCGGGGGAGTGCACCGAGAGCGAGGCGCGCACCGAGACCGTCCGCGCCACCAAGCGCTTCGCGCGCCGTCAGGACTCATGGTTCCGGCGCGACCCACGCGTCCGGTGGCTGAGTGGTGCCGAGGAACAGCGCGAAGAACTTCCGCACCGAGCGCTGGCCTTGGTCGAACGAGCGGTTACAGCCTGATCACGTGATGGCATCGGGAAGCTCCGCCCGTCATTTCGGCGGCCGGGGCCGTGCCATCATCGAGCATCGATCGACCAGTGGAGTCCGAGTTGGGAGGGCGCGTGGCGATGGAGGCCGGCCCTCACGACATCGACCGAAACGCACCGGATGCGCAGCACGAGGCGGGACGCCTGAGCCCTGACGGGCCGGACGAGACCGATGTGACCCCCGAGGTCGAGGTGGAACTGCGCCCGGCCGGCCGCCTGCGGATCTGGCAGCTCGCCCCCATCGTGGGGCTGGCGGCGGTCGGCTCCCTGATGTTCGCCTTCCCGCTCGCTTTCGAGTTCGGCGGCGGCGGCGCCGTCGTGGCGATGCTCGGACTGCTGATCAGCTGCTGTGCCGCGGGCTGGGGCATGATGGCCGCACGCCGTGTGGGTCACACCTGGCCCGGTCTGCCCGCCCGGGGATCGAACGCACGCTCCGACTGGCGTGTGATCGGGCTGTACGTCGCCGTGTGCGCCGCACTGGTGGCCCTGGCCGTCTGGCGTGTGGCCCGCCTCCGCTCCTGAGCCACAGGCCTCGCCGGTCCCGCCGGGTGGTGGGTTTCCCGGCTGTCGGTGCGGACTCGTAGAGTTGGACCGTGAGCACTCCGCAGATCACCTTCCTCAAGGGCCACGGCACCGAGAACGACTTCGTGATCGTGCCCGACCCGGACAACGCCCTCGACCTGCCGGTCTCCGCCGTCGCCCGGCTGTGCGACCGCCGGGCGGGCGTCGGGGGCGACGGGCTGCTGCACGTCGTGCGGTCCGCGGCGCACTCCGAGGCGCGAGGTATGGCCGCGCAGGCCGAGTGGTTCATGGACTACCGCAACGCGGACGGTTCGGTCGCCGAGATGTGCGGCAACGGGGTGCGCGTATTCGCCCGCTATCTGCAGCGCGCCGGACTCGTCGAGGAGGGCGATGTGGCCGTCGCGACCCGGGGCGGGGTCAAGCGGGTGCACATCCCGAAGGACGGCGACATCACGGTTTCCATGGGCCGGGCCGTGCTGACCGAGCACAGAGTCATGGTCACTGTGGACGGCCGTAGCTGGGAGGCCCGCAACGTGAACATGGGCAATCCGCACGCCGTCGCGTTCGTCGAGGACCTGGCCCACGCCGGAGAGCTTCGCTCCGTGCCGCCGTTCAGCCCGCGGTCCGTCTATCCGGACGGTGTCAACATCGAATTCGTCGCGGACCGCGGGCCCCGGCACGTCGCGATGCGCGTCCACGAGCGTGGTTCCGGCGAGACCCGGTCCTGCGGCACGGGTGCCTGTGCGGTGGCCGTCGCCGCGGCCCGCCGGGACGGCGTGGACCCGGCGCGGACCGGTTCCCCGGCCACGTACACCGTGGACCTGCCCGGCGGCACGCTGGTGATCACCGAATACCCGGACGGCGGGATCGACATGACGGGACCCGCCGTGATCGTCGCGGAGGGCATGATCGACCCCGCCTGGCTCGAAACGATGACCGGTTAGAACCTCGCTCGAATGGGTGATCCGTTTCACGCCGAGCGAGAGCTGGACTGCGCCACGTGGTGGGGTCGATAGCATCAAGCACCGGCCCGGAGGTGTATCCGCACTTCCCCACCGCCGGTCGACGTTGCCGGAGGTGCGTGCCCCATGAGCGCAGAGGCCACCGAACCAGGTGCTCCCTTTCGCAGGCGCGGTCGTTCACGGATCGATCTGCGCAGGCTGGGCCGTGTCGCCCTGCTCGGGCCGGTCTCCCGTGACCGGCTGCCTGATGCCATCGGGCATGTCGCGGAGGCCCATCGGGCGCACTACCCGGACGCCGACCTCACCATTCTGCGCGAGGCCTACGTCCTTGCCGAGTCCTCCCATCGCGGCCAGATGCGCAAGAGCGGCGAGCCGTACATCACCCATCCGCTGGCCGTGACCCTGATCCTTGCCGAACTCGGCGCGGAGACCACGACGTTGACGGCCTCGCTCCTCCATGACACGGTCGAGGACACCGAGGTGACCCTCGATCAGGTGCGCCAGGAGTTCGGCGACGAGGTCTGTTATCTGGTCGACGGCGTCACCAAACTCGAGAAGGTCGACTACGGAGCCGCCGCCGAGCCCGAGACCTTCCGCAAGATGCTCGTCGCCACCGGCAACGACGTCCGCGTCATGTCGATCAAGCTGGCCGACCGGCTGCACAACATGCGGACCCTCGGCGTCATGCGCCCCGAGAAGCAGGCCAGGATCGCCAAGGTCACCCGGGACGTACTCATCCCGCTCGCCGAGCGCCTGGGTGTGCAGGCCCTCAAGACGGAGCTGGAGGACCTCGTCTTCGCCATCCTGCACCCGGAGGAGTACGAGCGCACCCAGGCCCTGCTCGGCGCATGGGGAGGGGCGCAGAACCCGCTCACAGAGATCGCGGACAGCGTCACCTCGACGCTGCGGGAAGCCGGCATCAGCGCCACGGTGCGCATCAGACCGCGTCACGTCGTCTCGCTGCACCGGGTGAGGAGCAAACGTGGCGAGATGCGGGGCACCGACTTCGGACGGCTGCTGGTGCTGGTCGGGGAGGACGCCGACTGCTACGCGGTTCTGGGTGAACTGCACACCTGTTTCACCCCGGTGATCTCCGAGTTCAAGGACTTCATCGCGGCCCCCAAGTTCAACCTCTACCAGTCGCTGCACACGGCGGTCGTCGGCCCCGAGGGCGCGGTCGCCGAAGTCCTCATCCGTACGCACCGGATGCACAAGGTCGCCGAGGCGGGTGTCGTCGCGCTCGGCAACCCGTACGCCCAGGACGGCAACACCATCGCCGCGCACCAGGCCGAACCCGCCGACGGCGAGCGCGCCGACCCGACCAGGCCCGGCTGGCTCTCCCGTCTTCTGGACTGGCAGGAATCAGCGACCGACTCCGACACGTTCTGGGCCACGCTGCGCGCCGACCTCGCCCAGGACCGGGAGATCACGGTCTTCCGCAGCGACGGCGGGACGCTGGGCCTGCCGGCGGGCGCCAGCTGCATCGACGCCGCCTACGCGCAGTACGGCGACGAGGCGCACGGCTGCATCGGAGCCCGCGTCAACGGGCGGCTGGCCACGCTCAGCACCGTACTGAACGACGGCGACACCGTGCAGCTGCTGCTCGCCCAGGACGCCTCGTCCGGCCCCTCTCCGGAGTGGCTCGACCACGCGCGTACCCCTGGTGCACGCATCGCGATCACGACGTGGCTCGATGCCCATCCGGACGGCGCGCAAGGGCAGCACAGAAGCAAGCCTGACGCACCGAGGCCGCAGGCCCAGGCCGCCGACGACGCGTCGAACAGCCGTGGCAGGGCTGGGGGCGGGGCTCCGAGCGTGGCGGTCGGGACGCCGGGCGCGCCGGTCCGGCTCGCCGGCTGCTGCACCCCCGTCCCGCCCGACGGCATCGTCGGATTCACGGTGCGTGGCGGGGCCGTCACTGTACACCGGGAGGAGTGCTCGGCGGTGGCCCGCATGCGGGAGATCGGCCGGGCGGCCGTCGAGGCCCGCTGGAACGACCCGGGCGACTGGAGCGCCACCGCCGAATACCGGGTCACCCTCGTCGCCGAGTCCTTCGGGCGCCCCCGGCTGCTCGCCGATCTCACCGAGGCCATCGCGACCGCGGACGCGGCCATCGTCTCGGCGACCGTCGAGCCGCCCAGCGAACAGCGCGTGCGGCACACCTACACGCTGCAGCTGCCGGATGCGGCAGGTCTGCCGGGCCTCATCCGGGCGATGCGTGACGTACCCGGTGTGTACGACGTGAGCCGCGCCCAGCAGCCCGCCGCCGCGGGCTGACCGCCGGCGGCCGCGCGTCGCCGCTTCCCGACGACCCCGTTCGGGTGGTGCGGAGCGCGTCACCCCCGCGCGGGCGGTGCGCGCTGGTAGCCGTAGTCCATGCCGCTCACCTCCCGCCGACTGCGCGCCGCACTGCTGGCCACCGCGTCGGTCACCCTCGTCGCCGCCACCCTGCCCGCGCCCGAACCGCTCGGCATCGGCGACCGTCTGTTCCCGCACCTCGGCAATCCGGGTTACGACGTCCTCTCGTACGTCGTCTCGCTCACCTACAAAGGCAGCAACACCGACCCGCTCGACGCCGTCACCACGATCGACGCGCGGACCACCGAGCCCCTGGAACGGATCAACCTCGACTTCGCCCGGGGCGCGGTGCGTTCCGTCGAGGTCAACGGGCTGCGTGCGGAATTCGCCACCGCGGGCGAGGACCTGATCGTCGACGCTCCCTCCCGGCTCCCGGCCCGTGTGCCCGTGCGGGTCACCGTCCGGCATACGAGCGATCCCTCGGGGGACCGGGCCAGCGGGGGCTGGGTCCCGACCGCCGACGGTCTCGCGATGGCCAACCAGGCCGACGCCGCCCACCGGGTCTTCCCGAGCAACGACCACCCCGCCGACAAGGCGTACTTCACTTTCCAGGTGACCGCACCGAAGGGCCTGACCGTCGTTGCCGGCGGCCTTCCCGCCGGCAAGCGGGACCACGCGGGCGCGACCACCTGGACCTACCGCACCGAGCACCCGATGGCGACGGAACTGGCCCAGGTGTCCATCGGCCGCTCCGCCGTCCTGCGCCGCACCGGACCGGGCGGACTGCCGGTACGCGACGTGGTGCCCGCGGCCGACCGCGAGAAGCTGGAACCCTGGCTGAAGAAGACCCCGGCGCAGCTGGCCTGGATGGAGAGGCAGATCGGCCCGTACCCCTTCGAGACGTACGGACTGCTGGTCGCGGACACCGAGACGGGCTTCGAGCTGGAGACCCAGACACTCTCGCTCTTCGAACGTTCCCTGTTCACGGGGCCCGGATATCCCGAGTGGTACGTCGACTCGGTCATGGTGCACGAGCTCGCCCACCAGTGGTTCGGAAACAGCGTATCCCCGCGGTCCTGGTCCGATCTGTGGCTCAACGAGGGACACGCCACCTGGTACGAGGCCCGCTATGCCGAGGAACACGCCCAGAAGCCGATGGAGCGGCGCATGCGTGAGGCCTACGCCCGCTCCGACACCTGGCGCGCCGCCGGCGGCCCACCCGCCCGCCCGGACGTCCCCACCCCCGACCACAAGATCAGCTTGTTCAGGCCGGTCGTGTACGACGGGAGCGCGCTCATCCTGTACGCGCTGCGCGAGGAGATCGGCGGGGCCGCGTTCGACCGCCTGGAGCGGACGTGGGTGCGCGCCCACCGGGACGAATCGGCGAGCACCCGGCAGTTCACGGACCTGGCGTCGAGGGTCGCGGGGCGGGACCTGACGGAGTTCTTCGACGGGTGGCTGTACGGGAAGAAGACCCCGCCCATGCCGGGGCACCCGGACTGGCGCAGCGAGACACCCCGCAACGCGGTAGCCGGGCCGAGCCCCGCGCGGGCGCCGAAACCCGAATGACGAGCCGGGCGGGCACATGCCACTATCGACGGGTCGGCACAGCGGCCGGCCGGTGGACTTCCTTCGCGGGAATCTTCCGGCGGGGTCACGCGTTGTGACTGGCGTAACGGACTTCTATCGACGTAAGGATCCAATGACCTCCTCTTCCTCCCTTCCCCAGGACGCGCGGGACGCGCAGAGTGCCACGGAAGCCAACTCCGAGAGCCTCACCGAGAGCCTTCGGGCCGACGCCCTGATGGAAGAGGACGTCGCCTGGAGCCAGGAGATCGACGGAGAGCGGGACGGCGAGCAGTTCGACCGTTCCGAGCGTGCGGCGCTGCGCCGTGTGGCAGGACTCTCCACCGAGCTCGAGGACGTCACCGAGGTCGAGTACCGGCAGCTTCGCCTGGAGCGCGTGGTTCTCGTCGGTGTCTGGACATCGGGGACCGTCCACGACGCGGAGATCTCTCTCGCGGAGCTCGCGGCGCTCGCCGAGACGGCGGGTGCCCAGGTGCTCGACGCCGTGTTCCAGCGGCGTGACAAGCCGGACCCGGCCACCTACATCGGCTCGGGCAAGGCGTTGGAGCTGCGGGACATCGTTCTCGAATCCGGGGCCGACACCGTCGTCTGCGACGGTGAGCTGAGCCCGGGCCAGCTGATCCACCTGGAAGACGTCGTCAAGGTCAAGGTGGTCGACAGGACCGCTCTGATCCTGGACATCTTCGCCCAGCACGCCAAGTCCCGTGAGGGCAAGGCGCAGGTGTCGCTGGCACAGATGCAGTACATGCTCCCGCGCCTGCGAGGCTGGGGTCAGTCGCTGTCCCGGCAGATGGGCGGCGGCGGTTCCAGCGGTGGCGGTGGCATGGCAACCCGTGGCCCCGGTGAGACCAAGATCGAGACGGACCGGCGACGGATCCGCGAGAAGATGGCGAAGATGCGCCGTGAGATCGCGGAGATGAAGACGGGCCGTGAGATCAAGCGCCAGGAACGCAAGCGCAACAAGGTGCCCTCGGTGGCGATCGCCGGGTACACCAACGCCGGGAAGTCCTCGCTGCTCAACCGGCTCACCGGCGCGGGTGTCCTCGTGGAGAACTCCCTGTTCGCGACCCTCGACCCGACTGTGCGTCGGGCCGAGACGCCGAGCGGCCGGATCTACACCCTGGCCGACACCGTCGGGTTCGTACGGCACCTTCCCCACCACTTGGTCGAGGCGTTCCGCTCCACCATGGAGGAGGTCGGTGAATCCGACCTGATCCTGCATGTGGTGGACGGCTCCCACCCGGTGCCGGAGGAGCAGCTCGCCGCCGTGCGTCAGGTGATCCGGGAAGTCGGCGCGCTCGACGTCCGTGAGGTCGTCGTGATCAACAAGGCGGACGCGGCGGACCCGCTCGTGCTGCAGCGCCTGCTGCGCACCGAGAAGCACGCGATCGCGGTGTCGGCGCGGACCGGTGCCGGTATCGACGAGTTGCTCGCGCTCATCGATTCCGAGCTGCCGCGGCCGTCGGTGGAGATCGAGGCGCTCGTGCCCTACACCCAGGGCGGACTCGTCTCCCGGGTGCATGCCGAGGGCGAGGTGATCTCCGAGGAGCACACGCCGGAGGGGACGTTGCTCAAGGCGAGGGTCCACGAGGAACTCGGAGCGGAGCTCGCGGTCTTCGTCCCGGTGGCGCACTGATCCGGTAGAACACACAAGGAGGCCGGGCTCCCCTCGAAAAGGGGGAGCCCGGCCTCCTTGTGCCTCCGGTGCGGCGATCGCCGCACCGGAACCCGGAACCCGCGGGCCCTACTGTCCCGCGTACTTCTTGCTGACGGCCTCGTAGATGCCCTTGGCCTCCTGGCCCAGGCGGGGGCCGGCCAGCCAGCCCGCCGTCACGGGGCCGATGGAGGTGTTGGAGACCAGGGCCGGCTTACCGTCCTGGCCCTTGGCGACCCAGCCGCCACCGGAGGAACCACCGGTCATCGTGCACCCGATGCGGTACATCGTCGGCTGCTGCTCGAAGACGGCGAGGCGGCCCGGTTCGTCGGTGCACTGAAGCGCCTTCTGGCCGTCGAACGGCGGCGCCGCCGGATAGCCGGTCGCCGTTATGCTGTCGATCTCCGGGACTGCCGGCGCGTCGAATTCGACCGGGAGTGCCGAACCGACGGTCTCCTCGAGGGACTTGCCCGTCGAGCCCTTCTCCGGAGCGACCTGCAGCACCGCGAAGTCGTACGGAGCGCCCTGGCCACCGGTCGCGGAGCCCTGGCTGATCCACTGCTCGGAGGTCTGTGCCCACTGGCCCCACCACACGCCGTACGGAGCGATCTCCTCCGTGGACGCGTTCTCCAGCTCGGCAGTCGACGTACCGCTGTCGTTGTACGAGGGGACGAAGGCGATGTTGCGGTACCAGCCGCCGCTCTTGCCCGCGTGCACACAATGCCCGGCCGTCCAGACCATGTTGGACTTGCCCGGGTGGGCGGGGTCCTGTACCACGGTCGCCGAGCAGACCATCGAACCCTCAGGGCCGTCGAACAGGAGCTTGCCGGATTCCGGCGCGCTGTCGTGGTACGGGGTCTGCAGGTTCGCCGCCTCGACCGGTGCGGGGGTCGGGTCCGTCACGCCCTCGTCGCCGGAGATGTCGTTGTCGACCGGGTTCTCCGGGGGCTTGTCGGCCTTCCGCATCCGGTCCGGGTCCCAGAGGTCCTCGATGATGGGGTTGACGTAGTCCTGGGCCTCACGCAGCCACTTGTCCTTGTCCCAGTTCTTCCACTCGCCGTTCCTCCACGTGTCGAGGTCGATCCCGTGCTCCTTGAGCTGGTCCTTGAGATCGTCCGGGATCACGATCTTTCCGTCGGAGGACTGGCCGGTGGAACTGCTCGGCTCGCTGATCGCCCCGTCCTCCTCCGGCCCGCAGGCGGCAGCGGTGAGCGTCAGGACAGCGGAGAGGGCGGCTGCGGCGAACACCCGAGGGGCACGACGGGCACTCCCCCCGCGGTGTGCGGTATCGATCGGGCGCATGGGTCGCATCTGGTGATCCCCCTGGGACTTCGTCACTGACTTCGGTACTGCACTGCGGACTCGGGGTGCGCGGCACGGACCCGCGGACCACGGCGCACACCCCGGAGCGGCGGCTCCGTCCCGAGTGCGGCCCCTACTATGCCGGTGCCGACGGGGACGGCGCGCGGCAGGGCCACGGTTCCGCGTGCGCAAGGATCTTCCGATATACCCGTGATCTCCCGCGTTCGGCGTCGTTGGTACGTACGGGGGGCGTCCGGAAAGCGTTCATCGGCGCAGTCCGCCCGGGGGGCCGTACCGAGGCGCAACGCAACTGTTACAGCAGGAGGACCGAACAGCCGTGGCCGTGACCGAACCAGCTCCGGTGGCACTTTCCCCTGTGCACGAAGGGATTCTGCGGCGGCAGGCACAACGTGAGTCGGCGGCCCGCACCTATGCGCGGTCCCTGCCGATCGTGCCGGTACGCGCGCGAGGCATGACCATCGAGGGTGCTGACGGCCGACGCTATCTCGACTGTCTGTCAGGGGCGGGCACGCTGGCACTCGGCCACAACCACCCTGTGGTGCTCGCGGCCATCAGGAAGGTCATCGACTCCGGCGCACCACTGCATGTGCTCGACCTCGCCACCCCCGTCAAGGACGCTTTCACGACGGAGCTGTTCGCCACCCTGCCCCGGGAACTCGCCGACAACGCACGGATCCAGTTCTGCGGACCGGCGGGCACGGACGCCGTCGAGGCGGCGTTCAAGCTGGCCCGGGCAGCGAGCGGACGCAGCGAACTCCTCGCCTTCACCGGCGCGTACCACGGAATGACCGCCGGTGCCATGGCCGCTTCTGGCGGGGCCACGGACGTACGGGTGACGAGGCTGCCCTTCCCGCAGACCTACCGCTGCCCCTTCGGAGCCGGCGGGGAGCGGGGCGCGGACATCGCCGCGCGCTGGACGGAATACCTCCTGGACGACCCCAAGGGCGGGGTGCCCGCTCCGGCCGCCATGATCCTGGAGCCGGTCCAGGGCGAGGGCGGCGTGAATCCCGCCCCTGACGGCTGGATGCGCCGGATGCGGGAGATCACCCAGGAGCGTTCCATCGCCCTGATCGCGGACGAGGTGCAGACCGGTGTCGGCAGGACCGGCACTTTCTGGGCGGTTGAGCACAGCGGTATCGTGCCCGATGTGATGGTGCTCTCCAAAGCCATCGGCGGCTCGCTGCCGCTCGCCGTGATCGTCTACCGGTCCGAGCTCGATCTCTGGCAGCCGGGTGCCCACGCGGGCACTTTCCGGGGCAACCAGCTCGCCATGGCGGCCGGTGCCGCGACCCTCGCGTACGTACGGGAGAACCGGCTCGCCGAACGCGCGGGAACGCTGGGCGCGCGCATGCTCGCCAGGCTGCAGGCACTGAGCGCGGAGCATCCGAGCATCGGCGACGTCCGGGGCCGCGGCCTGATGATCGGCATCGAGCTGGTCGACCCCGGGGCGGATCCGCTCACCGTCACCGCCGAGAACGGCTCCGCCCCGCCACCCGATCCCGCCCTCGCCGCCGCGGTGCAACAGGAATGCCTACGCCGCGGCCTCATCGTCGAACTCGGCGGACGCCACAGCGCCGTAGTCCGGCTGCTTCCTCCTCTCACTCTCACCGACGAACAGGCGACGGCGGTCGTCGACCGCCTCGCCGACGCGCTGCGAGCGGCAGAGCGCTCTCCGTACCGCCAGGCCCCTGTCGGGCCGACCCGCTGATCCGGACCCCCCACAAGGAAGACCGCCGTGAACCCCACCCCTGCGCCCGAGGCCGACGGCCCCCCCACCAGCCAGCAGCGAGGACAAGACCTGCCGGACGGCCCCCTCGCCGTCGAGTCCACGACCGTTCCGCGCCAGAAGGCCGGTCCGCACGGAACCCCGCGTGCCGGGGCGGACACCCGCACGGGCGCCGTCCAGGTGGACCGCCCCGGGCATACGGAGCAGGACCCGCTGGATCATCCGGACCCGCTTCGGGCGGCCGACTCGGCCGGTACCGAGAATCTGCTGCGCTGCTGGACCAGGGAGAAGGACCTGCCCCGTCCGCAGGAAAACGCGCTGCGCATTCCGCTCCCCGCGAGCGGCACCGCATTGACGGTCCCGGTCGTCCACTGGTCGGCGACGGGCTGGCACCGCTTCGGGACGCCCGCTCTGGAGAACGCGCCCTCCGGTGCCCCGGGCGTCGACGCCGTCACCGTGGCCGCGTTGCTGAGCCGTGAGAGCGAGCGGAACACCGGAGTCGATCTGGTGGCCAGGGTGGCCGACTCCGTACGGCACACGGCGGCTTTCATCGCGGACCGGCGCCGCACACCCACCGCGTCGCCCGAGGCCGATCTCTTCCTCACCGCCGAGCAGTCCCTCGTCCTCGGCCACCCCCTGCACCCCACGCCCAAGAGCCGCGAAGGCCTCTCCGAGTCCGAAACGCTGCTCTACTCACCCGAGTTGCGTGGTTCCTTCCCGCTCCACTGGCTGGCCGTGGACCGCACCGTGCTGGCCACGGAGTCGTCGTGGACGAAGGCCGGCAGGCCCGTCCCGGCGGAGGCGCTCCTCGCACCCCACACCGAAGGGCTGGGCCTCCCCGAGGGAACCGCGGCCCTTCCGCTCCACCCCTGGCAGGCCGCGGAGGTCCTGCGCCGTCCCGAGGTCGTCGCGATGTGCGAGAAAGGCCTCCTGCACGACCTCGGTCCGTACGGGGAACGCTGGCACCCCACCTCCTCCGTCCGCACCGTGCACCGCCCCGGCTCCGACCTCATGCTGAAGCTGTCCCTGGGCGTGCGCATCACCAACTCCCGCCGGGAGAACCTCCGCAAGGAGCTCCACCGCGGAGCCGAGGTCCACCGGCTGCTGCGCACCGGCCTGGCGGACCGGTGGCAGGAGGCACACCCTGGCTTCGACATCGTCCGGGACCCCGCATGGCTGGCCGTCGACCACCCGGACGGCAGCCCCGTCCCCGGCCTCGACGTGATGCTCCGACACAATCCGTTCGGCCCGGCCGACGACGCGGTCTGCATCGCCGGACTCACCGCACCCCGCCCGTGGTCCGGCCGCCCGGGCACGCACTCGCGGCTCGCCGACACGGTCTCGTCGCTGGCGTCCCGTACGGGCAGGACGACCGGGGCGGTGTGCGCCGAGTGGTTCCTGCGCTATCTCGACCGCGTCGTCCTCCCCGTCCTCTGGCTCGACGCACACGCCGGCGTCGCCCTGGAGGCCCACCAGCAGAACACGCTCGTACTCCTCGACCCGGACGGCTGGCCCGTCGGCGGCAGGTACCGCGACAACCAGGGCTACTACTTCCGGGAGTCCCACCGGTCCGCACTCGAGCGCAGGCTCCCGGGCATCGGCGCCGTCAGCGACACCTTCGTCTCCGACGCCGTCACCGACGAGCGGCTCGCCTACTACCTCGGCATCAACAACGTGTTCGGGCTGATCGGGGCCTTCGGCTCCCAGCGGCTCGCCGACGAACAGCTGCTCCTCGCCGCCTTCCGCCGCTTCCTCGAAGGCGCCGCCGGAATGGGCTCCTCCCTTCCTGCATACCTTCTGGAGACCGGCCAGCTCCGTTGCAAGGCCAACCTGCTGACCCGGATGCACGGCCTGGACGAACTCGTCGGGCCGGTCGACACGCAGTCCGTGTATGTCACCATCGCCAATCCGCTCCGCGGCTAGAGGACATGACCGCCTGAACCCACGAGAGGGGAGCGTCACGGTGCATCGAGCCGATGCCCACACCGAGACCGGTGCCGTCCCGCACGACGTCACCGGCACCGAGGACACTCTGGAGCTACGGCTGACCGAAGAGCTCCTCACCCTGCTCGGTGCCGCCCCCACGGCTGCCGCCACAGGGGCCGAGGCCTTCGCTCTCGTGGGCGACCCCGGCACGTGGAGCCCGGTCACCACCACGGCCGGGGAGTTCCAGCTCGTCCCGGTGGACCCCGCACGCGACCTGGTGGTGATCAGCCGCTGGATGAACGACCCCGCCGTCTCCGCCTTCTGGGAACTCGCCGGACCGGAGTCGCTCACCGCCGCTCATCTCCGTCAGCAGCTCGCGGGGGACGGCCGCAGCGTCCCGTGCCTCGGGGTCCTCGGAGGTACGCCCATGAGCTACTGGGAGATCTACCGGGCGGATCTCGATCCGCTGGCGCGCCACTACCCGGCGCGGCCCCACGACATGGGGATCCACCTCCTCATCGGCGGCGTGGGCAACCGTGGGCGGGGAGTCGGCAGCGTGTTGCTCAGGGCCGTCGCCGACCTCCTGCTCGACCACCGCCCGCTCTGCGGACGGGTGGTCGCGGAGCCGGACCTGCGCAACACCCCGTCCGTGTCCGCCTTCCTGAGCGCCGGGTTCCGCTTCTGCGCGGAAGTGGACCTTCCCGGCAAGCGAGCAGCCCTGATGGTCCGCGACCGAGCCCACCGTGAACGCCTGTGAACAACTCGCCGCACCGCCCCGCCCGCTCGAACCCCATCGGTCCCATCCGGAGGAGTCCCCGTGCCGACATATCCTGCGAGCCATCATCATGTGGAGCCCCCTGAGCCGCTCGACGCTCCGGAATTCGACCGGACCGTCTGGGACCGGGTGTCGGCGAGGCTTCTCGCCAAGATGCTCGGTGAGTTCGCCTACGAGGAAGTCATCGAGCCCGTACCCCGGGCGGATGACGGCGCCGGGCGGACGGGCCACTACACCGTGCCGCTCGATGACGGCGCGACGCTGAGCTTCCACGCCCGGCGTGGTGTCTACGGCAGCTGGCGCGTCGACCCCGCGACGGTCCGCGAGGTGACCGCCGACGGCGGCGGGGACAGGAGCGCCGACGGCGGCGCCCCTTTCCGTGACCCGTTCCGCTTCCTCACTCGCGGACGCCGTCTCCTCGACCTCGACGGCGCCACGCTCGGCCACCTCATCCGTGAGCTGACCGCCACACTCTCCGCCGACGCCCACCTCGAACACACCGCGCTCCGGGCGGGGCAGCTCGCCGAACTGCCCTACGCCGAGCTCGAAGGCCACCAGACCGGACACCCGTGGCTCGTGGCGAACAAGGGCCGGCTCGGGTTCTCGGCCGCCGATGCCGCACGCTTCACCCCCGAAGCCCGGTCGGCCACCGTACTGCCCTGGATCGCTGTCAGCACCGGCATAGCCGGCTACCGGGGAGTGGGCCGTCTCGCCGCCCCCGACGACCTCTACGACCAGGAACTGGACCCGCGCATCCGGGAATCCTTCACGGCGATCCTGCGCGGACGAGGTCTTGATCCCGCCGGCTATCTGTTCCTTCCCGTGCATCCCTGGCAGTGGGACGAATGGATCGTCCCGCTCTTCGCACCCGCGATCGCGGACGGCGACATCGTGCTCCTGCACACGGACGACGACCTCCGGCTGCCGCAGCAGTCCATCCGTACCTTCACCAACGTGGGGCGGCCCGACCGGCACACGGTCAAGCTGCCCCTGTCGATCCTCAACACCCTCGTCTGGCGGGGTCTCCCGACCGAACGCACGCTCGCCGCCCCCGCCGTCACCGCGTGGGTCCAGGGACTGTGCGATGGCGATCCGTTCCTCCGGGACACCTGCGGCGTCATCCTGCTCGGCGAGGTCGCGTCGGTGGCCGTCGAGCATCCGCTCTACGACCACCTCCCGGAGTCGCCGTACCAGTTCAAGGAGATCCTCGGAGCGATCTGGCGGGAGCCACTCCAACCACGGCTCGCACCCGGCGAACGGGCCCGCACGCTGGCCTCGCTGCTGCTGACGGACCCCGACGGCCGTTCCTTCACCGCCGAGCTCGTCGCCCGCTCGGGACTGGCCCCGGCCGTCTGGCTGGCCCGGCTCTTCGCCGCGCTGCTGCCGCCGCTGCTGCACTTCCTCTACCGCTACGGCACGGTGTTCTCCCCGCACGGTGAGAACGCCATCGTCGTCTTCGACGAGAACGACGTGCCGGTACGTCTAGCGATCAAGGACTTCGTCGACGACGTGAATGTCAGCGCCCGGCGGCTGCCCGAGCACGACACGATGCCCCCGGCCGTCCGCGACATCCTGCTCACGGAGGACCCCTCCTTCCTCACCCAGTTCATCCACTCGGGGCTCTTCGTGGGTGTCTTCCGTTATCTGTCCCCCCTCTGCGAGGATCAACTGGATGTACCGGAGGGCGAATTCTGGTCACTCGTCCGTGCCGAGATCCTGAGGCACCACGCCCGCTTCCCGGACCTCAAAGAGCGGTTCGAGATCTTCGACATGCTGACGCCGACGATCGAGCGCCTGTGTCTCAACCGCAACCGTCTGCATCTGGACGGTTACCGCGACCGGCCGAAGCGCCCGCACGCCGCCGTCCACGGCACCGTCCCGAACCCGCTCCACCCCTCCGCGTGAGGCCGGGACCGATCGATGTTGTCGGCGGGGCGCCGTAGGGTGGACGCGCTATGACGAAGCCATCTCTCCCCGAGCTCCTCCACGCCGCCGTCACCGCTGTCGGCGGTACGGAACGGCCCGGTCAGGTCTCCATGGCCGAGGCCGTCGCCGAGGCCGTCGACGACAACGCCCATCTGCTCGTCCAGGCCGGCACCGGGACAGGTAAGTCCCTCGGCTACCTGGTGCCGGCGCTGGCCCACGGCGAGCGGGTCGTGGTGGCCACGGCGACGCTGGCCCTCCAGCGCCAGCTGGTGGAGCGGGACCTTCCGCGTACGGTCGACGCGCTGCACCCGCTGCTGCGCCGCCGGCCGCAGTTCGCGATGCTCAAGGGCAGGTCGAACTACCTCTGTCTGCACCGGCTCCACGAGGGGGCGCCGCAGGACGAGGAGGAGGGGCTCTTCGACCAGTTCGAAGCGGCGGCGCCCTCGAGCAAGCTGGGCCAGGATCTGCTGCGCCTGCGCGACTGGTCGGACGAGACGGAGACCGGAGACCGGGACGATCTGACACCGGGCGTCTCGGACCGCGCCTGGGCCCAGATCTCCGTATCCTCACGTGAGTGCCTCGGCGCGACCAAATGCGCGTACGGCGCCGAATGCTTCGCCGAGGCCGCCCGTGAGCGGGCCAAGCTCGCCGATGTCGTCGTCACCAACCATGCCCTGCTCGCGATCGACGCGATCGAGGGCGCCCCGGTGCTCCCCAAGCACGAGGTGCTCATCGTTGACGAGGCCCATGAGCTGGTCTCCCGGGTCACCGGCGTGGCCACCGGCGAGCTCACCCCCGGCCAGGTGAACCGAGCGGTACGCCGTGCGGCGAAGCTGGTCAACGAGAAGGCGGCGGACGCCCTGCTGACCGCCTCCGAGGGATTCGAGCGGGTCATGGAGCTGGCGCTCCCGGGGCGCCTCGAAGAGGTGCCGGAAGACCTCGGCTACGCACTGATGGCCTTGCGTGATGCCGCGCGTACGGTGATCTCCGCCCTCGGCGGTACCCGCGACAAGTCCGTCCAGGACGAGGACGCGGTGCGCAAGCAGGCCATGGCGTCCGTCGAGTCCATTCACAGTGTCGCGGAGCGCATCACCCAGGACTCGGAGGACGACGTCGTCTGGTACGAGCGCCACGACCGCTTCGGGGCGTCGGTCCGGGTCGCGCCGCTGTCCGTGTCCGACATGCTGCGCGAGAAGCTGTTCGCCGACCGGTCGGTGGTGCTGACCTCGGCCACGCTCAAGCTGGGTGGTGATTTCAACGGGGTGGGGGCATCACTGGGGCTCGCTCCCGAGGGCACGGCGGGCGAGGAAATCCCGCAGTGGAGAGGCCTCGACGTCGGCTCGCCGTTCGACTACCCGAGGCAGGGCATCCTCTACGTGGCCCGGCACCTGGCCCTGCCCGGCCGGGAGGGTTCCCGTACCGACATGCTCGATGAGCTCGCCGAGCTGGTGGAGGCGGCGGGGGGCCGCACCCTGGGCCTGTTCTCCTCCATGCGGGCGGCCCAGGCGGCAGCCGAGGAGCTGCGCGGCCGACAGGACAAGCCGATCCTGTTGCAGGGCGAGGAGACGCTGGGGGAGCTGATCAAGAATTTCGCGGCGGACCCCGAGACCTGTCTGTTCGGAACGCTGTCCCTCTGGCAGGGCGTCGATGTCCCCGGTCCGGCCTGTCAGCTCGTGATCATGGACCGGATTCCGTTTCCCCGGCCGGACGATCCGCTGATGAGCGCACGTCAGAAGGCGGTCGAGGAGGCCGGGGGCAACGGGTTCATGGCAGTGGCGGCGACCCATGCGGCGCTGCTGATGGCCCAGGGTGCCGGCCGCCTGGTCCGGGCCACGGGCGACAAGGGGGTGGTCGCGGTGCTCGACCCCCGGCTGGCCAACGCCCGGTACGGGAGCTATCTACGCGCCTCGCTGCCCGACTTCTGGTACACCACGGACCGCAATCAGGCACGGCGCTCGCTCGCGGCCATCGATGTGGCGGCCAAGGCCGCGCAGTGAAGGGGGCATCTGGGACCATCCCCGGGGCGGTCCGCCGTAAGACTCGGCCGGCTCCACGGCGGGGCGACGCATCAGAGGTGGGGTCACGCGTCAGGGCCCCGGGATCGGCGCAGGGATCCCGGGGCCCAGTCCTGACCGGCGGTGCTCAAATCCGCCGCAGCACCGCCACGACCTTGCCCAGGATCGTCGCCTCGTCGCCGGGGATCGGCTGATAGGCGGAGTTGTGCGGGAGCAGCCATACATGGCCGTCCTCGCGCTTGAACCGCTTGACCGTGGCCTCGCCGTCCAGCATGGCTGCCACGATGTCGCCGTTCTCCGCGACGGGCTGGCGCCGCACGGTGACCCAGTCCCCGTCCATGATCGCTGCCTCGATCATCGAGTCACCGACGACCTTCAGCACGAACAGCTCTCCGTCGCCGACGAGCTGTCGGGGGAGCGGGAAGACGTCCTCGACGGACTCCTCGGCGAGAATCGGCCCGCCGGCGGCGATCCGGCCGACCAGCGGTACGTACGAGGCAGCGGGCTTACCGGTGGTGTCGGTCGCCTGTGTGGTGGACTGGTCCGAGCCCCGCACCTCGTATGCGCGCGGCCGGTGGGGGTCGCGACGCAGGAAGCCCTTGCGCTCCAGAGCCATCAACTGGTGGGCGACGGATGAGGTACTGGACAGACCCACAGCCTGGCCGATCTCACGCATCGAGGGGGGATAGCCCCGCCGCTGCACGGAATCCCGGATCACCTCGATCACGCGCCGCTGCCGGTCCGTGAGTCCCGAGCTGTCCGCCCGGATTCCCGGAGGGCGACCGGGCAAGGAGCGCGCGGGTCGCGTGGGCTCCGGCCCCTCCGCGTTCATGACTGAGTCATTCATGGCATGCACCGGCTCAAGTCGGCCCTGGGAGCGGTGGTCCTGGGCAGTGATGGTGGCGCTGTCTGCGGTGGTGGTCACGTCGGCCCCTCTCGAATGGTCTCCCTGGTTAGGCAACGGTAGTAGCTTTCGAAAGGTTGCGCCAAACACACGTTCGAGTGAAAAACAAATAAAGGGCTGTCGTGGGCTTACCGGGAGGTGTATGTGCTGATGCGGTGGGCCGGGGTCGACCGGTGGGTTTCGGGTGTCACGCTAGCGTTCCGCCGGTCCGTTCCCGCGCGCGGGGGTGTGTCCCGCGCGCACCCCGAGGGGGCCCTCGGGGTCCTCCGCCCGATCTGTCGCGGGTTGCGCGGTGGCCTCGGCTGGCGCGCGTTTCCCGTACCCTCGTGCCGGGCCGTAGGCTGCCCCCCGGCCCTCGGGAAGCGCGACGCGCGCGGGGGGTAGAGGGTGGGGCGAAACCCTAGATGTAGTGGTTGTACTGCTTTCACTTCCCACAAGTAGTGGTCCCCGGTCCGTCGGGGTCGAGTTCATCGCCTATGCTTGGGACTGTCCTCAGGGGCCCTGAACAGGGCACGGAGGGCTATTCAGTCGTGCTGTGAAGGAGGGTTCGGAGACATGCACTGCCCCTTCTGCAGGCACCCCGACAGCCGGGTCGTGGACAGTCGTACGACGGACGACGGGACGTCGATCCGACGGCGCCGACAGTGCCCCGACTGCTCCCGTCGCTTCACGACGGTGGAGACCTGCTCGCTGATGGTGGTCAAGCGCAGTGGCGTGACCGAACCCTTCAGTCGCACCAAGGTCATCTCGGGTGTCCGCAAGGCGTGCCAGGGCAGGCCTGTCACCGAGGACGCGCTGGCGAAGCTCGGCCAGCGGGTCGAGGAGGCCGTGCGGGCCACGGGCAGCGCCGAACTGACGACACACGATGTGGGTCTGGCCATACTCGGGCCACTGCGGGAACTCGACCTCGTCGCGTACCTGCGTTTCGCATCGGTGTACCGGGCGTTCGACTCGCTCGAGGACTTCGAGACCGCGATCGCGGAGCTCCGCGAGCAGCGGCCCCGTGCAGAACAACGCGGGGGCGGCGAGACCCTTGAGGTCCCCGCCCCTGCCGCAGCCGCCGCTGATTGATCACCGGCCGCCCGGCAGGGTGGCGGAGCCGGCGGTAGCGGCACCAAGCCTGTTCCGGAGCGCTGTGCGCGGCGTCCGGAGCATCAGACACACACTGTGCCCTGGGAAGAACTGGGCACTTCAGGGCGTTTTTGCCCACATATGGGAGGCGGCATGACAGAGACGGCGAGCGGCCCGGCACGAGGTTCCCGCACCAAGGGAGCCAAGTCGACTGCGACCAAGCAGGGCCTGCGCATCGAGCGCATCCACACGACTCCCGGCGTGCATCCGTACGACGAGGTCGCGTGGGAGCGTCGTGACGTCGTCATGACCAACTGGCGCGACGGCTCGATCAACTTCGAGCAGCGTGGCGTCGAGTTCCCCGACTTCTGGTCGGTGAACGCGGTCAACATCGTCACCAGCAAGTACTTCCGGGGTGCTGTCGGCACGCCGCAGCGCGAGACCGGTCTGCGACAGCTGATCGACCGGATCGTGAAGACGTACCGGAAGGCCGGCGAGGACTACAACTACTTCGCCTCTCCCGCCGACGCCGAGGTCTTCGAGCACGAGCTGGCGTACGCCCTCCTGCACCAGATCTTCAGCTTCAACTCGCCGGTCTGGTTCAACGTCGGAACGCCCCAGCCGCAGCAGGTCTCTGCTTGCTTCATCCTGGCCGTCGACGACTCCATGGAGTCGATCCTCGACTGGTACAAGGAAGAGGGCATGATCTTCAAGGGCGGCTCCGGTGCCGGTCTGAACCTCTCCCGCATCCGCTCCTCCAAGGAACTGCTCTCCTCCGGCGGTAACGCCTCCGGCCCGGTCTCCTTCATGCGCGGCGCCGACGCCTCCGCAGGAACGATCAAGTCGGGTGGCGCCACCCGCCGCGCGGCCAAGATGGTCATCCTCGACGTCGATCACCCCGACATCGAGAACTTCATCGAGACCAAGGTGAAGGAGGAGGAGAAGATCCGCGCCCTGCGTGACGCGGGCTTCGACATGGACCTGGGCGGCGACGACATCACGTCCGTCCAGTACCAGAACGCCAACAACTCGGTCCGCGTGAACGACGAGTTCATGAAGGCCGTCGAGTCCGGCGGGAAGTTCGGTCTGCGCGCCCGTATGACCGGTGACGTCATCGAGGAGGTCGAGGCCAAGTCCCTCTTCCGTAAGATGGCCGAGGCGGCCTGGGCCTGCGCCGACCCGGGCATCCAGTACGACGACACCATCAACCAGTGGCACACCTGCCCGGAGTCCGGCCGGATCAACGGCTCGAACCCCTGCAGCGAGTACATGCACCTGGACAACACCTCGTGCAACCTCGCCTCGCTGAACCTGATGAAGTTCCTCAAGGACGACGGCGAGGGCCACCAGTCCTTCCAGGCCGAGCGCTTCGCCAAGGTCGTCGAGCTGGTCATCACCGCGATGGACATCTCGATCTGTTTCGCGGACTTCCCGACCCAGAAGATCGGCGAGAACACCCGCGCCTACCGCCAGCTGGGCATCGGCTACGCCAACCTGGGCGCCCTGCTGATGGCGACCGGGCACGCCTACGACAGCGACGGCGGCCGCGCGCTCGCCGGCGCCATCACCTCGCTGATGACCGGCACGTCCTACCGGCGCTCCGCCGAGCTGGCCGCGGTCGTCGGACCGTACGACGGCTATGCCCGCAACGCCGAGCCCCACCAGCGCGTCATGAAGCAGCACTCGGACGCCAATGCCGTGGCCGTCCACGTCGACGACCTGGACGCGCCGATCTGGGCCGCCGCCACGGAGGCCTGGCAGGACGTGATCCGTCTCGGCGCCAAGAACGGCTTCCGCAACGCTCAGGCCTCGGTCATCGCGCCGACCGGCACCATCGGTCTCGCGATGTCCTGCGACACCACCGGTCTCGAGCCCGACCTCGCCCTGGTCAAGTTCAAGAAGCTCGTCGGCGGCGGCTCGATGCAGATCGTCAACGGCACGGTTCCGCAGGCCCTGCGCCGTCTCGGTTACCAGCCGGAGCAGATCGAGGCGGTCGTCGCCCACATCGCCGACCACGGCAATGTGATCGACGCCCCCGGTCTGAAGGCCGAGCACTACGAGGTCTTCGACTGCGCCATGGGTGAGCGCTCGATCTCGGCCATGGGCCACGTCCGGATGATGGCGGCCATCCAGCCGTGGATCTCCGGTGCGCTGTCCAAGACGGTGAACCTCCCGGAGACCGCCACCGTCGAGGACGTCGAGGAGGTCTACTTCGAGGCGTGGAAGATGGGCGTCAAGGCGCTCGCGATCTACCGCGACAACTGCAAGGTCGGCCAGCCCCTCTCCGCGAAGACCAAGGAGAAGGAGAAGGAGGCGGTCACCGCCAAGGCCGAGGACACCATTCGTACGGCGGTCGAGAAGGTCGTCGAGTACCGCCCGGTCCGCAAGCGTCTGCCCAAGGGCCGTCCCGGCATCACCACCTCCTTCACGGTGGGCGGCGCCGAGGGTTACATGACCGCCAACTCCTACCCGGACGACGGTCTCGGTGAGGTGTTCCTGAAGATGTCCAAGCAGGGCTCGACTCTCGCGGGCATGATGGACGCCTTCTCGATCGCGGTCTCGGTCGGTCTGCAGTACGGCGTGCCGCTGGAGACCTACGTCTCCAAGTTCACCAACATGCGCTTCGAGCCGGCCGGTATGACGGACGACCCGGACGTGCGGATGGCGCAGTCGATCGTGGACTACATCTTCCGCCGCCTGGCTCTCGACTTCCTGCCGTTCGAGACGCGCTCCGCGCTCGGCATCCACTCGGCCGAGGAGCGTCAGCGTCACCTCGACACCGGATCGTACGAGCCGGCCTTCGGGGACGACGACCTCGACGCGGGGAGCCTGGCCCAGTCCGCTCCGGTGCTCGTGGAGCCGCTGAAGGCCGTCGCGTCGCCCGAGGAGAGCGTCGCGGAGAAGCCGGCCCCCAGGGCCGCGCACACCTCGGCCGAGCTGGTCGAGATGCAGCTCGGCATCAGCGCGGACGCGCCGCTGTGTTTCTCGTGCGGTACGAAGATGCAGCGCGCCGGGTCCTGCTACATCTGCGAGGGCTGCGGCTCGACCAGCGGGTGCAGCTGAAAACCGGGCGGCATCCCGTCGGACCGGCATCCGGTGTAGTGCGCACGGGTAGCTGACCAGCAGCTCACGAAGGGGACCGGCCGACGGCCGGTCCCCTTCTGCGTGCGGTTGGAGCAGTGCGACGCCGTTGCCGGCACCTCGGAGATGGGGAGCCGCGTGCATGGGTGCCGGGACCGAGGGCTGCCGCGCACCGGGTACCGGCCCGCCCGCCGTCGTCAGCTCGAGCGGCTCCCCATCTCCGAGGTGAACGATGCGGGGTTACCGTCGAATCCGCGGACGGCTCCGTGGAAACCCCAGCGACCCGAGGAGTCCCGGACGAATTCCGCGACGACCGCGGCGGTGGCGGCCGCCACCGCCGAGAAGTCGTCCTCCGCCAGATTTGTGTAACCCTCACGGACCTGCACGGCCGTGTGCTCGATCTGACCGAAGGTCTTGTGGCCGTCGCGCTGCTGGATGGCAACGCCGACCACGACCCGGGCGTACGCGTCCGACAACCGGTGCAGTTCCAGCGTCAGGACCTCGTCGAAGCCGAAACCCTGCCCTGTGCGGCTGTCCCGGTTCAGCGTGATCGTGCCGTCCGGTGACCTGCTGTCGAAGTGCACGAGATAGGCGGGGCTGCCGTAGGGCGCGTCCGCCCCGTACGTGGCCGCGATGATGTCGAGGTCGTTGGCGGGCTCACCGGTGGCGCTGGGGTCCCACTTGACCCTTACTTCGACCTTCTCGATGTCCTTGTCGGGAGTGCTCATCGGACGTGCCTCCTTGCTGCTGGACCGACGGACCTCTTCCATCCTCAGATCATGTCCGTAACTGTCCGTGGATCCAACCGCGTTGGAAACGGACGTCGCTTTCCGGCCATCGTGTGGCCGGAGACGTGCGCTGTCCGTGCCGGACTGCCCAGGCGCGTCCGGTGCGTGACCCGCGACACGCCGGGCGCCGTACGATGGCGCAGTGCTGGTCAAGTGGATTCGCTGCACCGTGTTGGACCGTCGAGGTTTCGAGCGGGGGCAGCGGAAGTGGGCGGGGCTGCTCGACGAGCCGGGTTTCCGGGGTCAGAGCGGCGGGTGGAGCCGAGGCCGGCCCGAAGTCGCCCACGTCTTCGCGTTCTGGGAGAACCGGGTCTTCTACGACTCCTTCATGGCCCGCGGGCACGACCGGCCGGCCGCCGCGCAGTCCGGCATGTACAAGGACATGCAGGTCAAGCTCTTCGAGTACCGCTTCGATGTGAAGACCGGTTTCGTGCCGCATTTCACCGACGCGGACGTGGTCAGGGTGGCGCACAGCCGGGTGCACGAGGATCGCGTCGACCATTTCGCGCTCATGCAGCAACGGGTGTGGAATCCGGCCATGGCGGGTTCCCCCGGGATGCTGCGCGGACTTTTCGGAGAAGCCCCAGGTCATGAGTTCCTGGTGCTGTCCATGTGGCAGTCCAGCGCCGAACGCGGCAAATACCGGCCGGAGGGCGTCGCCCGGCTCTCCGCGCGGGCGGAGATCGAGAGGGACGTCGCCTCGCTCACGGGAGACGTGGTGCAGCTCGACCCGTCGTGGACGGTCTGACCCACCCCGTACAGTCGTTTCCTTGGTCACATGCGCCCGACGGAGCCCGCACAATTGCTCGATCGCGCAGGACGACCTCTAGGGTCGGTGCATGGCACGACCGCAACGCATCGTTCTCGTCCGGCACGGTGAGTCGGAGGGCAACGCCGACGACACCGTCTACGAACGTGTGCCCGATCATGCGCTGAGGCTCACTGCGAAGGGCCTGAGACAGGCGCGGGCGACGGGCTCACGCCTGCGTGAGACGTTCGGTGACGAGCGTGTCAGCGTCTACGTCTCCCCTTACCGACGCACTCACGAGACATTCAGGGCGTTCGGCCTCGAATCCGGGCACGTGCGCGTCAGGGAAGAGCCGCGGCTGCGCGAGCAGGACTGGGGCAATTGGCAGGACCGCGACGATGTCAGGCTGCAGAAGGCGTACCGGGACGCATACGGGCACTTCTTCTACCGCTTCGCGCAGGGAGAGTCCGGGGCCGATGTGTACGACCGGGTCGACGCGTTCCTGGAGAGCCTGCACCGCAGCTTCGAGGCCTCCGACCATCCGCCGAACGTCCTGCTGGTCACTCATGGGCTGACCATGAGGCTCTTCTGCATGCGCTGGTTCCACTGGTCGGTGGCGGAATTCGAGTCGCTGTCCAATCCGGGTAACGGCGAAGCCAGAACGCTGCTGCTCGGTGAGGACGGCCGCTATACGCTCGACCGGCCCTTCGTCCAGTGGCGAACCCCTGAGCCGTACGGCACCACCGGATAGAGTGGCAGGGCGATGACCGCTGACTCCGCTTCCGACCGCTTCGAACGCGCTCTGGCCAGCTTGCGTGGACTGTCCGTGGGAGATGCCCTCGGCTCCCAGTTCTTCGTCCCGGCCAATTACCCCCTGCTCAAGAACCGGGACCTGCCGCCGGACGGCTGGCAGTGGACCGACGACACCGAGATGGCCTGCTCCGTACTCGCCGTGCTGGCCGCGCACGAGCGTATCGACCAGGACGCGCTCGCCCACTCCTTCGCCCGGTACCACGATTTCGACCGCGGCTACGGGCCCGCGGTGAACCGGCTGCTCAGGCTGGTGCGGGAAGGCGGCGACTGGCGGGAGCTGGCGTCCGCCCTCTTTCAGGGCCAGGGCTCCTGGGGCAACGGTTCGGCGATGCGTATCGCGCCGTTGGGCGCCTGGTACGCACATGACCCGGAACAGGCCACCCACCAGGCCGAGATCTCTTCGTACACCACTCACCAGCACCGCGAAGGCGTCGTGGGGGCCATGGCTGTCGCGGCAGCCGCTGCCCTCGTCGCCGCTCCGGGAGGGCCGCCGACGCCGGAGGACCTGCTCGACGGCGTGATCGCCCTCGTGCCCCGCAGCGCGGTCGGTGCCGGGCTGCGCAGGGCGCGCGACATGCTCGACTACCGGGACGCGGGAACGGTCGCGGCGGTGCTCGGTAACGGCCGTCGTACGAGTGCGCACGACACGGTGCCGTTCGCCCTCTGGTCGGCGGCGCGGAGCCTCGGCGACTTCGAACAGGCCTTCTGGGTGACGGCACAGGCCGGCGGCGACGTGGACACCACCTGCGCCATCGTCGGCGGAATCGTGGCCGCAGAGCCGGCCGGCACCCCTCCGGCGGGCTGGCTGGCCCGGACCGAAAAGTTGCCCGACTGGGTCCCTCTCGCTCCGTCCCGCCACTGACGGTCCGCCGGGTGGCTCGGGCGGGCCTTATCCAAGTATCGGCGTTTTACTGTCACGGTCCTGCCACAGCGCCGGCCCCAGCCGTTCGAACAGCCCGGGCGGGACTTACTCTTTCGGCCACGCCGCCCGCATCGATCTTGGTGGGCGTGTGCCTAGAGAATCCGGGGCCGTCGCGCCGCGATGTGGCCGTGCGAGCGGACCCCGGGCGGGGAGGGGTCCCATGTCCGATCAGCCGTCCGATGCGTCCAGCCGGCCCGAGACGCCACCGGAGCCACCGGTGTCCGGAGGCGCGGTGGAATCGACGTCCGCCACCGCGTCCGGGCCGGGGAGTGAGGTAGCGCCCGAAGGTCCCGGCCGGGCTGAGGCGGCGCGGAAGCCGGCACGGGCTTCCACTCCGCCGGTCCCGCGGCAGAATGCCGGCCCGGACGGGCCGAAGGTGCCCGCGAATCTCCAGGCGCCGCCCCGGGCGGACGTATGGCAGCGCCGGGGCCAGCAGCCGCCCCCCGGTGTGCTGGCCCGGCTGCGGCCTCCGCCCCCGCCCGCGATCGGACCGGCGACCCTCTGGTCGGTCTTCGCCACGGCCCTGCTCAGCGCCCTGCTGCTCGGCGACGGCCTGGGGCTCAACCTGCTGATCGTGACCCTGCCCGCCGCCCTGGGGGCCTGTTTCGCCGCGCGCACGGCAGGGCGCAGGCTACGGCCCTGGACCGCGGTCTGGGCGGTTGGCGGCCTGGCGCTCCTGGCGATTCCGGCGCTCAGGGAAGCAGGGTGGCCGGTTTTCCTCGCCGTGGTGTCGGCCCTCGCCCTGGGCTCTCTCGCCCTGCACGGAAGCCGCAGCTGGCCTGGCGTGCTGCTCGGATCGCTGGGGCTGTTTCCCTCGGTCGCCGCCGGTGTGCGCTGGGGATGGCTCGGGGTGCGTGCCCGCGCGGACAACTCCCGCGGCCGAGTGCGCACCGTGGTGCGCAGCACTGTGGTGGCAGTGGTGCTGCTCATCGTGTTCGGTGCGCTCTTCGCCTCCGCGGACGCCGCCTTCGCCGACCTGCTGGGCAGCCTCACCCCCGACGTTTCGGTCGGTGACAGCCCCTGGCGGGTCTTCCTCTTCGCGCTCGGACTCGTCGGAGCCCTCGCCGCCGCGTACAGCGCTGCGGCGCCGGTGCGCTGGGACGGCATCACCGTCCGGCCGGGCAAAGCCAGGAACAGGGCGGAGTGGGTACTTCCGCTGATCGTGCTCAACCTGCTCTTCGCCGCCTTCATCGCACTTCAGCTCGTCGTTCTTCTCGGCGGGTACGACAAGGTGCTGGAGGAGACGGACCTGAAGCTCTCCGAGTACGCGCGACAGGGTTTCTGGCAGCTTCTCTGGGCCACCGTGCTGATCCTGCTCGTCATCGCGCTCGCCTTGCGCTGGGCACCGCGGGGCGGGCCGCGCGACCGGACCCTGGTCCGAAGCGTTCTCGGTTCCCTGTGCGTACTCACGCTCGTCGTCGTGGCCTCCGCCTTGCGCCGTATGGACCTCTACGTGGAAGCCTTCGGGCTGACCCGGCTGCGGATCTCCGTCGCCGCCGTGGAGCTGTGGCTGGGAGTGGTGCTGGTCCTGATCCTCGCGGCCGGCGTCTTCGGCGCCAGGCTGCTGCCGCGCGCGATCGCGGTGAGTGCGGCAGCGGGTGTGCTCGCCTTCGGGCTGCTCTCGCCCGACGGGTTGATCGCCGAACAGAACGTGAAGCGGTACGGCAGCGACAAGGCGATCGACATCGGTTACCTCAAGGGCCTCTCCGCGGACGCCGTACCTGCCCTGGACACCCTGCCGGAACCGCTGAGGTCCTGTGCGCTGCAGAACTTCGAGCGCGACGTCGCTCTCCCAGCAGCTCCGTGGTACGCCTCCAGCTGGAGTGAAGCCAGGGCCCGGGACATCCTGGAGAAGCGCCCCGTACGGAACCACGGCGTCGAGTGCTACCGCCTCGGCCAGGAACCCGACGAGCGGGACGGCTACGAGGAGGAGGGCTCCTACGACCCGTATTGAGCCGGCCGTCGCGGGGGTGAGCCGGCGTCCCGGGGGCGGGGCCGGTGATCTCCGGATCCCTGGGAGCCCGGCCGCCGGTTCCGCTCAGGTGGGCGCCCGCCCTGGATACCCGGGGTGCACCGAACGTGCGGTCGTGCCAGGGACGTTCGGGGTACGCGCCCGCCCCGGGAGAGGCGCCAGAGGCTCGTGTGGCCGACGGGACACCGGCGCTTCCCGGGGCGCCGACAGGGGTGTTCCGGACTTGGCGGGACACGTGCGGACCGCTGGACGGTGCCCCGGGGTGTTCTTGCCGTGGCCATCGGCGTAACCTGTCAGGCGCCATGCCGTACGAACCACCCACGCACACCGTCGAGCGCTCACTGCGCGCTACGTCCGGTGCCAGGACCGTCGCCGGTGTCGACGAGGTCGGACGCGGAGCGTGGGCCGGCCCGGTCACCGTGTGCGCGGCCGTCACCGGTCTCCGCAGACCCCCTGAGGGCCTCACCGACTCCAAGCTGATCAGCCCCAAGCGCCGGGCGGAACTCGCCCCGACGCTCGAGAAGTGGGTCACGGCCTACGGGCTGGGGCATGCGTCACCCGTGGAGATCGACGATCTCGGCATGACGGCGGCACTCCGTCTTGCCGCCGTCAGGGCGCTCGAGGTTCTGCCCGTGCGGCCGGACGCCGTCATCCTCGACGGCAAGCACGACTACCTCGGACCGCCCTGGAACGTCCGTACCGTGATCAAGGGCGACCAGTCCTGCATCGCCGTCGCCGCGGCGTCGGTGATCGCGAAGGTCTACCGGGACAGGATGATGGCCGAACTGGGTGCGGACACGGGGCAGTACGCAGACTTCGCCTTCGGCGCGAATGCCGGTTATCCGTCACCGGTGCACCGGGCCGCGCTGGAGGAACGGGGGCCTACGCCGCACCATCGCCTCAGCTGGGCCTACCTCGACGCCCTGCCCAGGTGGCAGCACCTGAAGAAGGTCCGATTTTCCGCCGGAGCGGCGGCACTGGAAAGCGGGGGCCAACTCGGCTTCGACTTCTGATCGCACAGACGTACCCATCCGCCGACGTGTTCGCGTCGGCTGTGACAGACAACCATCCATGCCTCTCACCCCCGAGGAGCCTCAGATTCCCGAGAGCGCCCAGGGTCCCCGCGTTACTCCGGCCGCCGGCCGCACCGCGCCGACCCCCCGTCCCGTACCTGGCCCGCGTTCCGCGGCCACCCCGCGTCCCGGAAGCCCCGGACGCGGCCCCGCGCGGCCCGCGCCCCCGGCGCAGCGCCCGCGCCCCGCATCTCCCGCTGCTCCGGCTCCTGCCGGGCGTAAGCTGCCGGAAGAGCGCCCCGCAGCACAGTTCCAGCTGATTCCGGTTCCGGTCGACGGCGCGGTCGAGGCGGCCGACGGGGCCGTCGACCTGCTGCTCGACTCCGGAAGGGCGCCCGGCGACATCCTGGTGCTCACCACAGGAGAACAGCACCCCTGGGCCGCCCACGAGCTCTCCTTCGGAGAGACCGCCTACTGGGCCCAGCACGACGCAGGCGACGACGTCTTCTTCGCCGGCACGGCGAACGCCGGTCGCTACGCCCCCCGTTCCGTGGTCGTGGTCGCGGTGAACGGTGACCTCGACGACGTGGCTGCTCGTGCGCTGTCCGACGCGCGCGAGCGCGCCGACGCGCTGCTGATCGTCTGCGGAGACCCGCAGACGATCAGCAGCGCACTGGGCGCGGGAGCCTGAGCTGTACGTCCGTGGGTCCCGGATGTCTGTGAAGACGTCCGGGACCCACGTCCTGTATCACCGGGCGACACCCCGCCGCAGTGCCTCGACCGCCCCGCCCCCGGTGCTCAGCGGAACAGAGTCCTGGCCGGAGGAGGTGTCCGCCAGGGCCGACGGTCTGGACAGCAGCGTCGGTCTGCGGCCGCCCCGGCCCTCGCCGAGGACCTGCCAGCCGCCATGCGTCAGGGTGATGTAGGCCCCGCAGCGAAGGCCGTGCAGTGTGCAGGCGTCCCTCAGACCCCACATCCACGCCCCGTCCTCCTCGGTCCAACGCTCGTCGCCCTCACGGCAGTAGAGCAGCACGGCGGTTCGCACCGGGGTGCGGCGGCGCAGGTCGTGCGGGATCACCCGGCGCAGATGCGCCAGCAGGGCATTGCGGAACTCCCAGCCGTCCGTCGCCAGGGCGGGCCGCCGGGCGAACGAGGCACTGGCGGTGAGCCGTTCCTCATGGTCGAGGACGGCGACGACCGCGGTGGCCGGAGTCGGCCGGTGCCGCGCGTGGAGGCCGCTGACGACCTCCCGCGGACTGCGCAGCAGAGGTATGCCTGCCGCGGCCCACTCGGCCGGTTCGAGGATCCTGGCAACGTGGTTGACGGAGCCGGCGGACGCCGACAGTGAAGAGGCTGCGGACGAGGCGAATCCGAAGGTCACGGTCCTCCCTTCGCTACACGCCCACGGTGCGGGCAGGGTCGAGTGAGGGCGCGCCGCGTCACAGCCCTTCCGGGCCCGCGAAAAGACCGTGCGGGGAGCGACTCCAATTCTTCCTGTCGTACCGGCAGGCGGCAACGAGCAATTGGCGCGGCTGACTGGTATCTGGCGGAATGACACGGATATCCCTGCCCGTTCAGCGACAATCGAAGCCATGCGTCACGCCTGGACCGCCAGGACCAGCGGAAACATTGCTTCCGCCCCCGCCGTGGGCGCGGCCGGGAACGGTCGTGGCTGAGTGCTCCGATACCGGCCGGACCCGATCAGTGCCTGGCAGGCACACCCTCTCGTGAGCCCTTCGCCCACCGGGTTGGATTCGCCGGTTGTCAGTGCCATCGGGTTGCATGGGGGCATGGACAACCTGGAGCTCCGCGCTGAAGCCGACGCCATCCTCGCCGAGCTCGTCGGTGACCCAGGGGGTTCGGCGCGGCTGCGGGAAGACCAGTGGCAGGCCGTGGCTGCGCTGGTGGAGGAACGTCGGCGCGCTCTGGTGGTGCAGCGCACCGGCTGGGGCAAGTCGGCGGTGTACTTCGTGGCGACTGCCCTGTTGCGCCGGCGTGGCTCCGGTCCCACGGTGATCATTTCGCCGCTGCTCGCACTGATGCGCAACCAGGTCGAGTCGGCGGCGCGGGCCGGTATCCAGGCGCGCACGATCAACTCTGCGAACCCGGAGGAGTGGGAGACGATCTACGGGGAGGTGGAGCGCGGTGAGACCGACGTTCTCCTGGTGAGCCCGGAGCGTCTCAATTCTGTGGATTTCCGTGATCAGGTGCTGCCGAGACTCGCGGCCACGACCGGTCTGCTGGTGGTCGACGAAGCGCACTGTATCTCCGACTGGGGTCATGACTTCCGGCCTGACTACCGCCGATTGCGCACGATGCTCGCGGAGTTGCCGACGGGAGTGCCTGTGCTCGCGACGACGGCGACCGCGAACGCGCGGGTGACCGCGGATGTGGCTGAGCAACTGGGGACCGGGGGCGGGGACGCACTGGTGTTGCGTGGGCCGCTGGACCGGGAGAGCTTGCGGCTGGGTGTGCTGGAGCTGCCCGACGCGGCCCATCGGCTGGCGTGGCTGGGGGAGCGGCTGGGTGATCTGCCGGGTTCGGGGATCATCTACACGCTGACGGTGGCGGCGGCCGAGGAGATCGCGGCGTTCCTGCGGCATCGCGGGTATCCGGTGGCTTCCTATACGGGGAAGACGGAGAACGCCGACCGGCTGCAGGCAGAGGAGGATCTGCTGGCGAACCGGGTGAAGGCGCTGGTGGCGACCTCTGCGCTGGGCATGGGCTTCGACAAACCTGACCTGGGGTTCGTGGTGCACCTGGGGTCGCCCTCGTCCCCGATCGCGTATTACCAGCAGGTGGGCCGTGCGGGGCGTGGTGTGGACCATGCGGATGTGCTGCTGCTCCCGGGCAAGGAGGACGAGGCGATCTGGGCGTATTTCGCTTCGGTGGGCTTCCCGCCCGAGGAACAGGTGCGGCGCACGTTGGCGGTACTGGAGGAGGCAGGTCGTCCGTTGTCGCTGCCGGCACTGGAGCCGATGGTGGATCTTCGGCGCTCGCGTCTGGAGACGATGCTGAAGGTCTTGGACGTCGACGGCGCGGTCAAGCGTGTGAAGGGGGGCTGGGCCGCGACGGGTCAGCCATGGGTGTACGACGCGCAGCGGTATGCGTGGGTGGCCCGGCAGCGCGAAACGGAGCAGCAGGCCATGCGGGACTACGTGGCGACCACGGGCTGCCGGATGGAGTTCCTGCAGCGGCAGCTCGATGACGAGAAGGCGGTCCCGTGCGGTCGCTGCGACTCCTGCGCCGGGCCCTGGCTCGATCCGGTCGTCTCTTCCGCGTCCCTCGCGGCGGCGACGGGCGAGCTGGACCGCCCGGGAGTCGAGGTCGAGCCCCGCAAGATGTGGCCGACCGGCCTCGCCGCGATCGGGCTGGACCTGAAGGGCCGCATCCCCGCAGGCCAGCAAGCAGTCACAGGCCGTGCGCTGGGAAGACTGTCGGACATCGGCTGGGGCAACCGTCTGCGCCCGATCCTGTCGGCCCAGGCGGCGGACGGGCGGGTCCCGGACGACGTGCTGGCTGCCGTGGTGCAGGTGGTGGCCGACTGGGCTCGCTCGCCGGGTGGCTGGGCCGGCGACGCGCCTGACGCTGCGGCGAGGCCTGTGGGAATCGTCGCCATGCCGTCCCGTACCCGCCCCCTGCTGGTCGGCTCGCTGGCCGAGGGCGTGGCCCGTGTCGGCAGGCTCCCGCTGCTGGGCAGCCTGGCCTACACCCCTCACGCCGACGAGCATGCCGCGCACCGCAGCAACTCCGCCCAGCGACTGCGCGCCCTGGCCGCCTCTTTCACCGTCCCCGACGAACTCGCCGCCGCCCTGGCGGCCACCCCCGGCCCGGTCCTGCTCGTCGACGACTACTCCGATTCCGGTTGGACCCTGGCCGTAGGCGCACGCCTCCTGCGCCAGGCCGGAGCCGACCAGGTGCTCCCGCTCGTCCTCGCCCTGGCCGGGTGAGCGAGCCCCGCTGACCGAAGCCCCTCTTGAATACGGTGGCCGGCAGTGCGCGGGAGCGCCCCGGCCCGATCAGGAAGCTGCCGGCATCTTCCGCGTCGGTCGTGCCACCATGCAACCCGATGCCTACGGCGAAGTGCGAACGGTGGCCGATCCTTGTGGATAACGTTATCCACAGGGGTCGCGGAAATCGGCGGTCCGCGGGACGGTCGTGCCATGAACAAGCGCGACGAAACCACCGGACCGGCCGATGCGCAGCAGATCACCCTGCGCGGTCCCGCCGACCTTGCCGATGCCCTTCCGTACCTGATGGGTTTTCATCCGTCCGACAGCGTGGTCATGGTGGCCCTGCACGGCGGTCGGGGCCGCTTCGGCGGCCGGCTCAGGCTGGGCATCCCGCCCGAGCCCGAAGAGTGGGCGCCGGTCGCCGACCAGTTGGCGCAATATCTGATCGAGGGAAGCGAAAGGCGTGAATCCCGCCCTGACGCGATCGTCGTCTTCCTCTGCCAGGACCCCGCCGAGGGGGAGAGTGCTCCGCAGACCATGGAACGGCTGAGGCCGCTCGCGCAGAGCTTGCGTACGGCCTGCGGGGTGCTCGACGTCCCCGTCCTCGAAGCACTGTGCATCTCCGACGGCCGTTACTGGTCCTATTGCTGCCCTGACGACCGTTGTTGTCCGACCGAGGGCAATCCGCTGGCGCTCCCGGGAACGACTGTGATGGCGGCCGCGGCCGCGTACGCCGGTGTTCAGGTGCGTGGATCGCTGCGGGAGATGGAGGCGCGGCTCATGCCGTCGGAATCTCCGGCGGCGCAGGCGCAGGAGCGGGCGCTGGATTCGGCGGGTGCCGTGCTGGTGTCCCGCATCCTCGACGTCGACAGGCGCGGGGAGGTGGCGCGAGAGACTCTGGCGCTCGCGCGTGACCTCATGGCACGCCTCGGGAACGCACCGGCCGCAGGCTCCGCCGGTGAGGACAGCCGTGACGACGGTCTGATCGCGGCCGAAGAGGCGGCGGCTGTGATTCTCGGCCTTCAGGACCGTGAGACCAGGGACCGCGCCGCCGAGTGGATGGAGGGCCGCGAGGCCGAAACGGCGCTGAGGTTGTGGTGTGCTCTCGCTCGGCGTTGTGTCGGTCCGTACGTGGAACACGCCGCGGCGCCGCTCACGCTGGCCGGCTGGGTCTCGTGGTCCACCGGTGACGAGGCGGGTGCCAGGGTGGCGCTGGGGCTCGCTCTGCGGGCCGACCCCGCATACACGTTCGCTCAACTGCTGCATGAGGCGTGCAACCAGGGACTGGACCCGGAAACGCTGCGTAGCTGTCTCCGCGGGGAGCGCGTCCTGCGCGACGGCGACGGCAGTGACAGTGCTCCGCAGGAACACGGCGCGCCGCAGGAGCACCGTGGACGGCGTACGGAGCGACGGGCCGAGCCGCGGCCCGCGCGCACTCCGGCCGCGAGGCGGAAACGGAGGGCGACGCACCGGGCGACGCCAGGTGCTGCTTCCCGCCCACGCTCGGCAGTGAGCCGGGGCGGGGCCCGTGACACCCGGAGGCTGGGCCACCGAGGGGCCAGGAACCGCGAATGACGGACGTCCTGACCACGAGCGTGGAGCCGGTCTCGCGAAGAGAGTGTTTATCGTCAGGAAGACGACTATGATTTCGGCATGCCGCCCTACGACCCGTCGACCTTCCCGCCCTTCGCTGTCACCGTCGACCTGGTTGTCCTCACGGTGCGACGACACGCGCTCTGTGCGCTGGTGGTACGCCGTGGCGAATCGCCGTTCCAGGGGCGGTGGGCACTGCCGGGCGGATTCGTCAGAGCCGATGAGGATCTCGGCGCGGCGGCAGCGCGTGAACTCGTCGAGGAGACCGGGCTATGTGCACACGACCCGGCTGCCCCCGCCGTCGGTAACGGCGCCCATCTCGAACAGCTGGCCACCTACGGTGACCCGGGGCGGGACCCCCGGATGAGAGTCGTCAGCGTCGCGCACCTCGCACTGGCGCCTGACCTCCCGGCCCCGCGTGCGGGCGGTGACGCGAACAGCGCCCGCTGGGCGTCGGTCGAGGATCTGCTCGGGCCGGGAGGCGGCTTCGGTCGCGACGGCGAGCAGTCCGCATCACTGGCCTTCGATCACGCGAGGATTCTCGACGACGGGGTGGAGCGGGCTCGCTCCAAGATCGAGTACTCCTCCCTGGCCACGGCGTTCTGTCCGCCCGAGTTCACGGTCGGTGAGCTACGGAGGGTTTATGAGGCGGTGTGGGGCGTGGTCCTGGACCCCCGGAATTTTCACCGCAAGGTCACGGGCACGCCCGGTTTCCTGGTCCCCTCCGGAGGGACGACCACGCGACAGGGAGGTCGCCCCGCGCAATTGTTCCGGGCCGGCACGGCGACCGTGCTCAATCCTCCGATGCTGAGGCCGGAAGTCTGACCGGATGCGGCCCCGCGGGCTCACTCCGGGCGGGCCTGCGGAACGCCCACCGAAGCATCAGTGCACCAAAAGTCTGAAATGCCGCGTTATCTTGCTGGGGTACTCCATCCTGCCGCCGAGCGGTCTCACCCTCAGCGAGAGAAGCGATGCTCCAGGCCATCGGACTCACCAGCACCCCCCGCCGCGACGGTCCGCCCGTCGTGGACGACCTGACCTTCGAAGCCCCGGCCGGCAGTGTCACCGCGCTGCTCGGAGCACCCGGCTCCGGCAAGACCACGGCCCTCCGCCTGATGCTCGAGCTCGAAGCGGGGAGGGGTGTCACCTACTTCAAGGGCCGCCCGCTGCACCGCATCGGCCACCCCGCCCGCGAGGTCGGGGTGCTGCTCGGAGACGTACCGGGGCATCCCGCGCGCACTGCGCGCGGTCAGCTCCGCATGCTCTGTGCCGCAGCGGGAGTTCCCGCGTCCCGAGCCGACGAACTGCTCGAGGTCGTCGGTCTCGCGGGGTTGGGGGGCCAGCGCATCGGAACCCTCTCGGCAGGCATGGACCGGCGGCTCGGTCTCGCCTCGGCACTGCTCGGTGACCCCCATACGCTCGTTCTCGACGAGCCCACCGAGGGGCTGTCGCCGCGTGACAGGAGCTGGCTCCACGGCCTGCTCCGCGCGCACGCGGCCGAGGGCGGTACGGTCCTGCACACGACAGGCGATCCCAAGGAAGCCGCCCGCGCGGCCGACCGGGTGGTCACGATCAGCGGGGGTCGTCTCGTCGCCGACCAGGAGGTCGCCGACTTCTCCCGTACCCGCCTGCGGCCCCGGGTCGTCGTGCGGACCCCGCACGCAGCCAGGCTGGCCGCCGTGGTGAGCCGTGAAGCCCGCGCCGCCCAGCGCTTCGTCGAAGTGGTCGCCGAGGAAGGCAGCCGGCTGTCTGTGTACGGCAGCAGTTGCGCGGAAGTCGGGGACACGGCCTACCGGCACGGTGTCCCCGTCCATCAACTCGCCGACGAGACCGGGGACGCGGGCCCGGCGGCAGCTCCGGCCCGAGGTTCGGGCGCTGGTCCGGGTGGCGGCCCGGTGAGGCGCGTCCTGCCGCGCCTCGCTACGGCCGTGGCGATCTCGAAGCTGCCGCCTCCGATCCCCGTGCGTCCGGCCCGTGGACCGCTCCGGCCCGTGAGGTACGAGCTGCGCCGCCTCTTCGGCGTCAGGACAACCGCTCTGATCGTGGCGGCCGTTCTGATCGTCTCGGCGGGTCTCTCCGTATTGCTGGCTCGCTCCGGGGGGACTTCCCTGCCGGAGCTGCTGGTTGCCTGGCCTGACCTGCTGCCGCTTCCGCCTGCCGCGTTCGCCGCCGGGCTGCTGGGCGCCGTCTCCTTCGGCGACGAATTCCGCTACCCGGCGCTCGCGGCGGGGCGCGGGACGGTGCCGCGCCGTCTCGGTCTCCTGCTGGCCAAGCTGGTGGTCTCGGCGGGCGTTGCTCTGCTGCTCGCCCTGCTCTCCGTACTTGCGGACGCCGAGGCCCTGCGCCTCGTGTACGGCGGTGACTTGGTGACCGCCCCGGCGAACGCCGCACAGTTGGCCGCCAGTTGGGCGGGCCTGTCGGTCGGATGTGCCTGGGCGGGGCTGCTGGGGGCCGGTGTGTTCAGGCTGGCCGGAGCCGGAGTGGCTGCCGTGCTGGCCGTTCCGGTGCTCGTCGTACCGCTGATGCAGAAGCTGCTCGCCGGGCCGTCGGCCCGACCGATCACCGGGCTGGCGGGCCGGCTGCGTGAACTCGGCTGGCTGCAGTGGCCGTACGAGACGGACCGGTGGGTCGTGGCCGCCGTACGGGTCGTGGCTCAACCCGTGGGGCTGGCGCTTTCCTTGTCGTTGTCTGCCTTGATCTGTGCGTATGTGTTCACCAGCCTTCGTGGGCGGGCTCGTTGGTGACCGCGTCGCGCAGGCCTGGTAATTCCCTACGAGTAAACCTCCTGAAAAGGTGCGATTTCCACTGATAAGGCGTCAATTGAGAGGCGGGTGCCGATCACCCTTTCGTGTGCTTTTCAGCAAAGACCTCAAGAGCTGGGTGAGCCGCGCCGACAAAGGATGCGTGAGTACCCTTGCGCACACCATGATGACCGCCGCCCGCTCCGCCGACTCCGGCCTCGCCGGCTCGGGCGAACTCGACCGCTATCCCTATGCGGAGGCGCCGGCCGGCGAACGCGCCGCCCTCCGGTCCTGGGGCGGTGCCGAATCCGAACTGGGGCGGGCGAGCCGACGCGGCAATGCCAGTCGCGGCCGTGGGCTTCACGGCCAACTGGTCCAGCAGCTCGGCCAGATGATCGTTTCCGGCGACCTCGGTGCCGACCGGCCGCTCGTCCCCGAGGAGATCGGCCAGCGCTTCGAGGTTTCCCGGACCGTCGTGCGGGAGTCCCTGCGCGTTCTCGAGGCCAAGGGTCTGGTCAGTGCCCGGCCCAACGTGGGTACGCGGGTCAGGCCGGTGAGCGACTGGAATCTGCTGGACCCCGACATCATCGAATGGCGCGCCGTCGGCCCGCAGCGTGATGACCAGCGCCGCGAACTGGACGACCTTCGATGGACGATCGAACCGCTGGCCGCACGGCTTGCCGCCGGACACGGGCGCGAGGACATCCAGCAGCGCCTCGGCGACATGATCGAGATCATGGGGCACGCGATCGGTCAGGGGGACACCATTACGTTCTCCCGGGCCGACGCGGAATTCCACGCCCTGCTGATCCAGGCCGCGGGCAACCGTATGCTCGGACATCTCTTCGGGATCGTGTCTGCCGCCCTGCATGTTTCCGGCGGCCCCGTTACCGGCTGTGACCGGCCCGCCGAGGCGTCTCTCGGGCACCACGCACGGATCGTGGAGGCTCTCGCGTCGGGTGACTCCGCCGGTGCCGAGGCTGCCATGCGGCAGTTGCTGGTCGGTCACACAGACGCGGAACGGGTGGTTCCCGCGCCTCGCGAGCACTGACGCCGCCCGGCCGGGGTATGCGGACCCTATGCCGCCGGGTCCTCGCGGTTCGGCGGCATGTTTGCGCGGATGTGTGATCTCTGGTTCGGTTTGTCGCTAATGAGGTGTGACTGGGGCCACGCGAATTGGGCGTAACACTCCTCGAAACAGTGCGATGACTTAAGAGGTGACCGCCGCGGAAGGAATACAGCAGCCACGCAGTGCGCTGTGCAGTTCTGAGGCCAAGCCCGCGCCGTCGGCGACATCCCCAGTCGACGGTCGTCGGTTCCAGCCCTCTCCAGGGCCGGGCCGGAAGCCGTTTCCATCGTTCCGAGAGGTTGTTCGTGTCGGCCAGCACATCCCGTACGCTCCCGCCGGAGATCGCCGAGTCCGAGTCTGTGATGGCGCTCATCGAGCGGGGAAAGGCTGATGGGCAGATCGCCGGCGATGACGTGCGTCGGGCCTTCGAGGCTGACCAGATTCCGCCAACCCAGTGGAAGAATGTTCTGCGCAGCCTCAACCAGATCCTCGAGGAAGAGGGTGTGACGCTGATGGTCAGTGCCGCGGAGTCGCCTAAACGCGCCCGCAAGAGCGTCGCAGCGAAGAGCCCGGTCAAGCGCACCGCCACCAAGACCGTCGCGGCCAAGACGGCCGTGACACGGACCGTCGCGGCATCTGCCGCCCCGGCGGCCCGGAGCGCGGACGCGGTGGCCGACGACGCTGCCGTTGCCGCTCCCGCGAAGAAGACGGCAGCCAAGAAGACGGTTGCCAAGAAGACGGTTGCCAAGAAGACCGCGGTCAAGAAGACCGCGGCGAAGAAGGCCGGCAAGCAGGACGACGAACTGCTCGACGGCGACGAAGCGGTCGAGGAAGTAAAGGCCGGCAAGGGTGAGGAAGAGGAGGGCGAGGGCGAGAACAAGGGCTTCGTCCTCTCCGACGAGGACGAGGACGACGCGCCTGCGCAGCAGGTCGCCGTCGCCGGCGCCACGGCCGACCCGGTCAAGGACTACCTGAAGCAGATCGGCAAGGTCCCCCTCCTCAACGCCGAGCAGGAGGTGGAGCTCGCCAAGCGCATCGAGGCCGGCCTCTTCGCCGAGGACAAGCTCGCGAACTCCGACAAGCTCGCACCGAAGCTCAAGCGCGAGCTGGAGATCATCGCCGAGGACGGCCGCCGGGCCAAGAACCACCTGCTGGAGGCCAACCTCCGTCTCGTGGTCTCGCTGGCCAAGCGCTACACCGGTCGCGGCATGCTCTTCCTGGACCTCATCCAGGAGGGCAACCTCGGCCTGATCCGCGCGGTCGAGAAGTTCGACTACACCAAGGGCTACAAGTTCTCCACGTACGCCACGTGGTGGATCCGCCAGGCGATCACCCGCGCCATGGCCGACCAGGCCCGCACCATCCGTATCCCGGTGCACATGGTCGAGGTCATCAACAAGCTCGCGCGGGTGCAGCGCCAGATGCTCCAGGACCTGGGCCGTGAGCCCACCCCGGAGGAGCTGGCCAAGGAGCTCGACATGACCCCCGAGAAGGTCATCGAGGTCCAGAAGTACGGCCGTGAGCCGATTTCTCTCCACACCCCGCTGGGTGAGGACGGGGACAGCGAGTTCGGAGACCTGATCGAGGACTCCGAGGCGGTCGTCCCGGCCGACGCGGTCAGCTTCACGCTGCTCCAGGAGCAGCTGCACTCCGTGCTCGACACACTCTCCGAGCGTGAGGCGGGCGTGGTCTCGATGCGCTTCGGCCTCACCGACGGTCAGCCGAAGACTCTGGACGAGATCGGCAAGGTCTACGGTGTGACGCGCGAGCGCATCCGGCAGATCGAGTCCAAGACCATGTCGAAGCTGCGTCACCCGTCGCGCTCGCAGGTGCTGCGCGACTACCTCGACTAGATCGCGGACGGACATGGGCCGGGGCCCGGAACCTGCAGAGGGTTCCGGGCCCCGGCCCATGTCCGCATGCGGCCGGCAGCGGTGCGGATAACGCTGAGTGGGCACTGTCCACCTCGGCGTCAGGAGATCCCATGCCTCGTGTTCTCTCCCGTGTCCTTCCCGCCGCCTTCGCGCTGCCGGTCGCTGCGGCCGTCATGCCCCTCGGTTTCCCGGCTCCCGCCGCGGCGGACAGCATCATTGTCGGCGGGAGGCCGGTGGCCGTCGCGGACAGCCCGTGGGCCGTGGCCCTTTCGAGCCGTGACCGGTTCGGAGGAACCCGCGCGGGCCAGTTCTGCGGCGGGGTGGCGATAGCACCCACGAGGGTGCTGACGGCCGCACACTGCCTCAGGGAGGACGTCCTGGGAGCTGCGGTAGCGGAGGTCCGGGATCTGCGGATCATCGCCGGGCGCGACGAGCTGGGCGGACCGGGTGGTCAGGAGATCCCGGTGCGTTCGACGTGGGTCAATCCTGGTTACGACCCGCACACGAACGCCGCCGACCTCGCGGTCCTCACGCTGGCCCGGGCGCTGCCGGAGAACAGCGTCATTCCGATGGCCGGGGCCGGTAGCGCGGCGTACGAGCCGGGCACCGCGGCGACGGTGTACGGCTGGGGGGACACGACCGGATACGGCGCCTACGCGTCAGGGCTGCGCGCGGCCTCGGTGCGGGTGCTGCCGGACAGCGACTGTTCCCGGGCGTACCCCGGCGGCACACAGGGCGCGTACGAGGCCTCGTCGATGCTCTGCGCCGGTGCCACCGAGGGTGGGCGGGATGCGTGCCAGGGGGACAGCGGCGGCCCGCTGGTGGCCCGTGGGCGCCTCATCGGGCTCGTCTCCTGGGGCAGCGGCTGCGGGAGCCCGGGCAGCCCCGGGGTGTACACCCGCATATCCGCGGCCCTCCGGTGGATGGTCGGCCTGAGCTGACCGCGGGGTCCGGCACTCGCGTCCGACGGCATGAGAACGGGCGGCTCTCCCCGTGAGGGAGGCCGCCCGTCGGCCGGTCCTGGACCGGGCCCATGGCTCGTCGTGGATGCGAGGTGTCAGTGTTGTTCCTCGTCGGCGGCACTGGCCTGCACGGCAGTGAGCCGATCTGTCTCATCCTGTATTTCCGCGGCGATCTTCTTGAGTTCCGGCTCGAACTTGCGCCCGTGGTGGGCACAGAAGAGCAGTTCACCGCCGCTGATGAGGACGACGCGCAGGTATGCCTGGGCGCCGCAACGGTCACAGCGGTCTGCTGCGGTCAGCGGGCTCGCGGGGGTCAGAACAGTAGTCACGTCGCCTCTTCTCTAGCTCGACGAGCTGTCGTACCAGGGTCAACATCCAACCAGGCCGAAAACGTTCCCGCTCGTGGCATTTCTTCGAAACTTCTTCTCAGGATGGCTGTCTGTTGCCGGTTGGCGGCGAATGTGCCGTATTGCGTAGCGCTACGGTTTCGCGTTGCTTGTGTGGGCCGGTCCGCCGGCTGGCTTGCCGGTTGTTCATGAGGACGTGCCCGGAGCCTAAATGGTTCATGCCTCAAAGGGAACGTGATGTGCACGTCACTCCGAGGGGTGATCGAACGCCTATGCGAAGCTGGACTAGCATAAGGATTCCCCCTGGGTGGCGTTACAACCGCTCCACCAGGCCTCGGTAGGCTCTCAGCGGCTACCGAGGCCGAGCCCGTCACTTACTGGGCCCCAATGAAATTCAGCGAGGAGCGAACCGCGTGACCGCCGATTCCGTGCCGTCCACTGCGCTGCTGACCGGAGCAGGCGGCGCAGACAGGGACAGCTCCAACTACACCGCGCGGCACCTTCTCGTCCTCGAAGGGCTCGAAGCAGTCCGTAAGCGCCCCGGGATGTACATCGGGTCCACGGACAGCCGTGGACTCATGCACTGCCTCTGGGAGATCATCGACAACTCGGTCGACGAGGCTCTGGGGGGTCACTGCGACACCATCGAGGTCGTCCTCCACGACGACGCCTCCGTCGAGGTCCGTGACAACGGCCGGGGCATCCCTGTCGATGTGGAGCCCAAGACCGGGCTCTCCGGCATCGAGGTCGTCATGACCAAGCTGCACGCCGGCGGAAAGTTCGGCGGCGGGTCGTACGCGGCGTCGGGCGGCCTGCACGGCGTCGGTGCCTCGGTCGTGAACGCGCTGTCCGCCCGGCTGGACGTCGAGGTCGACCGCAACGGCGCGACCCATTCCATCAGCTTCCGGCGCGGTGTCCCGGGCATGTTCGCCGAGCAGGGGCCGGACAGCCCCTTCGACCCCGCCAACGGCCTGCGCAAGGGGAAGCGCGTCCCCAAGACGCGTACGGGTACCCGGGTGCGGTACTGGGCGGACCGCCAGATCTTCCTCAAGGACGCGAAGCTCGGCCTGGAGACGCTGTACCAGCGTGCTCGCCAGACCGCGTTCCTCGTGCCCGGCCTCACCATCGTCGTACGCGACGAGCGGGGCATCGACGGTGAGGGCAAGACGGAAGAGACCTTCCGCTTCGACGGCGGTATCAGCGAGTTCTGCGAGTATCTGGCGCAGGACAAGGCCGTCTGTGATGTGCAGCGACTGAGCGGCACGGGAACGTTCAAGGAAACCGTGCCGGTCCTGGACGACCGCGGGCACATGACGGCCACCGAGGTCACCCGTGAGCTGGGTGTCGACATCGCCCTGCGCTGGGGCACCGGCTACGACACCAACCTCAAGTCGTTCGTCAACATCATCGCCACCCCCAAGGGCGGCACCCACGTCAGCGGCTTCGAGCGCTCCCTCACGAAGACCGTGAACGAGGTCCTGCGTTCCGCCAAGCTGCTGCGCGTCGCCGAGGACGACATCGTCAAGGACGACGCTCTGGAAGGCCTGACCGCGGTCGTCACCGTACGGCTCGCGGAGCCGCAGTTCGAAGGCCAGACCAAGGAGGTGCTGGGCACCTCGGCGGCCAACCGGATCGTGGCCAACGTGGTCGCCAAGGAGCTCAAGGCATTCCTGACGTCCACGAAGCGCGACGCCAAGGCGCAGGCCAGGGCGGTGCTGGACAAGGCGGTGGCCGCGGCCCGCACCCGTATCGCGGCCCGCCAGCACAAGGACGCGCAGCGCCGCAAGACCGCGCTCGAGTCCTCCTCGCTGCCCGCGAAGCTCGCCGACTGCCGGAGTGACGACGTGGAGCGCAGCGAGCTCTTCATCGTGGAGGGCGACTCGGCCCTCGGTACGGCCAAGCTGGCCCGCAACAGTGAGTTCCAGGCTCTGCTGCCGATTCGCGGAAAGATCCTCAACGTCCAGAAGTCGTCCGTCTCGGACATGCTCAAGAACGCCGAGTGCGGGGCCATCATCCAGGTCATAGGAGCAGGCTCCGGGCGCACCTTCGACATCGACGCGGCACGCTACGGCAAGGTCATCATGATGACGGACGCCGACGTCGACGGTTCGCACATCCGCACCCTGCTGCTCACGCTCTTCCAGCGCTACATGCGGCCGATGGTCGAGGCCGGGCGGGTCTTCGCGGCCGTGCCCCCGCTGCACCGGATCGAGCTCGTCCAGCCCAAGAAGGGCCAGGACAAGTACATCTACACCTACTCCGACAACGAGCTCCGGCAGACCCTGCTGGAGCTGCAGCGGAAGAACGTCCGGTTCAAGGACTCGATCCAGCGGTACAAGGGCCTCGGGGAGATGGACGCGGACCAGCTGGCGGAGACCACGATGGACCCGCGGTACCGCACCCTGCGCCGGATCAACATCGGCGACCTGGAATCCTCCGAGCAGGTCTTCGATCTGCTGATGGGCAACGAGGTCGCGCCCCGCAAGGAATTCATCACCAGCTCCGCCGCCACACTGGACCGCTCGCGCATCGACGTCTGACGCCTTCCCTGGGGGTGGAGACGTCTTCTCCACCTCCGGTCGGCCCCTGAACCGATTCCGTGATCACCGCGCCTCCGTAGCATCGAGGACATCGGATCTCCACGCCTCCGACGCTGCCACGACGGAGCTCTTCGACGCTCTGGTGATCGGCACGGCCACCTCGTCCGAGCCTCCCGATCCGGCCGAGCACGCGGAGACGGAGGTCCGGTCGCTCACCGGGGCGGGGGCTGCGTGACCGGGGCAGAGGGGCGGCGGCTTCAGGAACCGGTGGCCCAGGTGTACCGGTGTTCCGGGCGGCCGGTCTCTCCGTACCTGAGGGACAGCCGCACCCGGCCCGTGCGTTCCAGCAGCTTCAGATAGCGCTGGGCCGTCTGCCGGCTCATTCCCGCGTTCTCCGCGACCTCCTGCGCGGAGAGCGGCCCGTCGGCCGCACGGAGAGCCTGACGGACCAGTTCCGCGGTGGTCGTCGAATGCCCCTTGGGCAGGTCGGACCCGCCCGTGGCCCACAAGGCCCCGAACAACCGGTCCACCTCCGTCTGCTCGGCCTCGCCGCCGCCCTCGAAGGTGTGGCGCAGCACCGCGTATGCCTCCAGCTTGGTGCGCAGTCCGGCGTACGCGAACGGCTTCACCAGGTACTGGAGGGCTCCGTGGCGCATCGCCGCCTGCACGGTCGCGACGTCGCGGGCGGCAGTCACCATGATCACATCGGTGTGGTGGCCGAGTGCGCGCAGTTCCCGCACCACGGCCAGACCGTTGCGGTCCGGGAGATAGTGGTCGAGCAGGATCAGATCGATGGGCATCTCGTCGATCCTGGCGAGAGCCTCGGCTGCCGAATGGGCCATGGCGGCCACCTGGAATCCGGGCACCTTGGAGACATAGGCCGCGTTGATTCGGGCGACCCGTATGTCGTCGTCGACGACGAGAACCTCGATCACGGGGAGTCTCCTGACGTCGAGGGTCGTACGCGGGCCGAGAGGCTGTCCGGAGCGGGGGCGCGGAGCTGTGCCGGTTCACCCAGAGCCTCCGGGAGGACGACGGTGAACACCGCCCCGCCCTCGGGGGAGCCCGATACGGACACGCTTCCGCCCTGTCGCTCGGCGAGCCGTCGTACCAGAGGCAGTCCCAGTCCGCGCTTGCCGTGGGCTGGGAGTTCCTTGGTCGACCAGCCCTCCGTGAAGATGGATTCGTGGTCGGCGGCAGGCACACCGGGCCCGCTGTCGTGTACCCGCAGTACCACCGTACGGCCCTCGGCCCGCAGCCCGACCTCGATCCGTCCGTCCCTCGTCCCCGCGGCCGCGTCCAGCGCGTTGTCGACCAGATTCCCGAGCACCGTGACGAGTCCTCGTGGGTCCACCAGCCGGTCGGGCAGCAGCGTCTGCGCAGCCATGCGCAGAGCGACGCCGCGCTCCGCGGCCACGGTTGCCTTGCCGACGAGGAGCGAGGCCAGCAGGGGGTCGTGGACCTTCTCGGTGACCTGCTCGGCCGTCGCCCGGTGGACGCCGACGACTTCCGTGACGAATTCCACCGCTTCTTCGTGCATCTCCAGCTCGAGCAGCCCCAGGAGGGTGTGCAGCCGGTTCGCGTGCTCGTGGTCCTGGGCGCGCAGCGCGTCGATCAGGCCACGGGTGGAGTCGAGTTCGCGGCCGAGATACTCCAGCTCCGTACGGTCGCGGAGGGTGGCTACGGCCCCGCCGTCGTCGGTAGGCACCCGGTTGGCGAGCAGCACGCGGCTGCCGCGGACGGTCACCAGGTCGTCACCGACCACTCGCCCGGCCAGTACGTCGGTGGTCCGGCCCTCGCCCAGTGCCTCGTCGAGCTGCTTGCCCGCAGCACCGGGCCCGAGGCCGAGCAGCCGCTGTGCCTCGTCGTTCAGGAGCCTGATGCGCCCGGTGCGGTCGAGTGCGACGACCCCCTCACGGATGCTGTGCAGCATGGCCTCGCGCTCGGTGAGCAGCGCCGAGATGTCGGAGAACGCCAGGTCATGGGTCTGTCGCTGAAGACGGCGGGAGATCAGATAGGCGGCCAGAGCTCCCACGGCCAGAGCACCGCCCGCGTACGCGAGCAGTCCCGGGATCGCGGCGAGCAGCCGGGCACGGACGCTGTCGTACGCGATGCCGACCGAGACGGCACCGACGACCCGGTCCGATCCGTCGAGCAGCGGCACCTTGCCACGGGCCGAACGCCCGAGCGTGCCGCTGTCGATCTCCATCACGGACCTGCCGGCGAGGGCCGTGCTGGGGTCGGTGGAGACGACGTCACCGATGCGGGAGGTGTCCGTGTGTGACCAGCGGACCCCCTGCCTGTCCATGATCACGACGTACTCGGCTCCGGTCGACCGCCTGATCCGCTCCGCCGCGGTCTGGACGGCACCGTCCGGGCGCGGCTCGGTGGCGAGCAGTGAGGCGGCGATCTGCGGCTGTGCCGCCGTGCTCTGCGCGATCGCCAGGGCACGGCGCATCGCCTGGTCGTCGAGCTGGGCACTGAGCGGTGCCAGGAAGAGGCCCGTGACGAGGACCGTGACGCCGGTGATGATGGCCAGCTGCATCAGCAGGACCTGGGAGAAGACCCGCTTCGGCCAGCCGAACCGACGCGGTCCCCGTGGGGTGCTCATCCTACGAACGGTAGAGGGCGAACCCCGCTTTCCGAAATGGCCGCCAGCCGGCTCGCTGCCGAGCCGCTGCCGAGCAGGCCTCTGAGATCGTGGAGGACATCAAAATCTCCCGCTCCCCCCGACACCGGCCCATCACCGAACCGCACACCGGAACAACAGCAGCTCACAACCCCACGTCCGGCGCCGCGCGCATGGCCGGACGGAGCGCCAATATCCTGGAACAGGCGGAGGGCTCGAAGATCATTTGCCGGCAGGTCCGCTGTGCGGGGGATGTCGCCTCCGCAGCCCGTACCGGCACTCCGACCGACCCGAGGAAGGCCCCGTTGACACCGCCCCACGCCCCGCAGATCCCGGTCGTCGTCCTGGCGGGGTTTCTCGGATCCGGCAAGACGACACTGCTCAACCACCTGCTCCGCAACAGGGCGGGCAACCGGATCGGCGTCATCGTCAATGACTTCGGGTCCATCGAGATCGACGCCATGACCGTCGCGGGACAGGTCGGTTCCACGGTCTCGCTGGGCAACGGCTGTCTGTGCTGTGCCGTCGACGCGAGCGAGCTCGACACCTATCTGGAGACGCTGACCGGACCCGCCGTCCGGCTCGACGTGATCGTCATCGAGGCGAGCGGTCTCGCCGAGCCCCAGGAACTCGTACGGATGCTGCTGTCCAGCGACAATCCGTACATCCGGTACGGGGGGCTGGTCGAGGTCGTCGATGCCGCCGAATTCCCCGCCACGCGGGAGCGCCACCCGGAGATCGACCGGCACCTCGCGGTCGCCGACCTGATCGTTCTGAACAAGACCGACCGTGTCGCGGACGCGGGCCTGCGGGCCGTCCTGGAGGCGGTCGACACCGCGGGCGGCAGGGCGGCGGTCATCCGCGCCGCGTACGGGAGGATCGACCCGGAGCTGCTGTTCGACCCCGTGCTCCGGCCGGACGAGGACGACACCTTCCGCCAGCTGACGTTCGAGGACCTGCTCCCCGAAGCCGACCGCACGCACGGGGACCATCTGCACGCGGCGTACGAGAGCGTCTCGTTCACCGCCGACGTCCCGCTCAGCCCCCGCCGCTTCATGGCGTTCCTCGACTCCAGGCCGGTGGGCCTTTACCGGATCAAGGGGTTCGCGGACTTCGGCGCGGGTGACCCCGGCAACCGGTACGCACTGCACGCCGTCGGCAGCTTCCTGCGCTTCGTGCCGCAGCGCTGGGCCCGCGACGAAGCGCGGCAAACCCAGCTGGTGCTCATCGGCTCCGGTATCGACGCCGAGGCCCTGCACGAGGAACTGGAAAGCTGCCAGGACGCCTGGCAGGACGCCACCGAGGAGCTGGAACGCAGCATGTGGGGCGTCCTGCGGTACGTGCGGCAGCCGGACGACGCCGAGGTCTGATCCCCGCCCTCGCGCCGTCCGGCCGGTGTCCTACAGCGGCCCTGCGATCACCGCGACCGGACTCACCAGCGGTGTGCCCGAACCGTCGCGGCGCGGATCAGGGTCCGGCAACTCGGCCGGTGCGCCGTTCTTCTGTGCCGCCCGTGCCGGGGTCTCGCCCGCCCAGGCGAACACCAGGACGTCCTCTCCCTTGAGGAAGCGCTGGCAGCGCACCCCGCCGGTGGCCCTGCCCTTGCGCGGATACTGATCGAACGGGGTGAGCTTCCAGGTCCGCTCGGAGTCGTCCAGCGTGCCGTGCGACCCGGCGACCGTGAACACCGCGGCGTCCGCCGAAGGATCCACCGCGTTGAACGAGAGGACGGTGGCGCCCGCCGCGAGCTTGACGCCCGACATGCCGCCCGCCGCGCGTCCCTGCGGACGCACCGACGCGGCCGGATAGCGCAGCAACTGGGCGTCGGACGTGATGAAGACCAGGTCCTCCTCGCCCGTACGCAGTTGGGTGGCGCCGACGATCCGGTCACCGTCCCGCAGTGAGATGACCTCCAACTCGTCCTTGTTGGCCGGGTAGTCGGGCACCACACGCTTCACCACACCCTGCAGGGTGCCGATGGCCAGGCCCGGCGCCTCCTCGTCCAGGGTGGTGAGGCAGACCAGGTCCTCGTCCGGCTCCAGCGTCAGGAACTCCGAGATCTGGGCCCCGCCCGACAGGTTCGGAGCCGCATGGGTGTCAGGCAGCTGCGGCAGGTCGATCACCGAGAGCCGGAGCAGCCGTCCGGTGGACGTCACCGCACCCACGTCCCCGCGTGCCGTGGCGGCGACGGCAGAGACGATCGCGTCGTGCTTCGTGCGCCTGGCGTCCTCGGCCTGGGCGACCGGTTGCGCGTTGGCCGTGCGGGCCAGGAGGCCGGTCGAGGAGAGGAGCACCTGGCAGGGGTCGTCGGCGACCTCCAGCGGCACCGAGGCGACCTGCGAACCCGCCGACTCCAGCAGCACCGTGCGCCGCTCGGTGCCGAACTTCTTCGCCACCGCGGCCAGTTCGGACGAGACCAGCTTGCGCAGCTCGGCGTCCGACTCCAGGATCGCGGTCAGCTGCGCGATCTCCTCGGTGAGCTTGTCGCGCTCGGTCTCCAGCTCGATCCGGTCGAAGCGCGTGAGCCTGCGCAGCGGGGTGTCCAGGATGTACTGGGTCTGGATCTCGCTCAGCGAGAAGCGCTCCATCAGGCGCTCCTTGGCCTGCGCCGAGTTGTCGCTGTCCCGGATGAGACGGATGACCTCGTCGATGTCGAGCAGCGCGACAAGGAGGCCCTCGACCAGATGCAGCCGGTTACGGCGCTTGGTCCTGCGGAACTCGCTGCGGCGGCGCACCACGTCGAAGCGGTGGTCGAGATAGACCTCCAGAAGCTCCTTGAGCCCCAGGGTGAGCGGCTGTCCGTCGACCAGTGCCACGTTGTTGATGCCGAAGGACTCCTCCATCGGCGTCAGCTTGTAGAGCTGCTCCAGCACGGCCTCCGGCACGAAGCCGTTCTTGACCTCGATCACCAGACGCAGACCGTGTGCCCGGTCGGTGAGGTCCTTGACGTCCGCGATGCCCTGGAGCTTCTTCGAGCCGACGAGGTCCTTGATCTTGGCGATCACCTTCTCCGGGCCGACGGCGAAGGGCAGTTCGGTGACGACGAGACCCTTACGGCGGGCCGTGACGTTCTCTATGGCGACCGTGGCGCGGATCTTGAACGTGCCGCGCCCGGCGGCGTACGCGTCCTTGATGCCGCCGAGGCCGACGATCCTGCCGCCGGTGGGCAGGTCGGGCCCCGGGACGAAGCGCATCAGCGTCTCGAGATCGGCGCCCGGGTGCCGGATGAGGTGGCGGGCGGCGGCGATGACCTCACCGAGGTTGTGCGGGGGCATGTTGGTCGCCATGCCGACCGCGATCCCGGAAGCGCCGTTGACCAGGAGGTTCGGGTACGCCGCCGGGAGGACGACCGGCTCCCGCTCCTGGCCGTCGTAGTTGGACTGGTAGTCGACGGTGTCCTCGTCGATCGACTCCGTCATCAGGGTCGTGGCGTCGGCCATCCGGCACTCGGTGTACCGCATGGCGGCCGGCGGGTCGTCGTTGCCCAGTGAGCCGAAGTTGCCGTGCCCGTCGACGAGGGGCAGGCGCATCGAGAACGGCTGTGCCATGCGCACCAGTGCGTCATAGATCGACGCGTCACCGTGCGGGTGCAGTTTGCCCATCACTTCGCCCACGACACGGGCGCACTTCACATAGCCGCGGTCGGGACGCAGCCCCATCTCGTTCATCTGGGACACGATGCGGCGGTGCACGGGCTTCATGCCGTCGCGGGCATCGGGCAGAGCCCTGGAGTAGATCACCGAGTACGCGTACTCGAGGAAGGAGCCCTGCATTTCGTCGACGACGTCGATGTCGAGGATCTTCTCCTCGAAGTCGTCCGGCGGCGGGGTTTTCGTGCTGCGGCGGGCCATCGCGGCTGCGACTCCTTCACAGATTCTGTCGGGCAACCTCAGGTTCTGACGCCGACCATTGTGGACCGCCGTACCGACAACGCCGACCTCGACCCGTCCGAAGCGGCCCCCAGGGCCCCCGCAGAGCCCCTGTTTACGGCAGCATCTACGACAACATTCACCCGACGGGAACTTCGCCAGGTGCCGGTGCGCTTGCCTAGAGTGGCAGGTCCGGCAGGAAATCCTGTACCGATCGAAGGGACGTACATGCCCATGGGTCACACGGCCACAGCCCAGGCCGGTTCCGGCGGCTTGACGGCGACCGAGCACCGTCTGGCCAACGGCCTGCGCGTGGTGCTCTCCGAGGACCATCTGACCCCCGTCGCCGCGGTCTGCCTCTGGTACGACGTCGGCTCCCGGCACGAGGTCAAGGGACGCACGGGCCTGGCTCACCTTTTCGAGCACCTGATGTTCCAGGGCTCGGGCCAGGTCAAGGGGAACGGGCACTTCGAGCTGGTGCAAGGGGCCGGTGGCTCCCTGAACGGCACGACCAGCTTCGAGCGCACCAACTACTTCGAGACGATGCCCACGCACCAGCTGGAGCTGGCCCTGTGGCTCGAGGCCGACCGGATGGGCTCGCTGCTCGCCGCGCTCGACGAGGAGTCCATGGAGAACCAGCGCGACGTCGTCAAGAACGAGCGCCGCCAGCGCTACGACAACGTCCCGTACGGCACCGCTTTCGAAAAGCTCACCGCCCTCGCCTACCCGGAGGGCCACCCGTACCACCACACGCCGATCGGCTCGATGGCCGACCTGGACGCGGCGACCCTTGAGGACGCGCAGGCGTTCTTCCGTACGTACTACGCGCCGAACAACGCGGTGCTCTCGGTGGTCGGTGACATCGACCCGGAGCAGACGCTCGCCTGGGTCGAGAAGTACTTCGGCTCCATCCCCTCCCACGACGGCAAGCAGCCCCCGCGGGACGGTTCGCTGCCCGCCGTCATCGGCGAACAGCTGCGTGAAGTGGTCCAGGAGAAGGTTCCCGCGCGTGCGCTGATGGCCGCCTACCGGCTGCCGCACGACGGCACACGTGAGTGCGACGCCGCGGACCTCGCACTGACCGTGCTCGGCGGCGGCGAGTCGTCCCGTCTGCACAACCGCCTGGTCCGCCGCGACCGTACGGCGGTGGCCGCGGGATTCGGGCTGCTCAGGCTGGCCGGCGCGCCCTCGCTGGGCTGGCTGGACGTCAAGACGTCCGGGGGCGTCGAGGTGCCCCTGATCGAGGAGGCCGTCGACGAGGAACTGGCCCGCTTCGCGGAGGAGGGCCCCACGCCGGAGGAAATGGAACGTGCGCAGGCGCAGTTGGAGCGTGAGTGGCTGGACCGGCTCGGCACGGTCTCCGGCCGCGCCGACGAACTGTGCCGGTACGCCGTCCTGTTCGGTGACCCGCAGCTCGCCCTGACCGCGGTGGGCCGGGTGCTCGACGTGACGGCCGACGAGGTCAAGGCCGCCGCCCAGGCGCATCTGCGCCCCGACAACCGTGCGGTCCTGGTCTACGAGCCGCTCGAACCGGCCGACGAGACGGACGGCACCGACGCGCACGAGGGGGCCGACAAGTGACCGACGCCGCCGTGACTGGAGTAGCGATGGAGTACCACCCGCAGCCGACCGCCGGCGAGGCCAGGCCCTGGGCCTTTCCCGCACCCGAGCGTGGCACCCTGCCCAACGGGCTGACCGTGCTGCGCTGCCACCGCCCCGGCCAGCAGGTCGTCGCGGTGGAGATCTTCCTGGACGCCCCGCTGGACGCCGAGCCCGAGGGTCTGGACGGTGTGGCCACGATCATGGCGCGCGCGCTGTCCGAGGGCACGGACAAGCACTCGGCGGAGGAGTTTGCCGCCGAGCTGGAGCGGTGCGGCGCCACGCTGGACGCCCACGCGGACCACCCGGGTGTGCGGGTCTCCCTGGAGGTGCCGGTCTCGCGGCTGCCCAAGGCCCTCGGCCTGGTCGCCGAGGCCCTGCGGGCCCCGGCCTTCGCGGAGAGCGAGGTCGAGCGTCTGGTGGGCAACCGCCTCGACGAGATCCCGCACGAGCAGGCGAACCCGGCCCGACGGGCCGCCAAACAGCTCTCCAAGGAGCTCTTCCCCGCCACGGCACGGATGTCGCGTCCGCGCCAGGGCACCGAGGAGACGGTCCGGCGTATCGACGCCGCCGCCGTGCGTGCCTTCTACGACGCCCATGTGCGCCCGTCCACCGCGACGGCGGTCGTCGTCGGTGACCTCACCGAGGTGGACCTGGACGCGCTGCTCTCCGAAACCGTCGGGGGCTGGTCGGGCAATGCGGGCCAGGCCCGGCCGGTACCCCCGATCACTGCGGACGACACCGGCCGTGTGGTCATCGTGGACCGCCCCGGAGCCGTGCAGACCCAGCTGTTGATCGGCCGGATCGGAGCGGACCGGCACGACAGCGTGTGGCCCGCCCAGGTTCTCGGCACGTACTGTCTGGGAGGCACCCTCACCTCGCGGCTGGACCGGGTGCTGCGCGAGGAGAAGGGCTACACCTACGGCGTGCGGGCCTTCGGACAGGTGCTGCGCTCGACGGCGCCCGGTTCCGCCTCCGGGGCGACCGGTGCCGCGATGCTCGCCATCAGCGGCTCCGTCGACACGGAGTCCACCGGCCCCGCCCTCGACGACCTGTGGAAGGTCCTGCGCACCCTGGCGGCCGAGGGGCTCACCGACGCCGAGCGTGAGACCGCCGTGCAGAACCTCGTGGGCGTGGCCCCGCTGAAGTACGAGACGGCTGCCTCCGTCGCGGGCACCCTGGCCGACCAGGTGGAGCAGCACCTGCCGGATGACTACCAGGCCGAGCTGTACGCGCGCCTGGCAGGGACCGGCACGGTCGAGGCGACCGCCGCCGTGGTCAACGCGTTCCCGGTCGACCGGCTGGTCACTGTCCTGGTCGGGGACGCCGCGCAGATCGCGGAGCCCGTGAAGGCGCTCGGCATCGGCGAGGTGTCGGTCGTCACCGGCTGACAGAACAGGACATGACGGACCCCGGCGAGCGCACTCCCGCTGGGGTCCGTCATATGTCCGTTTCGTAGAAAAAGCCGTCATTCATCCTGTGGGATGTGCGACAAAGGACCCTTTCCGTTTGGTGCGGGAAAGCGGCCCGCTCTAGCGTCGGCCCGGCTGTCCGCCAGACGACTGCCGCGTCCGCGGCGCCGGACAGTCATCGCCGAGTCCCCGTCAGGCGCGAGCCTGGGGAGCCGGGGACCCATGAAGTCCCTGGGGTGAATCGGATCCCTGTCCTCGTCGCAGGCTCAGGGGCCCGTAGGAGACCTTCCTGCTCCGAACCCGTCAGCTAACCCGGTAGGCGAGAAGGAAGGAAAGGATCCAGCCCCTCCATGGCGTTCATCCGTGCCACCGGGAAGCACCGTGCCCCGAGCCGCCTGACGCGCAAGAGCGCCGAGGCCGCCGGTATCGCGGCCCTGGCCACCGCCGGCGTCATCGGCACCCCGGCCTCCCCGGCCCTCGCCGCGGACTCCGAGGCCGTCACCGCCACCGGCCTGACCCAGGCGGTCGTCCTCGATACCACCCTCGCCGCGCAGATCGACGCCCAGGCGAAGGCGCAGCAGCACCAGGCCGACGTCGCCGCCGAGGCTGAAGCGAAGGCCGAGGCCAAGGCGGAGGCCGAGGCGAAGGCGGAGGCTGAGGCGAAGCGCAAGGCCGAAGCCCGTGCCAAGGAGGCACGCGAGGCCGAGGCGCGCGCCGCACGCGCCGCCGAGCGTGCCCGGCTGAACTCCTTCCACCTCCCGGTCGCAGGCTCGCACGTGACCACCGGCTACCAGTCCGGAGGAGCGCTCTGGTCCTCCGGCAGCCACTCCGGCGTCGACTTCCAGGCGGCGTCCGGCACCTCTGTCGTCGCAGTCGGCGCCGGCACGGTCGTGGAGGCGGGCTGGGGCGGCGCGTACGGCAACAACATCGTGCTCCGGATGAAGGACGGTACGTACACCCAATACGGCCACCTCTCCTCGATCGGTGTGTCCGTCGGCCAGAGCGTCGGCTCGGGCGAGCGGATAGGCGTCTCCGGCTCGACCGGCAACTCCACCGGGCCGCACCTGCACTTCGAGGCCCGGGCCACCGCCGAGTACGGCTCGGACATGGATCCCGTCGCGTACCTCCGCGCCCACGGCGTCCAGGTCTGACCCGCGCCGCACCACATCGCTCGGACGAGGGCCCCGGCATCCGCCGGGGCCCTCGCCATGTCCGGGTGAGAGGCCCGCAGAAGCCCCGCGCACGTGCTCCCCTGGCCAAAAGATATCCATGGATTACACCCCGCCATCGGAAATTCCAGCCGTTTGCAATAGAGTCACAGAACAGGCGTCGATCGGCCGCGTTTCGCGGGGATTAAGGCGGAGGTTCGGACATGCGCATTCCCGCGCATTCGGTATGCACGGCAATCCGTGACGACATCGTCTCCGGTGTCTTCGAGCGCGGCAGCCGCCTCACCGAAGAGGTGCTCGCACGTCGCTACGGCGTCTCCCGCGTCCCCGTACGCGAGGCGCTGCGCACCCTGGAATCCGAGGGGTTCGTCGTCACCCGCCGGCACGCCGGTGCCTGCGTCGCCGAACCCACGGAGCAGGAGGCCGCCGACCTCCTGGAGATCCGGATGCTCCTGGAGCCCCTCGGAGCCGCCCGCGCGGCTCAGCGCCGCACCGAGGCGCACCTCAAGGTGCTCCGCGGCCTGGTCAGGCTGGGGCAGGAGCGGGTGCGCAGGGGCGAGGGCGAGGATCTGCGCTCCCTGGGCGGCTGGTTCCACGAGACGTTGGCGCAGGCCTCGGGCAGCCCCGCGCTGATCGCTCTGCTCACCCAGCTCCGGCACAAGATCGCCTGGATGTACGTCGTCGAGCAGCCGGCCCGCCCCGCGGACTCCTGGGCGGAGCACGGCGCTCTCGTCGACGCCGTGGCGCGCCGGGACGTGGAGCGGGCCAGGGCTCTCGCCGCCCAGCACGCCGAGCGGGCCACCGCTGCCCACCGGCTGCGCCGCACGGACCTGCCGGGGCGCCCGGCGGGCACGGCCCGGGTGAGGACTTCGCAACACCCCGTAAACATCGCGGGAGCCCGCCATTAACAAGCGCACCGTATACAAAGAGGGTAATTATCGGAGGGCTTTCTTTTTGCTGTCCTGACTCGGGTTTTCGGAGCTCTCCACGAACCCGGTCAAGGAAATGCGAAAAGCCGCGGCTCCCGGTGGGGGCCGCGGCTTTCCCGCAGGAATGCGCCGGTTGGAAACGGCTGGAGTCAGACGGTCTCCGGAAGCTCCTCGAGCCCTTCGGTGACCAGCTTCGCCAGGCGGTCCAGGGCGGCTTCCGCGTTGTCCGCCTCGGACGTGAGCACGATCTCCTCGCCACCCTGGGCGCCCAGGCTGAGCACCGCGAGCATGGAAGCGGCGTTCACCGGGTTGCCGTCCGCCTTGGCGATCGTCACGGGGACGCCGGAGGCCGTGGCGGCACGGACGAAGATGGAAGCGGGGCGGGCGTGCAGGCCCTCGGCCCAACCGACGTTGACGCGGCGCTCAGCCATGGTTCTGCCCTTCACGTAACAATGGGTTGTCTAGACCAGTCTCTCATGCAGTGCGCATTGCTGTGCCAGGCACAGTAACCGGGCCGCCCAAGCCCAGCCGGCCTCCTCGGCGTGCCGTCGCCACCATCCCGACGCGACCGGTGCGACGGGCCGTACGCTTTGCCCATGGAGCTCACTCCGGAGCAGAGTCCGCCTCACGCGTACCCAGGCCACTGGGAGGCGGACGTGGTGCTCCGCGACGGTGGCACCGCGCGCATCCGGCCCATCACCACGGATGATGCCGAGCGGCTGGTCAGCTTCTACGAGCAGGTGTCCGACGAATCGAAGTACTACCGCTTCTTCGCCCCGTATCCGCGTCTCTCCGCCCGGGACGTGCACCGCTTCACCCATCATGACTACGTCGACCGGGTGGGACTGGCCGTCACGATCGGCGGCGAGTTCATCGCCACCGTCCGCTTCGACCGGATCAACGAGCAGGGCAGGCCCGCGTCGGCCCCAGCGGACGAGGCCGAGGTCGCCTTCCTCGTCCAGGACGCCCACCAGGGCCGAGGTGTGGCGTCGGCCCTTCTCGAACACATCGCGGCGGTGGCCAGGGAACGGGGCATCCGCCGTTTCGCGGCCGAGGTGCTGCCGGCCAACAACAAGATGATCAAGGTGTTCCGGGACGCCGGGTTCACCCAGCAGCGGAGCTTCGAGGACGGCTCGGTCCACCTCACCCTCGACCTGGAACCCACGGCCGAGTCCCTCGCCGTCCAGCGCGCCCGTGAGCAGCGGGCCGAAGCGCGTTCCGTCCAGCGCCTGCTCGCCCCCGGGTCCGTCGCGGTCATCGGCGTCGGCCGTGAGCCCGGCGGCGTGGGCCGGACGGTGTTGCGCAATCTCGTCGGCTCGGGCTTCACCGGACGCACGTACGCGGTGAACACGTCGTTCGCGGCCGGACCGGGCACGGTCGACGGGGTGCCCGCGCACCGCTCCGTGGGTGAGATCGGCGAACAGGTCGATCTCGCGGTCGTCGCCGTCCCCGCGGACCGGGTGCCCGGGGCTGTCGCCGACTGCGGCGAACACGGGGTCCAGGGCCTCGTCGTCCTCTCCGCCGGATACGCCGAGCGCGGCGCCGAAGGGCGGGAGCGGCAGCGGGAACTGGTCCGGCAGGCACGCTCGTACGGCATGCGGATCATCGGCCCGAACGCCTTCGGCATCATCAACACCTCCGACACCGTCCGCCTCAACGCCTCTCTCGCCCCGGAGTCGCCCCAGGCCGGGCGCATCGGACTCTTCACCCAGTCCGGCGCCATCGGGATCGCCCTCCTGTCCGGTCTCCACCGCAGGGGCGCCGGCCTCTCGGCCTTCATCTCCGCAGGCAACCGGGCCGATGTCTCCGGCAACGACTTCCTGCAGTACTGGTTCGAGGACCAGGACACCGATGTCGCCCTGCTGTACCTCGAATCACTGGGCAACCCGCGCAAGTTCACCCGGCTCGCCCGCCGGACGGCCGCCGTGAAGCCGGTGGTCGTGGTGAAGGGCGCACGGCACAGCGGAAGCAATCCACCGGGCCACGCCGTACCGGTCAGCCGGATCCCCGACGCGACGGTCTCCGCGCTGATGCGCCAGGCGGGCGTGATCCGCGTCGACACCGTGACGGAGATGGTCGACGTCGGTCTGCTCCTCGCCGGTCAGCCCCTGCCGGACGGCCCCCGGGTGGCGATCCTGGGCAACTCGGAGTCGCTCGGCCTCCTCACCTACGACGCCTGCCTGGCGGAAGGACTGCGCCCCCGCCCGCCCCGCGACCTCACCACGGAGGCGAGCCCGCAGGACTTCCGGTACGCACTGGCCGAGGCGCTCGCCGACCGGACGTGCGACGCGGTGATCGTGACCGCGATCCCCTGGGTGGGGGAGAACGGCGAGGCGGAGACCGGCGACGGCGAGGTCCTGGCGGCCGCGCTGCGCGAGGCGGCGGCCACCGGCCCCGCCAAGCCGGTGGCGGTGGTGCACGTGGAGATGGGCGGCCTGGCGCAGGCCCTCGCCGCCGCCACGAGTACGGCCGCCCCGCCTGCCTCCCGGCCTGCCGCCCATGCGGCTGCCGCGGAGCCGGCGTCCCGGCCGCCCGTCGCGTCCCCGCCCGTCGCGTCCCCGCCCGTCGCGTCCCCGCCCGTCGCGTCCCCGTCCGGCGCGGTCACGCCCGGTGAGGTGACGGCCGCAACCGGTCGCACCGCGCCCTCCGCCGGGCGGATCCCCGCCTATCCCGCAGCGGAGCGAGCCGTCCGCGCGCTCGCCGAAGCGGTGAAGTACGCCCAGTGGCGGCGCCAGGTGGCCGTCCCCGGCAAAGTGCCCGAATTCCTGGACGACACCATCGACGAGCACGGGACCGCCGGGCTGATCAGGACGCTGCTCGGCCCGAGCCCCGACCCACGCGGCCGCCCGCTCACCCACGACGAGGCCCGCGAACTGCTCGCCCGCTACGGCGTCTCCGTACGGCCGTCGCTCTCCGCCCCCGATCCGGATGCCGCCGTCGCCGCCGCCGCGAAGCTCGGCTACCCGGTGGCCCTCAAGACCACCGCCCCCCACCTCCGGCATCGCGCCGACCTCGGCGGCGTCCGGCTCGATCTCGCCAACGAGAACGCCCTGCGCCGTTCGTACGACGAGCTGACCGATCTGCTCGGCACGCCCGCCGAACTCCGGCCCGTCGTCCAGGCCATGGCCCCCAGGGGCGTCGACACCGTCGTCAGGGCGTCCATCGACGCGGCCGCCGGTGCCGTTCTCTCCTTCGGACTGGCCGGCGCACCCTCCGAGCTGCTGGGCGACACGGGCCACCGTCTCGTGCCCGCCACCGACCGCGACGCCGCCGAGCTGATCCGCTCCATCAGGGCGGCTCCGGTGTTGTTCGGCTGGCGCGGCTCCGCGCCGGCGGACACCGCTGCGCTCGAGGAGCTCCTCCTGAGGGTGTCCCGGCTGGTCGACGACCATCCCGAAGTGGTCTCGGTCGCCCTGGAACCCGTGGTCGTGGCCACGCGGGGACTGACGGTGCTCGGGGCGAGCGTCCGGCTGGCCCCGCCGCCGGCCCGCAGTGATCTCGGTCCCCGCCGGCTCCCCAGCTACTGAACACCCCACGGACCCGCGCACGACGTCCCCGGCAGCCACCGGCCCCCCGTAGGATGGTGCGTATGGCAAAGACCGGTACGACGACCCAGGGGCTGCGCGCGGCGATCGAGCGCAGCGGCTACTACCCGGCCCTCGTGGCCGAGGCGGTGGAGGCCGCCGTCGGCGGGGAGCCGGTCGCTTCGTACCTGGTGCACCAGGAGACCACCTTCGACTCCAACGAGGTCCGCCGCCATGTCACGGTCCTCGTCCTGACGGACACGCGCTTCATCGTCAGCCACACCGACGAGCAGGCCGCCGACACGAGCTCCCCGACGCCGTACGCCACGACGTCCACGGAGTCGGTCAAGCTCGACCGGATCTCGTCCGTCGTGGTCAGCCGCGTGGTCGCGAACCCCGAGAAGTACGTGCCCGGCACGCTGCCCCGCGAGGTCGTCCTGACCATCGGCTGGGGTGCCGTCTCCCGCATCGACCTCGAGCCCGCGGCCTGTGGCGACCCCAACTGCGAGGCCGACCACGGCTATACCGGCAGCTCCACCGCCGACGACCTGAGCCTGCGCGTCAGCGAGGCCGGGGACGGCCCCGACGCGGTGCGCCAGACCCTTGCCTTCGCACAGTCGCTCTCCGAGGCCACGGCCGCGACCGCGGCGACCGCCCGCTGATGGTCCAGCCCGCCTGGCAGGACCCCGTTCTGCTCGCTCCCGATTCAGCGCCCGTACCCGAATACGGCACCGGCTCGCTCGCCGATCTGCTGCCGACGCTCGTCGCGGGTCAGGGGGTACCCGGCTTCGAGGCGACCATTGCGGAGCTCACCCCCGCAGACCGGAACTGCGTCTTTCTGATCGACGGTCTCGGCTGGGAGCAGATCAAGGCACACCCGGACGAGGCACCCTTCCTGCACTCGCTGCTGCCCACCTCCCGCGGCGGCACCGGCAGGCCGATCACGTCGGGTTTCCCGTCCACCACCGCGACCTCGCTCGCCTCGGTCGGCACGGGCCTCGCCCCGGGCGAGCACGGCCTCCCCGGCTACACGGTGCGCAACCCGGAGACGGGCGCACTGATGAATCAGCTCCGCTGGAAGCCGTGGACCGCTCTCAAGGCCTGGCAGCCGTACCCCACCGTCTTCACGCTCGCCGACGCCGCCGGCATACGCACGGCCCAGGTCTCCGCCCCCGCCTTCGAGCAGACACCTCTGACCAAGGTGGCGCTCAGCGGCGGCTCCTTCCTCGGCCGGCTCACCGGCGAGGACCGGATGGACCTCGCCGCCGAGCGGCTCGCCACCGGTGACAGGTCGCTCGTCTACACGTACTACAGCGAGGTCGACGGTCAGGGGCACCGCTACGGTGTCGACTCCGACGCCTGGCGTGGCCAGCTGATGTACGTCGACGGGCTCGCCCGGCGCCTCGCCGAGCAGCTGCCGCCCCGTTCGGCGCTGTACATCACTGCCGACCACGGCATGATCGACATCCCGTTCGACGAGCGGTCCCGGATCGACTTCGACGAGGACTGGGAGCTGAGCGCCGGAGTCGCCCTGCTGGGCGGCGAGGGCCGTGCCCGCCACGTGTACGCGGTCCCCGGGGCCCAGGCGGACGTGCTGACCGTCTGGCGCGAGGTGCTCGGCGAGCAGTTCTGGGTGGCGAGCCGGGACGAGGCCATCGCGGCGGGCTGGTTCGGCCCGCGGATCGACGAGCGGGTGTACGGCAGAATCGGCGACGTGGTGGCGGCCGCTCACGACGACGTGGTGATCACCGCATCGGTCAAGGAGCCCCACGAGTCCGCGATGGTGGGGATGCATGGATCGCTGACCCCGGTGGAACAGCTGGTTCCGCTCCTCGAAGTACGCTCGTAGCCCTCCGTCTCCCGACTGCACCGCACCCCGAAAGGCGCTCGACTTCTCATGCCCGAGCTCGTGTTCTTCTCCGGCACCATGGATTGCGGGAAGAGTACTTTGGCGCTTCAGATCGGGCACAATCGGTCGGCACGGGGGCTTCAGGGTGTGATCTTCACCCGGGACGACCGGGCGGGTGAGGGCAAGTTGTCCTCACGGCTGGGTCTGGTGACAGAGGCTGTCGAGGCGAACGAGGGGATGGACCTGTACGCGTACCTGGTTGCTCAGCTGACCAAGGGCGGCAGGGTCGACTACGTGATCGTGGACGAGGCGCAGTTCCTGGCTCCGGCCCAGATTGATCAGCTGGCTCGCGTCGTGGACGACTTGGAGATGGACGTCTTCGCTTTCGGCATCACGACGGACTTTCGCACGAGGCTGTTTCCTGGTTCGCAGCGACTGATCGAGTTGGCGGACCGGATCGAGCAGCTTCAGGTCGAGGCTCTCTGCTGGTGTGGAGCCCGCGCCACGCACAACGCGCGGACCATAGACGGTGAGATGGTCGTCGAGGGGGCTCAGGTCGTGGTCGGTGACGTGAACCGGCCGATGGGCGAGATCGGCTACGAGGTTCTCTGCCGCCGTCACCACCGGCGTCGTATGACTGCTGCGTCCGCTCGCGTGGGCGCGCTGTCCCCGGATGTTCTGCCGGTGTCGTCTGCTTGACGCCATGGCGGGTGTGGAGTTGCGCGACGTAGTGGAGTTCCGGTCCCACGTCCAGCGGATGGCATACCGTCACGTCGCCGATCTGGCAGACATGAAGATCAGAGGGGCTCTGACTCTTCCGAGTCGGGCCCCTGGCTTTTCCCGTGCCGGTCCGGGGAGGGTCCGTGTGTGAGAGCGTCGCGATGGGCCGTGTCAGCTGAAGGCGCGGCGGTAGGCGTGCGGGCTGGTGCCGGTAGTCTTCCTGAAGCGGTCACGGAAGGCGGTGGGCGAGCCGAACCCGACCTGGGCGCCGATGCGTTCGACGGGATGGCGGGTGGTCTCCAGGAGATGCTGGGCCTGACGGATGCGTGCGCGGTGGAGCCACTGGAGCGGGGTGGTGCCGGTCTGTTCGCGGAAGCGCCGTATCAGCGTCCGGGTGCTTGTTCCGGCGTGGGCGGCGATGTCGGCGAGGGTGAGATCGGAACCCAGGTTGTCCTGCAGCCAGGCCAGCAGCGGCTCCAGTGTTGATCCTCGAGGCGCGGGCGCGTGATGGTGGACGATGAACTGTGCTTGTCCGCCTTCGCGTTCCAGGGGCATGACGGACAAGCGGGCGGCGTCGGCTGCGACGGCTGAGCCGTAGTCCCGGCGGATCATGTGCAGGCACAGGTCCAGGCCCGCGGCGGCGCCGGCGGAGGTGAGGATCTGGCCGTTGTCGACGTACAGGACGTCGGGATCCACCTCGATGTCCGGGTAGGTGGCGGCCAGGAGATCGGCCGCGGACCAGTGGGTGGTGGCACGCAGGCCGTCGAGCAGCCCGGTTGCGGCCAAGGGGAAGGTGCCCGAGCAAATGGAGGCTATGCGCGTGCCGTTCGCGGCGGCTGCGCGCAGCGCGTCGCGGACGGCGGGAGTGAGCGGGGCCGCGGGGTCGGCGGTACCGGGAACGATGATCGTGTCCGCGGCCCTGAGAGCCTCCAGTCCCCAGGGCACGCGCACGGTGAAGGTGCCGGCATCGATCTCCGGCTGTCCGGCGCAGACGCGGATCTGGTAGCCGGGGCGTCCGTCCGGGAGGCGGGTGCGGGAGAAGACCTCGATCGGGGTGGACAGATCGAACGGGATCACCTGGTCCAAGGCGAGGACGACAAGGGTGTGCATGGCCAGAAGGTACCTGACCGTCAGTGGTCATACCCCGGTCTCAGCTTCGTGAACTTTGCGATGTGGTCAGCTCAGAGCCTTGCTTACGGCCTTGGCGGTATTCCGTTGGAAGGTGTCACTCATGCCACTGGGGAGAGGGGCCGGCGGCCGGTTAGCGTCGGGAGCGACTCCGGCATGGGCCGGATGCCGACCGCCCACGAAGGAACTTCCCCATGCATGCCCAGATCATCCTGTTCGACGGCTTCGATCCGCTCGATGTCATCGCCCCCTACGAAGTGCTGTACGCCGGCGGCACCGCCTCCGGCGGCGCGGTGAGTGTGGAACTGGTCTCCGCGGAAGGACCGCGTGAGGTGGTCAGCGGCACCGGGGGCCTGGTACTGCGTGCCACAGCCGCCTTGGACCCCGCACGCGCGGGCCTGGTCCTGGTCCCCGGCGCCTCGGGCCGCGTGGGCGAGCCCGGCGAGGTCCCCGACCATGACGCGGGGGCCGGGGAATGGCAGCAGGACGAATTCATCCCCGTGCTGCTGGGCCGCGCCCTGACGACTGGGCTGCCCTCACTGCTGAAGGCAGCGAGGGACAACCCCGAGGTGACGCTCAGCGCGGTGTGCGGCGGCTCGCTCGTCCTGGCCATGGCCGGCCTGCTGGAGGGCCGCTACGCCACCACCCACCACATGGGCCTGGACATGCTCGACGCCACCGGCGTCCACGCGGTGAGCGCCCGCGTCGTCGACGACGGTGACCTCGTCACCGGGGCCGGCGTCACCTCCGGCCTCGACCTGGGCCTGTACCTGCTGGAGCGCATGGCAGGCCCCCGGGTCGCCCACGCTGTCGAAGAACTATTCGCCTATGAGCGCCGGGGCACCGTCTGGCGCCACGAAGGCCCCGTGCCCGTCTGTCTCTGACGGCATATGCCGCCTTGCACGTCAACCTCCGCGCACGTCAACCGCACCGCACGCGTAAGGAAGAACAGCACCATGGCCGCAGAAGGCGTCTGGGACCTGTCCGTCTCCACCCCGATCGGCAGGATCGAAGCCGTGGTCGAACTTGCGCGGCAGGCAGGTGTCCTGACCGGGGCAGCCCATGGGGCAGGAGAGAACGTCCCGCTCAGCGACGTCATCCTCGATGGTGACCGACTCACCTGGAAGCAGGCCGTCACCAAGCCCCTGCGCCTGAACCTGGCCTTCGCGGTCACGGTCGACGGCGACACCCTGACCGGCACGTCCAAGGCCGGACGTCTTCCGGCCTCGAAGGTCACCGGACGACGCCGTACCGTCCCGGCGGCCGTGGGCCACTGAGCATGACGGAACTTCTCCTCTCCCTGCGTGTCCTGGCGGCGGTACTGGCCATAGGACCGGCCACGGCCGCCGCGAGCATGTTCCCCAGAGCGCTGCGTCGCGCTCACATCGCCCCGGCTGACCGTGAGGCGCTCGCGTCCCTGCGCCCAAACAGCGGCGACAGTGCCCGGCGGTCCGCGTCGGTGAGCCTGTCCGCCCCTGACCGGATCACCGGAAGCCGCTGACAAAGACCCCGCCCGTAGCGCGGGGTGCCCCTGGGGTTTGTCACGATCTGCGGTCAACACTTTCTGCGGTGCCGGATTGTTGGATCCACGAGCTGAGGATCCGGAGTTTCTCTTCGCCCGGGGAGCCGGGGGCTGGCGACCAGACAGTGAGGTGCTGGTCGAGGTCTCCGCTCCAGTAGAAGCTGTCCCAGTCGAGGGTGAGCTCGCCGAGCTCCGGGTGGTGGATGGTCTTGCTGCCGAAGTTCTGACTCGCAACATGGCGGCCGGCCCACCATTGCCGGAAGAGGGGATACCCGACCGAAAGTTCGCCGACCAGGTTCGCGAGCCGTGGGTCCTTGGTGTTGTCGACGGCCTGCACGCGCAGAAGTGCGACGCCGGTACGGGCCATGCTCTCCCAGTCGTCGTAGAAGTCCTTCATGCGCGGGTCGGCGAACGACATGCGGACGTAGTTGCGCTCGTGCGGGGCCATCTTGTCGATGTCGATGAGGAGCGCGGCGGCGAGGGGGTTCCAGGCGATGAAGTCGAGGTACTTGCCCACCAGGAACGCAGGAGTGAGCGTCAGCTGGTCCAGGAGGCGCTGGATCTGCGGTCGCGCCGGCGCCGGCCGGATCCTGGGTGACGTGCGCCGGTCGGCTTGTCGGGCGAGCCCTTCGACGTAGGTGCGCTGAACCGGTGTGAGGCGCAGCGTGTGTGCGAGGGCGTCGAGTCCGGAGGGGAGGGTGCGAGACGTCCCTGCTCGATGCGGCTGTAGTAGTCATGGCTGATCGCGGTGTGCGCGGCGACTTCTTCCCGGCGCAGGCCGCTCACCCGCCGCGTTCCATAGTCCCCTGGGGGCAGACCGAGTGCGGTCGGGCTGGGTTCGCTACGCCGGGCCTTCAGGAACTGGACCAGCTCCTCCAGGTGCGGCGGGTTCTTCGCGCTCACGGTCCGGAAACGCTGTGCCGTCCCCCACCAGGCTCAGGTGTGCGTGTGGAGGTAGGCGGGCCCCTTGCCGCACCGGGCTCGTTCGATGGCATCGAGACGTGCGTAGGCCCGTGGCCCCATCAACTCCCGCCAGTCGGTGAGGCCGTAGACAGCCCACATGTCGTGCTCGGCGGGATCGAGGCGGATCCGGCGAAGCTGGTCCGCGGTCAGCCGGCCTCCGTCGAAGATGAGACCTACCTTGTTCAGCGGCATGCGGGGCCCGGCGTGCAGGAAGTGCGTCAGGAGCAGCCTCGGTGTGTCCAGGCCGAGTTCAAGACCGGTTTCCTCGACCGCTTCACGCCGGGCGGTCTGGAGCGGGTCCTCTCCTTGCGCGTCGAGATTGCCGCCCGGGAGCTGCCAGAGCCGCGACCCGTAGACCGAGCGCAGCTGCACGGGCCGGTCGTGCTCGTCGCGGACGTACAGGCAGCCGTAAACCGTGTGGTGGGGAACGGTCTGCGCGTACTGCGCGGGTGTCATTGGCATGGGGCTGCCGGGCCTTGCGGGGCGGTGGTCGAATTCGAAGGCGAGGAGGCCGAGCGCCTCCTTGGCCGGCGGGTAGATGGTGCGAAGGTCGACCAGAAGTTCCTCGCGCGGTCCGTCCGGGTCGATGCGGGCAGGATCCTCCGCGCCGAGCAGGTCCTCGAACGAGGCGTACGGGGTGATCCGCTTCACGATGAAGTCGAGTTCCCGGTCGCTGTCCCGGTCGTGGAAGACGATGGTGTCCTCCACCTCGACGGCCGCCTTCTCGGGGGTGGCGACGCCAACTTCGATCGTCTTGCGTCCCGACTCCACCTGCCCGTAGCAGCGGCCCACGAGGTGGAAGTGATGCTGGCGCCGGGGCGCGGCTTTCTCCTCGTCGTGCCTGTCCGGCGGCGTGCGGCGCCCTTCGGGGCAGCCGTGCTCCTCTTCGTCCCGCGTGGTGAACATGTGTGCAGACACGCCCTTCTCGGTAGTGGTTCCGGCGAGGGCCGGCAGTGGAGGTGCTGAGTGTGCAGCCCAAGCCGGTCGTTCGGGTGCGGACCTCGTCAGGACCCGCCGACGGAGACGTAGCAGGCGCCGTTGGACATGGCCTCCAAAGGCGACGCGCGTGTACTCGGCGATGGGATCGGGCAGGGCGTCCATCGGCCACCAGCAGCACGGTGCGGCACTCCGGTTCGTGGTCATCTTCTTTGCGGTCAGGTGGTCGTGGGGACCGTAGCCGTGGACGGCGCATTCGTACAGGCCGTCGCCGTCGTCTCCGCTCCCGCCTGTACGGACGCAGGTCGGCGGGGAACGGTGCCGGGCCGCGCTGCCGGCCGCCGCCGGGCATGGCTGAGGAGAAGCCACCCAGGTCTATGCGGTGTTGCCAGGGTTGGCCGGACCGATCCGGTTGCTCCCACGCGGCGACGACTCGACAGGCGGGATCGATTCGGCCTGCGGCATGGCTCAGAGGCGGCTGAAAGTGCGTCGGCAGGCGGTTGGGCTCGTGCCTGTGGTCTTGGTACGAGTAGCCACGGGCGCCGCCGGCGCGCGGCGACGTCAAGCACCGTACGGAGGGTGTCGGTTACGAGGTGCTCGGGGCGGGCGGGGCCCCCGGAGAGGGTCAGCTGCCCGGCGGCCGGACGATTGTGAACACCGCGCCCTCCGGGTCCGCCACCGTGGCCAGCCTGCCGCTGGAGGCCTCTCGTGGCGCCCGCAGGACCTGTCCGCCGAGCTCCACCACGCGTGCCGCCGCCTCATCGGTGTCGGCGACCTGGAAGTAGGTCATCCAGTGGGGGCCCCGGTCGCGTGGCAGGGCGTGACCCACACCGTGCAGCGCGGCCACCGGACGGTCCTGGACATGCAGTGTCTGGTAGTCGAAGTCGGCCGAGACGACCGCCTCGGTCCCGAACCCGAACACGGCCTGGTAGAACTTGGCGACCGATGCGGTCTCCCGGGTCACCAGCTCGTTCCACACCGGGGTGCCCGGTGTGCCCACCAAGGCGGTGCCGAGGTGCTCGGCTGCCTGCCAGACGCCGAAGACCGCGCCGCTCGGGTCGGACGCGATCAGGAGGCGGCCCGCGTGTCCCGCGTCGAGGGGGCCGACGGCGACCGTCCCGCCGCAGGAGCGGATCGACTCCGCCGTCACGTCCGCGTCCTCCGTAGCGAAATAGGTCGTCCAGGCGATCGGGAGGTGTCGGCCGGGGGGCAGTTGTCCGATGCCCGCCACCTCCTTGCCGCACAGCGACGCCCGGACGTACGGCCCCAGCTGTTCGGGACCGAGGCGGAACTCCCAGCCGAACAGCCGGCTGTAGAACTCCTTGGTCGCGGTCAGGCCGTGCACGATCAGACTCACCCAGCACGGTGCTCCGGGCATGCGCCGGGCGGCAGCCTCGGTCATCTTCTTCTCTCTCCTCGTACCATCGGGGTGGCCGGACGGGGGATGGAGCCGGCACGGCGTCCAGCGGTACGGATACGGGCGCGTACGCTCCGTGCAGATGCTCGCACCACTGGGGCTCCAAGGCACCCCGGCCCGCCGCGTTTTCCGGCTTCCGCTTACTCCGGAGCCCGATTTGCTGCAGTACGTCCAATTAGGTGCGACGGCACCGGGTGCGACCCCTGCGCGAAGATGGCACCCATGAAGCCCATCATCACCGCATCCGAATACCTGAGCGAATCGGCAGGGCCGCGCCCACCGGTGCTCCTCGACATCCGCTGGCAGCTCGGCGGGCCGAACGGCCGCGCCGACTACGAGGCCGGGCACCTCCCGGGCGCGGTGTTCGTCGATCTCGACTCCGAGCTCGCGGGTCCGGCAGGCAGCGCCGGCCGTCATCCCCTGCCGGACCCGGAAGCCTTCGCGGCCGTCATGCGGCGGTCCGGTGTCGGTCGCGAGACGCCTGTGGTGGTCTACGACGGCGGCCAGGGCTGGGCGGCGGCCCGCGCATGGTGGCTGCTGCGCTGGACCGGGCACTCCGATGTCCGCGTACTGGACGGAGGTCTCGCCGCGTGGACGGGGGAGCTCACCACCGCCGTTCCGGAGCCCGCCGAGGGCGACTTCCGGCCCGAGCCGGGCGCTCTCGGCCTCCTGGACGCGGACGCGGCCGCGGAACTGGCCCGGTCCGGTCTGCTGCTCGACGCGCGGGCCGCGGAACGCTACCGGGGGGACGTGGAACCGATCGACCGCGTCGGCGGCCACATTCCTGGCGCGGTATCCGCTCCTACCACGCAGAACGCCGGCGAGGACGGCCGCTTCCTGCCCGCCGGCACGCTCGCTTCCCGGTTCTCCGCCCTGGGCGCCGACGGCGACACCGAGATCGGCGTCTACTGCGGCTCCGGCGTCTCGGCTGCCCATGAGGTGCTGGCGCTGGAGCTCGCAGGACACCGGGCCGCCTTGTACGCGGGGTCCTGGTCGGAGTGGTCCTCGGACGAGTCCCGCCCCGTCGCCACGGGGCCGGACCCCCGCTGACGCGAAAGGGCGGCGTCCCGGACCGAGCGAGGGCCCGTACGCGGCTGCGTACGGGCCCTCCTCGTGCCACGGGCACCCGGCCCGTTCCTCAGTCCTGCTTCTTCCGGCGTGTGCCGAAGACGATCTCGTCCCAGCTCGGGACCGCCGCCCGGCGTCCTGGACGTACGCCGTCGGCCTCCGCCTGGCGGTCCGTCGTCCCGGTCAGCCGGTCACGGTGGCCTGCCACCGCGCGGGGCATCAGCACATCGGCGTAGGCGGCCCCCGCTCCGGCGGACGCTGCCGCAGCCGGGGGCTCGTCCGCTTCGGGCTCCTGGTGCGGCGCGGGCTCGAGTGCGGGCGGTTCGGGCTGCGAGGGCCGCTCCGGGACGATCATGTCGCCGCGGAAGCTCGGCACCGCCTCCAGGAGGCTGGTCAAGGAGTCGCGCTCGCCGGCGGACACACCGCTGATGCGCTCCTCCGGATCCGGCGCGGGGGGCGCCGGACGCTCGATCTGGCGGTCCAGCGCGCGGTCCAGCGGCCGGTCGCGCGGCAGCCGTGCGATCCGCGGCACGAACGGGAAGCTCGGCTCCGAAGCGGCGAGGTCGTCGCTCTCGCCGATCAGCGAGCGCGCTTCTTCGTCCACGGCTTGGACCTGCCGTCGTGGTGGGTCGTACGTCCAGCTCGCGGAGTGCGGTTCACCGGCGACGCGGTAGACCAGGAGAACCTCCCAGGTGCCGTCGTCCCGGCGCCAGGAGTCCCACTGGACCGTTTCCCTGTCGGCGCCGCGCAGCAGCAGCCGCTCCTGCACCGCCTCGCCCAGCTGGGGGCCGGTGTTCTCGCCGGGACGGCGCACAGCCGTCTTCCGGGCGCGTTCGGCCATGAACGCACGCTCCGCGAGTACAGGGCCCTCGAAGCGGCGCACCCGGTCCACCGGGATGCCGGCGAACTGGGCGACCTCCTCGGCGGAGGCGCCGGCACGTATGCGTGCCTGGATGTCGCGCGGGCGGAGATGGCTCTCCACCTCGATCTCGATCTGGCCGAGCCGGGCGCGGTCGTTGCGCACGGCGGCACGCAGCCGCTCATCGATCGGAAGCGTGTACTCCGTGCTGTCCGCAGCCTTGAGCACCAGTCGTGTGCCGTCGTTTGAGACGGCCACGACACGCAGTTCGGGCATGGGAACCTCCCGGGTGGTGCCTGCCGACGTCACGTGCGTCGCTGCTTCCGCTAGTCGAGTGTGACCTGCCCGGGTTCAGCCTGCCACAACCTTGCCAAATCACCCGGCGTGTCGGGCCTTGGCCCTGCACGCCGCGATGACACGGTCACCTGTGTGCGACGCGGCGCGACCGGATGATCGCTCCATGCAGCAAGCGCCCGTGCGATGCCGCAGCGCCGCCGGTTCGAGTGCCGTCTCAGGCCCCCTCCCGTAGGTCCCGGAAACCCGTGCGGGAGTCCGGCCCCAGGGCTCGCCACAGTACTCCATTCGGGCCACCGGGGTGGACCGGCGCGCCGCCGGAATTCACGCCGGGCACGGGAGTTGGGTTACCCAGTTGTCTGCGGTATGCCCTCCTTGGGTGTGCTGCTTCACAAAATCTCCAGAATCGGAACTATCTGATTCGCTCACATGTCCCTTCAGGGTGCAAGGTGGGGCAGTTGTCGAGCAGGGGCTGATCATGGTGCAGAAGCCGCATAGCAATGCGGAAGGTAAGGAAAGGCGCATAGAGCTGAGCCTTCCACAGGTCGCGGGCAGTGCGGTGGCAGCGGTCGCGGCGGCGGTGATGGCCTCGCAGCTCGGTGTGTACGGGACCATCGCCGGTGCGGGTGTGATGAGCGTCGTGGCGACCTGCGGGGGCTCCGTCTTCCAGCACTTCTTCCGTCGCACGGGGGAGCAGATCCGCGAAGTCACCGTCCAGGTGAAGCATCCCGCGGGCCGGCAGGTCACGGTGCACACCCGGGAGACGTCCCCCTCGGCGCGGCGGCCCGAGGACGACGTGACGAGGGGGCTGCGCATGATGGAGCCGGACCCGGCGCACGACCGCACGACGGCCCTGCGGCAGGTCCGGCCCGGCGACCTGGACCGTACGACGGTGCTGCGGCAGGTCCGGCCCGGTGCCCTGGATCCCGGCGACGCGCGCCCCGGGGCCCCGGGGCGCGCCGACGCGTATCCGGACGACGCATTCTCCGAAGCCCGGACCCCCCGCACCCCCCGCCGCGGCGGGAAGCGCTACGCCCACGCGGCCGTCGGGGTCGTCGTCCTGG